>CAZUVM010000001.1:0-7347 GCA_964623885.1 uncultured Verrucomicrobiota bacterium
AGCTTTGGGTCGAATCGTTCCTGGGCGACCTGCACCAGCACCGGTATGAAACCGTAAGGTGATTGAACTAAGAAAGCCTGAACGTCTGGCCCACTTCCCGCCAGCCGATCCGCTCAGGCTCAAGGCAAGCCTGCAGCCGCTCCAAGGGCTCGACGCTGCCTTCCCGTCCCAAAGGAAAGGTCTTGAAATGAATGGGCAACACGTGCGCCGCACCGGCATCGTTAGCCATGCGCACAGCCTGCTCCGGCGTGCAATGAGAGCAAACCCACGGCTGATATGCCCCGATGGGCATGATGGCCAGCTCGTATGGACCGTGAGAACGCAAGGCACGAAATGATTCGGCCCAGGCAGTGTCGCCACCGAAAATGAGCCGTTTGCCTTCGCGCGTGAGCACGTAACCGTTGTAACCCCGATATTTATCATACTTCCAACGCGCCCCCCAATGTTTTACTTGGAATGCCTCGATTTGCACGTCGCCGCGGGGCGTGCGTACGCGGGTCTTATCGCCCCAGCCGAGGGTATGCGGCTCCTGCAAGCGCGTGCCGGCCAATAGATCGGAAGTGTCCCTGGCGGTAACCGCTCGCGGACTCCCCGGTAATGCGCACAATGTAGCGCAATCCAGGTGGTCCATGTGCGCATGCGAGAGCAATACCAGGTCAATCGGAGGCAGCTGCCGGGGCCGGAGAGCAGGAGCAATAAGACGTTTGGCCCCTATCGTGCCGAAACAGGTATTTGCGCCCACGCGGCGCAAGAGTACCGGATCAGTCAGAACGGTAAGCCCGTAAAAATTGAGCAGGACAGTCGAATGTCCCAACCAGGCAGCGGTGATTGCATTGGAATCCCAGGTCTCAGGAACTGGTTTAAAGCGCGGTTTGAGAACGCGTCGGTGGGTTTCGGATACCAGTTCACGTACCGCCCGCGCGCCCATACTGTTGGAACATCCCGCCCATACCCCTGCCAAACCAACCGAACCAAACGTCAGAAATCGACGACGCGAAAATCTACTGCTCTGTTTTTTCAACTGCTTCCTGCAAAATGCGTGTTAAAGCGAGTGTGCAGGATATGTATGTGCCGAGGGAAAGCAAGCGCTAAGGCATCGGCTGCGGGGTGTAGGTTGGCCCAAGGCAGCGCGGCCCTTCTGGTGTCCAAACCAGTTTATCCACACACATCTGCCGTACCTTCATTTCCGGGTCCCAGGCATGGTAAACTATGTATTCCGAATGCCCATCCGGCCCGGGCACGAGCGAGTGGTGTCCCGGGCCGCGCACGTGTCCGGTTACACTCCGCAATACGCGCGGATGGTCAGCCTGGTCGGTGTAGGGGCCGAGCGGGTTGGCGGCATCGACGTAATCTACCCCGTAGCGTGTAGTCTGATAATTGGCGCCGCTGTAGAGGCAATAATATCGGCCGTCGTGTTTCAGGACGCACGGCCCTTCGATAGTGTGCCAATCGAAAGTGGCGTTATAAACATCCATGCGGCGATGCGCCTGATAAAGTGTCCAGTCATAGCGCGCTCGTACGACGGGGTGACAGTCACCGGCCAATCGGGTCATGTCCACCAACCGATCTACCATCAGCGCCGTGCCCGGGTGTTCGCCGGGAGCGCAATTGGTGAAGTTGCGCGCATAGAAAAAATACCACTGACCATCGTCGTCGCGGAATGGGAATGGGTCGATGGTGAAGCGGTTCGATTCGCAATCGACCAGCGGTTGGCCATTATCAACGAAAGGGCCTTCGGGACGGCCGCTTGTCGCGACCCGCAACGCGAACTTCTCAGGTTCCAGCCCGCCCATCGCGTAATACAGATAGAATTTGCCTTCATTGACGCTGATTTCCGGCGCCCAGTATTGGACGCGGGGATTCGGTGATGGAGGAACCAGTGCGCCGCCGAGTTTCTCCCAGTCGACCAGGTTCGTGGACTGCAACAAGGTAAAGATGCGGCCATCCGGCAGGCGCTCGCTCCCAGTCGTCCCAAAAGCGTAGTAAGTGGCCTGGTATCGGATAACCGACGGATCGGGCATCGAGCCGGCGTAGACCGGGTTGGTGTAGGAGCGAGCGGCGAGGGCAAGACTCGAAGGCACCAGGTACGACAACAGCGCGAGCAGAAGCCCAGGGCGATGTTGGACAAAGTGAATCCTCGGATTGAAACGCAACATGTGAGGACGCGTAGGCTGGAGTCCGCAATATTCAAACGGTTTCGCCCGGCTTTGCGACCCCAGGCGCATCTCAGGACCGCGGCTGTGTCGTCTTCGACCCGCCGCAGCAAACCTTAAAACCAAGCCGTTAAACCGCCATTCGCCCGCTGCGGCTGGTCTTCGACACAGCCGCGGTCCGACCTTGCGGCTAACGCTAGCGGGCTTTTTTGATCGCGCGGCATAGCAGATTCCTGTCACCTTTAGAGTCGGGCCGGTGTTTAATAGTGAACGGGCCTTGCAGCTATGGACGACTGGCAACTGCTTAACGAATACGCGACGCGCAACTCCGAAGAGGCGTTTTGCACTCTGGTGGAACGATACGCCGGCATGGTATATCATACCGCCTTGCGGCAGGCTCGCGACCCTGAAGCCGCCGAGGAGGTCACTCAGGCGGTGTTCATCGCGCTGGCGCAAAAGGCAGGCAGGATTCCCAGGCAAACCCTCCTGTATGGCTGGCTGTTCCGCGCGACACGTTTTGCCGTCTTAAACTGGATTCGCCATGAAAACTGTCGCCGTCGTTATGAACAGGAAGCAATGAATATGGAAATCAGCCTCCAATTCAATGAAGCCGAATCCGTCTGGGAACAAATCTCTCCCCACCTCAACGATGCACTCGACCGACTTCCCGGCACCGACCGCGAGGTGGTGCTGAGCCGGTTCTTTGGTAATAAGAGTCACAAACAGGTTGCCCAAATGCTGGGCATCAGCGAAGACTCTGCCAAGAAGCGCCTCTCGCGCGCCTTGGAAAAGCTCAGAATCTTCTTTGTCAGGCGCGGCGTGGCAGTGCCTGCAATGGCATTGTTGGCGGCCTTGTCGGCCTATGGCGCGCAAGCCGCGCCCAGTGGATTGACCTCGAGCATCGCGGCAGCCGCCCTTGCCAAGAGCGGCGCCGGGGCGGCCTCCACGCTAACGCTCGCCAAGGCTACGCTCAAGCTCATCGCCTGGGCCAAAGCCAAAACGGCCCTGGCGTGTGGAGCAGGTGTGTTGCTGGTAGCAGCCGCAACGGTGACGGCGGTGTTCCAGTCGGGCGGTGAACAACTCGACGACACGATTGGGAATCTCGAACGGCAGAACGGAAAGCACATCGTTTGGGACAAACGCCTTAATCTGCCTGCCAATGTTGACCTCAAGAATCTCTCTTTCGAGGAAGCGCTCGACCAGATTGCGGTCAAGGCCGGGGCTTATTGGACGATCGATTACGCGGTTTACGGCTCCGAGCAAAATTTGAAGCAATTGATGGGTTTGTTGCGTGACGCTTCTGAGCTACAGACCGGCGGCTGGACCAATCTGAGCAGCCGGGAACTGCATCCAAGCATCAGCATGACGAGCTCCGATCCCCACGGCCGGTCCCGAGCTTTTATGAGGATGCGCGAAGGCGATAACGCCAATCATGTCGGCATGGTAGTCGTGTTGGGCCCGGAAGCATCAGCCAAGCTGGCGACTGAAAAAGCGGCAATGGCGCAAGCCAGCGAAGCCGGCAGTCCCGGGCCGCGTCCGTTTGACGCGGCTTTTGAAGGGATTCGCCAATCGATGCAAGATGGGGTTGCCGACGGCGTGCTCGCGCCTGAGCGACTACTGGCGGAAGTGCCCCTGGCTTCGAAACTGCAGGTTTCAGCGCCCATGCCGGCAAATGCGGATACTGCCGCTCGACTCGCCAAACAAGCTCACGCGCATTGGACGACGATTTATACTTTGCGCAAATCGCCGCTGGAAGGCGCGGGCATCAAGCTCGTCCATACCGGTATGGAGAAGATGTACGCTCCCCCCGGTCCACCTCCAGGAGCGCTCGCCGGCGGTCCAGAAGTCATCGTTGGCCAGATGCAAAACCAGCGGTTCAATCTGACGCCGGAAGACCGCGCGGCTCACCAGCGCGCCGTGGAAGCACTGAAGCAAAAACGCAACAACCCGACGTCACAATGAGTTCAGTCCGAGTGCCATCCGTTTTGCAGAGAATGCGTGCAAGAGCGTTCAGCCTAATCGAGTTGCTGGTCGTCATGGGCATTATTGTTATTCTTGCCGCACTGTTGTTGCCGGTGTTGAGCCGGACAAAAGGCAAAGCGCGCAATATCTCCTGCGTGAACCAGCTGAGGCAACTCGGAGTGGCAGCACGGCTTTACGCGGACGACAACGCCGGCCGGTTGCCGGCAGCGGAATTGCTCCCAAGCAATCCCACGGATCCACAGCATCCGCTGCCGCGCATTAACGACGTTCTGGCGCCTTACGTGACCAAAGTGGCCGGCACAAACGTCAGCGCACCGGTATTTAAATGTCCGGCGGACAACGACTGGTTCTATGAGGCTGAAGGTTCCAGCTATCAATGGAACGCCGGTCTCAACGGACATCGCATCGATTTTGGCGAGAACAATCGATTTGCCGCTGTGATCATCTCCAACGGCGTTACCATTTTGCAGACCAACGGAAATATAACGAGGGCTGCCGAATCCACTCCGCTCTTCCTGGATTACGACGATTTCCACCCGCGGGCGCCCAAGTCCGGCAAGAACGTAGTCTATATGGATGGCCATGCCACAGCCTTTGTGACACCGACGGGGCCCTGATTTTGGACCGCTAATCGAACGGCTTCACACCCTGATTTAACCGCTAATCCAACGCGAATTCCCGTTAATCTGGATACAAGTTAACTCTTGTGCCCGCACGTGCTGCCGAGTCTCCGACCCGGCTTTCAGACTGGCTTTCAGGCTTCCGGGACTGCGGGTTGGGACAATCCGCGCTACCATTCAGGAGGTCTGAGTCTCGCCTAAAGAATTCTAATTTTTTTTTGCAAGAAGGTTCTGGCCAAACGTATTCCAGGAAAGCATGAACGATGATTTAGGTTGAGGGAGAAGCGTTCGAGCGGCCGGCGCGCAAGGGGGTTTGCGCGCCGGCCCTTTTATGGCAAGAAGCCCTTGTCACCAAGCGCTCTTAATTAAGGGCGATAGGCCGCTCAGGGTTTCCTTCGGAAAGGATAGCCCAGGTATTTCTGGCCGTAGTCCTTTGTCGGCTCCAAGCCGCTAACCTCCCGCAGGCGCGCATCGCTCGTGAACACTTTCTGGCGTGCTGCCGGGTCGGAGGGAAGGGTTAAAATGATAAGATAGTCGCACGACGGCACGTTGGTAAAGACGACGATCGCTTGCGCCCCGGCATCCGACAGGCTGGTGACGAGGGCCTGCAGTGTGACACCTCCCGAAAAAGTTGTTCGGTTGCGCCTGGCCCAATCGCGGGCATCAGGCGGAACCCCCGGATAGCCCTTTAATAAAGTCTCGCATCCAAGGTCCATCGCCATGGCCGCTTCCTTTGCTTTTGCTTCCTCTGTGTCCGCGCTCTGATTGGCATGTGCCGTCTCCGAAAGTTCGGTCTTAACGCTGGCGTCCGGCTTCTTCGCCGGTTTTCGTGAACAGCCGGAAATCGCGACGAGGCTGAGCAACCCCACTGCAATTGACGCGTTTAATCTTATAAGCACAAGCTCGTGGTAGGGTAACGGTGGGGGTAGCGCACGATTTCGCAAACGCGTCCGAATTGAATCATGTGGTATGAGTATAACATTACGCTACATCGGCCTAATACTAGTTCAACCTTACGAGATTCTGATGTAGCGCATTGGGAGGTGAAAGTTCGCCGGCGCCTTCAGACCATGCATCGAGCAATGGACTCGCCGCGCTCCGTTATACACCGCTTGTCACTCCCGGCCAGGCCACCTAACCTTCGCCGATGACCGAGAGTGACATTCTGCAAGTCTTTCGCGATACCGGCGCCTTGCTGGAAGGGCATTTCGTCCTGCGCAGCGGCTTGCACAGCCGCCGCTATTTCCAATGCGCGTTGGCTCTGCAATTCATGCCCACCGTAGAAAAACTCGGCGGCGAACTCGCGCGGAAAGTCCGTTCATTGGGCCCTGTAACCGTCTTATCACCTGCCATGGGCGGGCTTGTCCTGGGCCAGGAAGTGGCCCGGCAACTCGGAGTCCGATTTATTTTTGTGGAAAAGGAGGAAGGTAAACTGGCCTTGCGCCGCGGCTTTAAAATTTCCCAGGGTGAAAAAATTCTCATCGTCGAAGACGTTATAACCAAAGGCGGCCGGGTTCAGGAGAGCATCGACATCGTACGCGCGCACGGAGGCGAGGTCGTTGGCGTGGCGATGGCGGTAGACCGCTCCGACGGCGGTGTGAATTTCGGTGTGCCGGCCTTTAGTTTGTTAGCCTTGCATGTCGAAGCTTTCGAACCCGACAAGCTCCCCCGGGACCTCATCGGAATACCTGTAGTAAAGCCGGGAAGTAAATAGTAAGCGTCCCGACCGCCAGTTGGCGCTATGAGTTAGGCGTTACGAGCTAATTAGTCATTTCAGCCGCGTCGAGTGGTCCTGAATCCAATAAACATCGGGATTATTGGGGCTCGCGCCTGGACTCCCGAGCGCCGTCCCGTACGGCGGCGTGGTTCGCGGGTCGGTCCAGTGTTTAATTTCACCATGGCCGTCGACGAACGAGAAGCTCGCCGCACGGTCGTGATACATGCCCGGCATGTCACCGCTAAATCCCCAGCCCGCTGGATTAGCCGGGGAATAACCCGTCATGTCGGCCATGTAGTTTCCCCAGTTCACCAGGTCGTCCCGTTCATCTACGAACACAAAAATCTGGTCTGGCCGGCCGCCGGCCCCGCCAAAGTCTCCTATCTTATGGTAAATTCGGTACGGATCCGCAAATGGCCAATGGCCATCGGTGCCGTCCGGCAGAGGATCAGTGCCGGGGACTGGCGCAAATCCGCCAACGTAAAGATTCATCGACATGGTGATAATCCGCGGCTTCACACCTGAAGCCGTTGGTACAGTCGAGCGGTCGGAAGGGCATTTGTAAGCCGTCTGGTCTCTGGCATAGGGCCAAAGTGGGCGCAGCATCATATCAAACGTGGGGTCCCAATTGCCACGGTTATTAGGGTTGAGATCCATGTGAGCGCCGGTCCAGGCGTATTGGTCGGGGAAATTAGACGTGCTGGGCGCCGGGTAAATGCTGCTTGCGTAAGTTACCCGATCGACGCTGTCGTCGGCGTACATCCGCCAGGCCATGCACAATCGGCGATTGTTGTTCAAGCATTGCATGGCGTTCGAACTGATGCCGCTCCTTGAGAAACCTGGGACAAGCGTGGCGACCAGCAGCAAAACCATA
>CAZUVM010000002.1:0-43436 GCA_964623885.1 uncultured Verrucomicrobiota bacterium
TTCGGTCAATTTCGCTAGCGGCGATATCCGTGCTTCGGCTGGTCAGACGGTCCAAATCCCCGTTACCGCCGCCGTGTTCGGCAGCTATCCGCTGCGCGTGTTGATGCTCGGATTGACCGTCCAACCGCTCGACGGTTCGCCTGCCCTTACGGCACCCGTTAGCTTCACTCCGAATAGCGCGCTGGGTGCTCCTTCCATCGTGACCAGCACCGGCAATGGCAATTATGCCGCGACCTGGCTCAACAACAGCATTGCAGGACTGACTGGCAATGCCGTGCTAGGCACGTTGACCGTTCAGGTACCGGCGGGCGCTCCCGCAAGCGCCGCTTACGCGATCCATTTCGATCACGCTTCGGCTTCGCCCAACGGCATTGCGCCATTCCCGAAACAAACTACGACCGGTCTGATCCTATTGTCAGACCGTTCCAGCTCGATCTATGGCGACAGCATCCCGGATTCGTGGCGTCTACGCTACTTCGGGACCGTCTATAACATCCTTTCCCAGGCCTCGGCTGACGCCGACGGTGATGGAATGAATAACGCCCAGGAATACATCGCGGGCACTGACCCGACGGATCGGGCCTCGGTGTTGACGTCCTCGACGACGCGCACCGACGCTACCTCCGCTCAGGATTGTGTTGTGCGGTGGCCCAGCGTTGCCGGCAAACAGTATGTGATTCAACGCTCCTCGAGCCTGTTCGGCGGTTGGACCGCTATTGCGACTAACATTGGCACCGGCGGCACGATGGAATTTCATGACACCAACGGTGGTAGCACTCGTTACTACCGCGTGAGCGTTGGTCAATAACGAGTTTTCCCGAACTCCTCGCACAACAACACGGCGCGCTGCACCCAGCGCGCCGTTTCTTTCTACTCAGGGATACAAGGGGCATCACCTGCCCCGTGCGAGCAATCGCCAAACTCGGAGGGCCTCCGTCGCTGCCCACGCCTGGGCATCGCAGCCGCGAGGTGTATGCGGCGCGTCGCCATCCACGATTTCCGGGAACTGACCAAGGCAGCCTTCACCCATCAAGCGTGCCATGCTGCCCAAGTACGCTCGTGCGGTGGCCACCGCTTCGGGCGAGAAGTCCCATGCGCGAGCCAGGGCCTCGCAGAAAGTCGGAAAAGTCCAGGTCCAAGCCGTGCCGTTATGATATGCCGGCTTGCGTCGGGTATCTTCATCGCCTTCATACCGCCCCCAGTAAGGTTCTTTGGGATTGGATAAAGGACGCCCGTCAGCACTGTGAATCGGCAGTAGGACAGACACAGGCAACGGCGCCAGCGTTCGGAGCGCCCCAGGTACCACCAGGTGGCGCAGCGCCGGGTAGATGCAAGCTCGCGCCCGCTCAGGGCTCGAAAGTCCCAGACTGACTACGAACAAGTAATTGCTGCGCAACGCATCATCAACCGTTGCATTGGCAGCCGATTGACCTGATTTAGCCAGGAGCACGTCCGCATAGTACCCCTGCCCTTCCCGCCAAAAGTATTGATCGAGTGAAGCCATTGCCCGCTGCGACAAAGCCTCGTTAGCTGTTGTCGCCGAATGTCCATCCAACCGCTCCAACTGCTTGAGCAAGCGAATCCAGAGCGCCTGTATTTCCACCGGATAACCCTCGCGCGGCGTACCGGCAGGATAATTGGTGTCCATCCAGGTGAAATGACCTGGACTCCAGATAAGTGCGGAACTGCTATCCATGCGAATTCCGTTAGGTGTGCCGCGAACATAATTCAACACGATGTTCTCGAGGACCTGCAGCAGAGTGCGTCCCGCGCTGTCCACGCGCGTTTGGTAAAGCTCGCGCACGGCGGCTTCAGAGCCTTCGAGACGACAATGCTCGGCAAGCTCCTCACAAACCAATCCGAACCAGAGGGGTGCGTCCGAGGTATCCCGATTGCCGGCATCTTCGCCAAAGATCGTGTTCGGCAACGTGCCGTTTTGTTCGAACCTGGCAAACGTGATCAGCAATTGTTTGACTTCATTCGCCAAACCTGCAGCCAGCAACCCGCGAGCGCAAATAAACGTGTCGCGTCCCCAATCCAGGAACCAGGGATACCCTGCAATCACCGTTTTGCCTTCGCCACGCCGGACGACGAACGCCTGTATCGCTCGCCGGAGTTGCTCCTCAAAATACACTTCGGCGCGCGGCTTCGCTCCACCAGTGCCTTGCATTTGACCCAATCTCAAGTCTCCGGCATTCGTAAATGAGTTGCGGAAGCATTCGAGTTCTTCGAGCTTTGGATCCGTCGGTTCCGCCGTTATCACCAGCAGGGCATTGCTGCCTTTGGGCAATGGCAACTCGAACCACCCAGGGCTGTAGGCGTCGCCGGAGCCGGTTTGGCCCCGGCTTTCTTCGACTGGATGCGGGAGATTCTCGCTCCATTCGGGCTGCGGATGGTATATCCCTCGATCGGCGTAAATCCGCAGATGCCGATCGTGCGACGGAGCAAATGCGAAACCGCAAGCTTTGCTCAGCGGCCGGATGTGAGAAGCGAAATGGTGCTCCGTGCCTCCATTGCGCTTGGTTTCCCAATGAAAGTTGCGGTCCTCGATATCCACACGCACCGTCAGCCTGACATCCGCTTCGCCAGGAAGCTGTTTGCCGCTGGCCATCTCTGCTGTGGGGCTGCTGAAATGAAATAACGTGGTGTTATGCCCGGGCAACATACCCGCGCAAATTCGAATCTCTACCATTCGACCGTCGCCCGCCGGGGCGACGTAATGCCAAATAGCTGGCGGTCCGGCTTCGAATCGAGCCAAGGTCCGAAAGTCGAGCGGCGAAATAAAGCCGTCCGCATTAACCCACACACGAATTCGTTTCGCAAAAACGTGGCGGTCCACAGGCAGTGTTGGATGCAGGTTCGCGCCTAACACACAATCGTATTTCGACTGCACGCGGCCCAAATCGACGCGCAATCGTGCCATTGCGCCTCGACCATTCGTGAGCAGCACCAGATCCGTTGCGCGTGTTGAGGCGGGCACAAAATCCGGCTCCGTCGATAGAAAACGAATCCCGGCGTCGACGTGTTGGTCCTTTTCTGTGTACCGCTCGAGCATCAGCCTGGCATCCGTAGCGGTTTGCCGGGGTGCAAAACCAGCGACATGGCAGCCGCTGGCAGCAATGGATTCGACATGGCGGGACGCGCTGCCGTCGGCGAAGCTCAACAAGGCGCGAAATGGCACCGTATCCTGCACCAACAGCCAATGTGTCGGCGGCACCAAGGTCACGCGGCACGCATCAACCGGCGCCCATTTCACCACCCGAAGGCCTGCGTGGAAATCAGCCGGTCTCGGCGCGTCGGTTGCGGGACCTAGGTCTGTTTCGAGAGTCCGGGCGAGAAACCTCACCGGCGATTGGTCGACTTCTCCGGCGGTTGCTCTCCAGTCAAATTTACCGATTGCTTCGACGGGTGTAATGCTGCTTCGAGCCCATAGTCCCCACGCAGCCCGCGCCCGCGCGCGCCGGTATTCCTCGCCGTGCAATCCTTTTGGTGCCGGCGCCGCGGACAGACAAAACACCGCACCGGGATCAAGGCTGCAAAACCATTTCATTTCGGTACGCCTCCGCAATTCGGGCAAGGCCTGGCCTAATAAATCGACCCAATTGGTCAGGCCCTCACCCCGTTTGGATGACACGGCGACGGGACTGTTTGGCAACTCTATGTCCAGGCTATGGCCGTGTTCGACATCAGTATTGATCAGCACTAACACGGCATCCAGCTCATCTTCCGATTCACGCCACAAGGCGTAAACGGGCGAGCTCATCGGGCTGAGCCGCAGGAGTCGCGCGCCATCAAAAAAGCAAGGGTGTTCGGCCAACAACCGAGCGAGTCCGCCTAATTCAGTCACTAGGTTCTCACTGGCACCCCAGGCCAACCCGGTACACCCATGGACGAGGATTTTCTCCAGTGCCAGCCATTCCACGCCGCAGGTATAACCGAAACCGCCGCTGACACTCGTCAATCCGCAAAGACGGTTCCGAAGCAAGGACCAGGTTCGTCCTTTGCTCGCCAAGCGCTCATTATCGTGTGTCTCACTATAATGTACTAACAAACCAGTCCGTCCGGTTTGCTTCATGCTGTGGTCGAGATAGCCGGCAACCTGGTGAGCAGAATAGTTTTGGAATAACTCCGAATAGGCCCACTGCATTCCACCTTCGGTCAGCAGCGCCTCGGTTGCTTCCCAGGCGCCGCCCAGCCCTTCCAGCAAAAAGATGGTCTCCGGATATTCCTGCTGAACGCGGGCAACAATATACTGCCACGTCGCTACCGGTACTTTGTAACCGGCATCGCACCGGAAGCCATCCACGCCACGACGGCACCAGGTCAAAAACATTTCCGCCAACTCGTCCCACAGCTGCACATTTTCGTGTTTCAGCTCGACGAGATCTTCCCAAGTGACGCTCCATGCGCCGGGACTGGCGAAACGGCCGTCCGGGTGGCGTAAAAACCACTGCGGGCGGTTTTCCTGAAGCACTGAGCCCCAGCCGGTGTGATTGATCACGATATCCAGCAATACCCGCCCGCCTTCGCGGTGCGCCTGATATGTTAATTCCCGGAACTGGTCGATGCCCGTGGTCCGTTTATCGAATATCACGAGCGCAGGGTCGATCGCCGTCAAATCCAATGCGGCATAAGGGCTGCCAAACCGCCCAAATCGCGCGTACGTGGTTGGGGTCGGATGAACCGGCAGCAAATGCAAAATGCGGCAGCCGAGGGACCGAAAGATATGGGGCAACTCGAGTGTCAGTTCTCGCAATTTGCCCGAAGGGGGCACGACCGTGTACCCGCCCGCATCCAGGGGGGCCACAGCACGCTCCAACTCTACATCCCGGGTGCTCCGCGCTGCCTTGGTTTTGCCAAATAATCGTGGGAAAGCGCAGTAGATTATATTCGCGGTGCGATAGCGGTCCGGATGCACCGCAATGCCTACATCCGGCCCAGCGGGCCAGTGCTGCCAGCCCCGGCGATCGATCAGGTATGCCTTGGCTTTGAAATAACCAACCTCAGCCAGGGGCAGGTCGAGTTCCCAGCCCCCTGCCGATGAGCTCATCGGCAGATCGCGCCAGGAAGCTCCGGCTTGTCCTGGTCCGCCCATGTGTGCCTGCACAATCTCACGGCGCAGCTGATCGCCGCGGCCCAAATTCGTGCGCAACACGGCCCGCCATTCCTCCGGCGGCCGGCGTCCGCCTGCATACTGGATCAGGAATTGAACCGAATCGCCGACGTAGCGCTGCAAGCGCTCACCAGGCGCCGGCCTCATGGTCGGCACCGGCGTTTCCATGGAAAACAGTGTCTCAGTTGTGGATCTTGGGTCTTCAAATCCCGAGGCTCCGTCCAATCAAAATCAAAATAGGATTGGCAGGTTTGCTCCACTTTGCAACTGCCGCCGTGTCTTTTTTGGGCAGAACTGTCCGATACCGAGTCACCCAATCCGTTTCCGGTCCAGTTTTTAAAGCGCTAACCCCACTTTTCAGGCTAATGAACACCTGCTGGGACCTTTCCGCGCCGCTGGTTTGGTCCCATGGCCTTAAGGCTTCTGGACCGGTTCACGAATTTCGTTCCTCTTCTCAATTTCTCACAAAAACTGGCCAGAAGTTTGCTGTTACAATTCTGCCCGAAAGCCTATTCCCTGCTGAGCAGGGGCAGGCATGTATTGATCGGGCGACGCGACATGAGTACGGCCACAACTTTAAGCCCGAGCGAAGAGGCACAATTGGCTCAAACGATTGAGATGTTCGAGGTGATCACTCAATCTCAGCCTCTGGATTATCAGTCGCTCGAAATCCTCAAGGAAGCATATTCGAAGCTTGGCCGCGAAACCGAGGTAATCGGCACTTCCAAACGGATCGCTCAAGCTTACGTTCAGATGGGGCAACTCTCCTCCGCCATTCTCGAATACGAAACCATCCTTCAACGGTTCCCCAACGATCCGGATGTCCAGGCCGCCCTGCAGGAGATCGAGAAAAAGGCCAATAATTTTCCCATCGAGGCAATGCCCGATGCCACAACGCACACGCGACGCAGCGGCGATACCATAATGTTCTCGAAGCCCACGGGCCGCAGTTCGGGTATCGAAGTCGAAGACGGCCGGCGTGCGATGCATAAGCTTTTTGTTGACAGCAAAACGATTTCCGGAGGTGACTTCGATCTGTGTTGGCCCAAGCCCGATTTATCCCAACCTCCTCAAGGCGTGGTTGAACCATTCATTCAGGTGCTGGCCGACAAAGGCATCCTCGTCGTTGAGAAAGCGTTGAAGCTGTTGTCGGACAAGTCCCGGTCAGCGTATTTGCCTTTAAATCATTATGATATCGATATGGACCTCGCACGGAGTTTCCCGGCAGCAGCATGCCAGCGGTGGTGCGTCCTGCCGTTTGATCGGATGAGCAAGTCCATTCTCGTGGCGACAGCCAATCCCTTTAACCAGCAAGCGGCCAAGGAACTGGCCGAAGCCACCAGCAATCGATTGCTTTACTACCTGGTCCCACCGACGGAGTTGACCAAGAACATCCGCAAGGTTTTCCGTTAAACTCATCTCATGCCTCCGGTAAAAACTTTTGGCGAACGTATCGCGGACGCTCTCGTCGAAGACGGGTTGCTCAACACGCGGCAAGTCGAAGAATTGCTCGAACAGCAAAAGCGCGAAGGCACGCGCCTGCTCAAGCTTCTGCTGGAAAAGGCATACGTCAGCGAACAGGACATGGCCATTTCCATGGGCCGCGTTCTGAACGTGCCGCCCATCAACCTCGCCCGCATCCAAATCCCGATGGACGTGGCCGATCTGCTGCCGCGGGAGATTGCCCACAACTACAAAGTCGTTCCCGTCTCTCGCCTCGAAAACAAGCTCTTCCTGGCAATGGCCGACCCGCTCAACGTCCTCGCCATCGACGACGTCAAGCGGATCACTCATCTCGAAGTCGCCCCGCTCATCGCCGCCGAAAAAGGCATTCTCGACAAACTGGCCAGTCTCGATTCGGCCAAGAGCGGCAGCATGGAGGACATCATCAAGGATGCCGCCCAACAGGAACAGCGCCAAAAGGAAGAGGAACCGGAAAACATTGAAGTCTCGCGCGATAGCGCCATCGAGGAAGTCAACCTTGACCAGTTGGCCGCCTCGAGCGAGGAAGCCCCGGTCATTAAGCTGGCCAATCTCATTCTAGTGCAGGCCGTCAAGGACCACTGCAGTGACGTGCACATCGAGCCGTTTGAAAAGGGCATGCGCCTGCGTTACCGCATCGATGGTGTGCTCGTCGATGCCACGCCGCCCCCCAAGCAGATGCAGCTCGCCCTGGCTTCGCGCTTCAAAATCATGAGCTGCCTCGATATCGCCGAACGCCGCCTCCCTCAGGACGGCCGTATGCGCATCCGCGTCGGCGGCAAGGACTACGACCTGCGTGTCTCGGTCATGCCCACGGTCCACGGCGAAAAGATCGTTCTCCGTCTGCTCGATAAATCCAACCTCTCGGCCAGCATCGACAAACTCGGGCTGGACTCCGACACTTTCTCTCAGTTCAAAGCCGCGGTTGATGCGCCGCACGGGCTGATCCTGGTCACGGGTCCCACCGGCTCAGGCAAGACGACCACGCTTTATTCGGCGCTCAATGAGCTGAACAACCCTGTTTATAATATTGTGACCGTTGAGGACCCGGTCGAATTCCAAGTACCCGGGATCAATCAGGTTCCGGTGAAAAAGGAAATCGGTCTGAGTTTTGCCAATGCGCTCCGCTCCATCCTCCGCCAGGACCCCGACATTATAATGATCGGCGAAATCCGCGATACGGAAACGGCTGAGATCGCGGTCGAGGCCGCCCTGACCGGCCACCAGGTCTTGAGCACGATGCACTGCAATGACGCCCCCGGCGCCATCGCCCGGCTTGATGACATGGGCATCGCCCCATTCCTGATCTCCTCGTCCGTCATCCTGGCGTGTGCCCAACGGCTCATGCGCCGCATCTGCTCGCACTGCAAAGAGCCGGTCACATATCCCGCAAAGATGTTCCAGGATCTCATGATCGATCCCAGCATTTTTGATGGTTCTCAGCTCTTCCGTGGTCGCGGCTGCGATCGCTGCAAGAATACCGGGTACTCCGGTCGTCTGGCCATCATTGAAGCCATGACCATCTCCGACGAAATTCGCAAGCTCGTCATCGCTCGCGCCAATTCCCGCGAAATGGGCAAAGTCGCCATCGGTCAGGGCATGCGGACCCTGCGCATGGTCGCTCTCGATCGCGTCCGTGACGCCGTTTCCACGCTTGAACAAGTCCTGGTCCTGACCTCTTCACATTAACACCAGTGGTGGAGATTTGATTTTCCGCCCACACTGGCGTAAAGGAACAACTTGAAATGCTCGAGTTGGAAGAAGCACTGCAACGAATACTGGCGGCAACGTCAGCCGCTCGAACCGAGTTAATACCTGTCAGCGAAAGCGACGGAAGGTTTCTGACCGAAACCGTTCATTCCTCGCTCGATCTGCCGCCGTTTGACAACTCATCAATGGACGGCTACGCAGTACGCACTGCAGACGTTGCCGGCGCAACGATGCAGGCACCCGTTCTCCTTCGCCTGGCGGGCAAAGTGGCTGCCGGCGAGAGCTTCCCCAACGAACTCGCGCCCGGCACTTGCGTCCGGATCTTTACCGGCTCGCCAGTGCCGAGAGGCTCCGACGGTGTGGTAATGCAAGAGGATACACGGTTTGATCTTCAAGACCCGCAACGCATCTTGTTTTGTGACGCGGCCGAGCCGGGTGAGAACGTCCGCCGCCGTGGCGAAGACGTTCGCAGCGGCCAGAGACTGGTTGAAAAGGGAGAACGGTTGGGGCCGGGGCAAATCAGTTTGTTAGCGGCCACAGGAGTAACACAGGTCAGCGTGGGGCTCCGTCCAATTGTCGGATTACTGGCGACCGGCTCGGAGTTAGTCGAGCCGACGTCATCCCCTGCCCCGCTCGCGCCTGGCCAGATTTATGAGAGCAACCGTTGCGGTTTAGCCGTTCTGGCACACCGCTGCGGTGCAATCGCAAAGGTCCTGCCGCTGGTTCCCGACAACCTGTCCGCTACTCGCCAGGCGCTGGAACAGGCACTGACCGAATGCGATCTGGTAGTGACGTCGGGCGGTGTGTCGGTCGGCGAAATGGACTTCTTGAAGCAGGCCTTTTCCGACATCGGAGGCGAACTCCAGTTCTGGAAAGTGGCGATTAAACCCGGACGCCCGTTTGTATTCGGTCGCCGAAAGGAGAAATTCCTCTTCGGTCTGCCCGGAAATCCGGTTTCGGCACTGGTGACTTTTCTCATTTTAGTTCGGCCTGCATTGTTGCGCTATCAAGGCGCAACCGACATCTCACCGCCCGCCCATCCCGGCAGATTGGTTGAAGCTCTGTCAAATGACGGAGGCCGTCGTCACTTCATTCGGGTCAAAGTCGATCCGACCGGTTTAGTGCACTCTGCCGGCACGCAAGCCTCGCATATCCTGAGTTCCCTCGCCGTTGCAAACGGGTTGGTCGATGTGCCTCCCAAAACAACGCTGCCAGCCGGCACAACTGTAACTGTCCTCAGATGGGGCTGATAAACCGTTCCAAATCCGAAACCGAAGACCGAAAGTCGGAATGAGGCAGTTATGTTCAGGCTTACAAAAGGTGAAGAAGGTCAAAATCGCCGCCGGGGCGCTTCAGGCATTGGCACCGTTATCGGTGGAGGTTTCGGCGGGTCGACTTTGGGCTGCGGATTATAAAACGGATTCCACTGGTTTAATACGGTAGCGTTGGCATCCGGTATGACGGTGGGGTTTGGAATAGTTCCCAATGTTCCAAAGGCCGAGTCCGTGCCGATACGGGAAGCCGGTGCGAGCAAACCGTTCACGTTGGCTCCCGGCACCATCCCTATCGCATTCGCGGCTTTAAAAGGATCGAAAGCATCTCCTGTTACCGGCATCGGGCTACCAACCGGAGTCGGTCCATCCAGCAACTTCCGGAATTCGTCCATGTAAGCCTTATGTTTCTCGATTTCCTCTTTGGTTGGAACTTTTGCCACCCCCAATCCAAAAAAATCAGACAGGCTGCTTCGGCCATTGCCGTCGCTGTACCTTTCGAGTCCGTTGTCCTGACTGAGCAACTTTCTTAAGTTCTGGGCAGTGTCGCGAATGCGACCTGGCAGTTTCGAATCGTCCATGGAATCGGAATCGTCGCGCAGCGGATCTTTCGTGCTCAATGGGTCATCATCGGAGGACAGTTTGGATTTCGTTCCGCCTTTTTGCTCGCGTTCAAGCCGATCATAAAACTGCTCCAGAGGGGTCTTCTTTTTGCCAGTTGCATCGGTTGCATCCTGCAACTTCAATAAATCAGCATCATCCATCCCCGGCAGCAAGTCTTCCGGACTCAGGTACATCCAGTTCTGCCGCTTCTCCAGTTCGTCCTTTAGCTTTTGGCTCCGTATGATCTGCCTGGGAGGGGCAACATATTGCGGCGCCAGCACACCGTCCAAGGAACCTTTTGGGGCAAACGGCTGTAGCGATTTGCTCAAGTCATCTTCCAACTGACGCAGACTCGAATGGCCGCTCAATTGATTGAGGTTGGTTATGGCTTCCTTGGCCATCGGCTCAGTCAGTTCCAACTCGCGTCCGTGAGTGGTTTTGCCTTCAGTCTGGGCATGGCACACCGCTACGCCGGCTACGAATGCCAGCGACAGACGGAATGCGAGCCCGAAAAGCCTACAACTCATCGTCGATTATTTTACGCCCTCCTGCCAAAACCGTAAAGCCTAAACACGGAGAGGGTAATGCCTCAGTTTGGTAGGGCACGCTTGCCAAACGGGCTGTTTTCCCGGCTGCCTCGGCGAGGCGGCCCCATCAAAAACTGAGGGTTACCTAGACACTGGCGGAATATTTCCTTTCTCCGCTTTAAGATGCGGGGCCGAACCTCAGTACTATCAGGGCATAAGCTGGAACAGTTTGCTGAACCGGACTTTTCGCCTCAAATGACAACGAGCGTGGAACAACGTTCTCAGGGGCGTTAAAGCTGTTCTCATCTGTGGGTTGGTGACCGGCCAAAACGGTGGCTGTAGCCTGCAACGTTGCCGCAGATAAACCATTCAACTCGATGGTGACCGGACACGGCTGAGGACCAGCGTTCACCAATTTGATAATCACATCCTTGGTTGCGTCATCCCGTGCGGCCGAGGCATAAACCCGTGGCGTGGCTTGCGGGTCAATCCCTAAGTTCAGATTTGCCGGCAGCACCTCATCGCCTCGATTCCGACTAAAAAGCTGCTGAACGTAATAATTTGGCGTCCCATATACATGCAGGTTATTGGCCCAGATGAGGTCCGGCCGCCATTGCCAGGCATCGGCATGAGCAAATAAAGGCGCGTATGAAGCCATGCACACCACGTCTGCATTGCGTTCCAGACCAGTCATATACGCCGCCTCTGCAAGCGCGCATTCCAGATTATTGCGATTCAGCACGCTCACAGTCTTATCGCTTTGGGCCGCGTATTCGCCCATGAACACCATCGGCCCTCCACGCGGGTAACCGTCATATCGGTGGGTGTTGTTCAGAAACCAATCTGGCCGCGCATAACAATGCTCATCCACAATATCGGCGTGCAATTCCCGCAACCTGGGCCATGCAAAATTGAAGCGCGCGTCATCGGGCGACGGTCCGGCGCTCGAAACCAACTGCACCTCGGGGTATTTGGCTTTCAGCACTTGATGAAATCGCGCGTAGCGTTCTATGTACTGCTGATCCCACTGTTCGTTGCCAATCCCCAATAGTTTCAAATGAAACGGCTCAGGATGCCCCAACGCCGCACGCCGTGCGCCCCAAGTACTCGTTGCCGGTCCATTGGCAAACTCGATTAAATCAAGTGCATCCTGAATATAAGCATCAAGCTGGTTCATCGGGCAGAGTTCACCGGTGTTGAACTGGCAGGCCATCCCGCAATTCAAAATCGGCAGCGGCTGGGCCCCGATGTCCTCGCACAATTGGAAAAACTCGAAAAAACCCAGTCCGAAGGATTGAAAGTAATCCGACGCGGGCCGATGCAGAAACTCATAATTCCAGCGGTCAATCAGGACTGGCCGTTCTTCTACAGGTCCAATCGTCTTCTTCCATTGATAACGCCGCGACAAATCCGTGCCCTCAACAATGCAACCGCCCGGAAACCGCATGAATCCAGGCTTGAGATCCGCCAGCATTTGCACCATGTCGGCCCGCAAACCGCCGGGCCGATTCTTCCATGTGTGTTCCGGAAACAACGAGACCATGTCGAGATCCACAACCCCCTTGCCATCGACCAGCACATAGAGCTTAGCGCGCTCGTCGGTCGCTCGAGGATGGAGCACTGCCGACACCTTCTTCCACGAGTTCGCCAGGTCCTTTACCTCGACAGAATCAAGGCGCTCTCCCTCGGAGGAGTAAAGCTCGATGCGAAGTACCGGTGTTCCTGAAATAACCCGAACCTGGGCCGAAAAGTCATACACTTCCTCCGCGCGCACTCCCATTCCTCGGAACCCTTCGTTTGCTACGCCGAAGGGTCCTTTGCCTGTTGATTCCACGCGCAAATAATGAGCGTTCGCCGCATCAAATGGATTCTTTTCCCGAATCGACAAAACCCCGCCGGCGACGCCCGGCGCCAATTTTGACCAACCCATCATCGGCTCTGGAAACTCGAAGCCACGGTTTTTCACTAACTCGGCGTAAACTCCGCCATCTGCTCCAAAATTAATGTCCTCAAAAAATATACCCCACATGGTGGGGCTAATTCGCGGGCCCGGTTTGTCGGTCTCAACCGTCAACGTAATCGATTGCCCCTTCCACAGAGACAGTAAGACAGCTAGCGCGGCCAACCCGGTTTTCATAGGTTTAGTGAATCCGACTTTTAAAATGTTCGGCCTGTTTCCAAAGCGATCAGCGGTGCGGCCAGTTTCGTCGTAAGTTGTCGCATTCCGACTGGTCCGGCTTGACCCACTGATCAAGCCATTCCAATACCGTGTGGTACCATAAAATGCTGTTGGCAGGTTTAAGCACCCAATGGTTTTCATCAGGAAAGAAGAGCAGTTTGGAAGGAATCTTCATGGCCTGCAGAAGCTGAAACATCGCGTAACCGCTGCTCGGGTCCACTCGATAGTCTTTTTCACCGTGGATGATGAGCATGGGAGTCTTGAAGTTCTTAGCGAAGCTCACCGGCGATTGTTCGATCAGCACATTTTGGTTTGTCCATGGAGCGCCTTTGAATTCCTTTTCGATCCCGCCCGGAAAATCGCAAGCATACAGCGCGCTGAGCAAGTCATACAACCCATCATGGCTGACTATCGTCCGGAATCGGTCGGTGTGACCTTCCATCCAGTTGGCCATGTAGCCACCATAGCTGGCTCCTGCCGCCGCCAGTCGCGTGCCGTCCACGTACTGCCATTTCAACGCTTCATCTACTGCCAGCATTTGGTCCACAAAGGGCGCGCCGCCCCACTGGCCCTTGATGGCATCCATGAACCGCAAACCGAAACTCGTCGACCCATGAAAATTAGGTAAAATGGTAACATATCCGGCCGCGGCGAAGAGTTGAGCGTTCCACCGATAATGAAACTGGTTGATCCAGCAATTCTCCGGCCCGCCATGCATCAACAATAGTACCGGATACTTTTTGGTGGACTCAAATCCAGGTGGCTTCACTTCCCAGCACTGCACCGGCTCGCCATGCCAGCCTGGAAACGTGAACGAACGAGTTTCCCCGAATTCGATGTCTCGCAAAGCCTCAGCATTCAGGTGCGTAATGGCTGTGGGCGTTGCGCCCTGTCCTTGGCTCAGGTCTAGTCGGTACAGATCGGCGGGGTGTGAGAAATCCGTGCGCGAAAAAACTAACGTTTTCCCATCATTTGAAATCTGGACATCACCGGAGGAGCCCTCAGTTACAAAGCGGATGGCCTTTTTCGTTTCCACATCCAGTTTCACAATGGTTCCCTGCGCCCGATCTTCTAACGTGACCCAGAGCGATCGGCTATCGGGGTTCCAAATATAGGATTCCACCGGCCGATCTAGTTCCTCCGATAAATTGATGTGCCGCCCGGTCCGTCGCTCGTACAGGAAAAGCCGCGGCTGATCACTTTCCAAATCCGGCCTCAGCGTAGCGGTGTACGCAATGTATCGACCGTCCTGGGAATACAGCGGAGTCGTGTCTGATGCGCGGTTGGTTGTTATCTGAGTTGCAGACCCGCCGGTCACTGGCATCACAAAAAGATCGCTGTTGCCGACAAACCCCTCGCTCTCTGTATATCTTGAGAAACAGAGCTCCCCGCTGTCAGGCGCGAAGGCGACTTCTTCGCTGCCGCTCTCGGTCCAAATCGGCGAGTCTGCATCTCCGGGCGTGAGGTCTTTTGGTTCGCCTCCGTCGACGGCCTGAATGAAAATGTGATTGCGTTTGCCGTTGACCCATGCGTCCCATCGCCGGAATGGCACTTCGGTCAATACGCGCGCTTTTACCGCGCCCTCGCTCCGCTTCTTCTCTTCCTGCTTGCTAGCTTGCAAATCCGGACATTCCGGAAATACCAAGACTGTCAAAGCGAGCAGTTTGCCATCCGGCGAAAGCACGAAAGAATCAATCCCCACCGGGCTGTGAGTCACCTGCGCAGCTTCACCGCCGCTTAACGGCAGTTTGAAAACTTGCCCCGTATCGTCAACCCGGCTGCTCAGAAAGTAAATCGACTGTGAATTCGGAGACCAGCGGGGGCGCTCGTTTGAGCCCCGCTCGGCAAACGTCAGTGGCCGAGCCTCACCACCTGCTGCTGGAACTATCCATAGGTTCCTAACCATCTTGTTGGTCGCTACCTCGCTCCTTGCAACGGTAAAGGCGACCCACTTGCCATCCGGTGAAAGCTGCGCGTCCCCTGCCCTGAGCAACTTTTGCAGATCCTCCACCTGAAACGGTTTCGCCCCCAATACTGATGGCACAAGAAATAGCCAGGCAATGCGAAAGAAAGGAACCCAACGGATTTTGCCAGGGAATGCCACCCCCGCGTTTTAGCCGCACTCAGGATTCTGAGCAAGGCGAGACTGTCAGTCAGTGCGTTTCATGCGCGCTACATAGGCTCCATCCACACCCTCATTGAACGGCCTCAATTCCCTTTCACGCTCAAGCTGGAATCTTGACTGATTGACCAGGAATTCTTTCACTACCTCCTGATTTTCCTCCCATTCGAGACTGCAAGTACTATAAACGAGCACGCCTGCAGGTCGCACCTGCCCCGCGGCCCGATTCAGTAAATCCAGTTGGCTTCGCCTCAGCCGCTCAATTTCCGAAAGCCGTAGCCGCCAGCGTAAATCCACGCGCCGTCGCATCACCCCCGTATTCGAACAAGGGGCATCCACCAGAACCCGGTCAAAGCGAGTCGACTTAGGTGTGACGAGGCATTCACAATTCGTCACCCCCAACCGTTTGCAGTTCTCGGCGACCAACTTCAGCCGCTCCTCAGACTGATCCTGTGCGATCACGCTGCCTTCGTTCCGCATCCTTTGCGCGATATAAGTGAGTTTCCCTCCGGGCGCCGCGCACAAATCCAGAATTGTTTCTCCGGGTTCAGGCGCCAGCTCATGAACCGCCAGCAGCGTGCTCGGGTCCTGAACATAAAACAGCCCCTGCTGAAAGCTGGGCAATCGGCTAAGCGGCGGGTGCGACTTGAGCTCGAATATCAGGTTTTCTTCGCACCAGTCATGCCGCACGAAATCATACTCCACATCCTCGTCGCGCCACTGGGTCAGAAGTGTACCCGGGTCCGCTTTGAGCGTGTTGGCCCGCGCAAAGGTCTTGGGCGGCAAGTTATTCCACTGCATGAGTTTGGCGGCGCCGTCCGCGCCCCATGTCGCTGACCATCGAAGTGCCAGCCACTCCGGGTGCGAATAACCGAGCGCCGGGTCCTTTTGTTTCAATTCCTCCATCAACTGCCGGGTTTCTTTGTCCTCCCGCAAATAACCCCGCAAGACCGCATTTACAAACCCGGCTTGCGGGCCAAAGCCTAACTCTTTGGACAACTCGACTGTTTCATGCACCGCCGCGTGATTCGGAATACGATCCAGCCAGAAGATTTGGTAAAGCCCAAGGCGCAGCAGATTCTGCAGACCCGTCTTTTGACGGCGTCCACCGGTTTTGCGCGCAACCAGATAATCCAACGTCGCCCGCCATCGCACCACTCCATACACCAGCTCTTGACATAGCCGCCGATCCGCGGGAGCGAGCGTTTTTCCAATGAGGATGCGCTCAAACCGGTCCTCGACGAACTCACCATCCGCGTCGCCGGTCAACACCAGGACCGCAATTTCTCTTGGTTTTTGCCCGCTCACACTCTTTAATAGAGCACTGCGCTCATAGGATGCGAGCGGTAAGATGCTTGTATGAGAGAAGAATTCGAGAAAATGGCCAGTGCCGGCAAGCTGGATCGTCATCACATTGACGCTCTGGTCCAACTGACCAATAGCGGCTTTTGTATGCACCGAAGCTGGGGCTTTGGCAAAATCCGCACTGTGGATACGGTCTTCGCCCGGTTCACCATCGATTTCCAAAACAAGGCCGGTCATACCATGGACCTGGCCTTCGCCGCCGAATCCCTGAAGCCAATTTCCCGGGACCACATTCTGGCGCGTAAGGCGGCCGATCTCGAAGCGCTTCGACAAATGGCCGCTACCAATCATCTCGAACTGGTTAAGGTCGTCCTCGATTCCTATGGCGGCCGGGCCACCGCCGAGCAGATCCAGCAGGTGCTTGTTCCCGATGTCATTAGCGATGATTGGAAGAAATGGTGGGATGCCGCCAAACGCGAGTTGCGCAAGGACGGACACTTCCAGGTGCCCCTCAAGAAAACCGAGCCGATCATCTATCAGGCTAAGGAAACTTCGCTGAAAGACCGCCTGGTTGGCGAGTTTCGCGCCGCCAAAGGCCTCAAGGCGCGCATCATCGTGGCCGGTGAAGTTCTTAAAAATGCTAGCGATCTCACGGATAAAGAGGCAGCCGCCAGGGAAGTTGTCGCGGCTCTGAACCACGAAATTCCGAGCTATCAGCGCACCCAACCCGCCGTCGCCCTGGAAGGCATCTTCGCGCGTGATGACATCCGCCAAATGGCCGCCCTAGCTCCCGAACCGGGCGAACTCGAAGCCTCCGTTATTTGGTCCCAGGAACTGAAGCTGGGCCCCCTGATGGAGCAGTTGCCCGCCGCCAAACATCGTCGAGCCCTTGAATCGTTCAAGGCTGCCAATCCCGAACATTGGCATGAGGTTCTGCTCAATACGCTCAATACCGTCCCCTCCAAGCTTTGCCGCGAATTTGCTGGTTTGCTTATTCATGAAGGCAAGCTCGATCTGTTCAAGCAAACCCTTGCCCGCCTCATCAGCCAGCACACCGCCAGCAGCGAATTGCTGCTCTGGCTGGCCAAAGACCGCAACGATTCCTTCGCCGATATTCTTGGGCCGGAGGTCTTCCGCGCCATGCTCACCGCCATGGAACGCGACCAGTTCAACGAACGCCGCTCCAACCGCTTGCGTGATTTCATTCTCGACGACCAGGAACTCCTCGTCGAGCTCATCGGTTCGGCCGATCTCGAAGTCATCAAAGACCTCACGCGCGCGCTTCAGCTCTCCCCGTCTTTCGACGACATGGACAAGCGTTCGCTGCTGGCCCGCATCGTCAAAAGCTATCCCACAATCCAATCCCTCATCTCAGGCGAGCAATCCAAACAGGAGAGCCACCTCGTGGTTTCCTGGGACAGCCTCGAACGCCGCAAGAATGAGTACCACGAATTGGTCGAAAAAAAGATTCCCGCTAACTCGAAGGAAATTGCCATTGCCCGGAGTTATGGCGACCTGCGTGAAAACCATGAATACAAAGCGGCCAAGGAGATGCAGAAACTCCTAATGCGCCGCAAGGCCGAGCTCGAAACTCAGCTCGTTCGCGCTCGTGGCACCGATTTCACGAATCCCCGCACGGATGTCGTCAGCATCGGGACCATTGTGCGCTCCCTCGATCTTGAAGCCAACAAACCCGAGAATTTCACGGTGCTCGGTGCCTGGGACTCGGACCCCGAAAAAGGCGTTGTCAGCTATCTTTCCCCGGTTGCGCAATCACTGCTTAACCGCAAGGTCGGCGACGAAGTTGAGTTCGAGGTTCACGGCGTGCGCCATCACCACCGCATCGAAGCCATCGACGCCTTTAAACCCGTTTCAACGCCCGAAGCGGCTGCCCAGCCCTCCGCCTCAGTCTAATTGGCAGGACGCCGTCCGGAATTACTCTCGTAGGGAAGCCGTCCCGGGCGTCCCAATTTTTTCTGCAGGCGGCGACGTAAGGAGGCGATTCGCAACGAATCCTTTTTCAGGCTTCATTTGCGCCGCTTCTTGATTCTCGCATCTACACTTCCAATCTAAAATTTTTATTTTACAATTTCCAATTTTCAATTCCACTTCCCGCCATGAAAGTCCTGCAGCGGCTTGTCCTCACGCTCGTATCTTCGCTCCCCGCCCTCTTCCCCCTCCTCCTTCCGGCCGCACCCACTGCACCATATCCGCACAGCACCCACATCGACAGCATCACCTGGCATTGGGATACTTATCGCACCGCCGCTCCCGGCAGCGATCTCTGGCCCGTTACCTGGGGCCCCGACGGCCACCTCTACGCGGCCTGGGGCGATGGCGGAGGCTTCGGAGGCACGGACTCGGATGGCCGAGTCAGCATGGGATTCGCACGCATTGAAAATGGACCCGAAGAATTTCAGGGGTTCAATATCAATGGCGGCAAGCTCCCGGAACATGCGGCGTCCTTTCCCAAAAAGGGTAAAACGGGAGGACTTCTTTTCGTCGGCGATACGCTTTACGCCATGGTCAATCTCCAGGACGGCAGCTGGCCAAATGTGAATCACGTCCTGGCGTGGTCCACAAATTCAGGCGCGACCTGGTCTCAGGCTGATTGGTTGTTCGCCAAAGGCATCGGCAACTTTGAACCTGCCAGATTCCTCAACTTCGGAAAGGATTACACGAATGTTCCAAAAAACCTGGACGGGTTTGTTTACTTGTATGGGCCGCGCCAACCAACCGCTTCCGGCGAGGCAAAAGAAATTTTTCTCGCGCGCGTGCCTAAAGACGAAATCCGCGTCCGTGCGGCCTATGAGTTCTTTCAGGGTCGCAGCGCTGACGGCTTGCCACGCTGGACTGCTGATCCGGCCCTGATGCAGCCTGTGTTCACGGACCCGAACAACGTCACATCCAGCGGTTTTGCTTACATCCCATCCCGGAAGCGCTATTTGCTCATGAGCTTTCACACTGGCCCCGGCCAATTAGGGGTGTTCGATGCGCCCCAACCGTGGGGTCCTTGGACAACTGTAGCCTATCTTGAGGATTGGGGAGGCATGGGGAGAAAGGGCGAGGGTCTAACCTGTGATTTTCCCGAAAAATGGATGAGCGCTGATGGTCTGACGCTCTGGAGTGTGTTTAGCGTTTATGGCGCCGGCGCAAAGCAGGGCATTAACGCGCACGACCGTTTTAACCTCGTAAAAGTCACCCTTAACGTCAGGCAAACAAATCCATGATCGGTTTGCCTTCGCCGTCCCTCGTTACGTAAAAGGGCCGCCGCTCGATTTCATAGGCCAGCTTCGGTGAGATTCCGAGCGCATGATAGATCGAGGCATGTAGATCCTCGATGATCACCCGTTTTTCAACCGTCTTGCACGGGCGCTCGTCCGCCGTGCGACCATGTACGTAACCACGCTTCATCCCGCCGCCAAAGAGCAGTACCGAACCCGCATCGGTAAAGTGCCGGTGCATCCCGTAAAACTTCTGGTCCTCGATCTTGTCTGGCACTTCAACCTGGTCCTTCACTTTCCGATCGGGCTTCCCTTCAATGAGTGCGTCCCGGCTAAACTCACTCGCCAGCACAATCAATGTGCGGTTGAGGAGTCCTTTCTGTTCCAGATCGAGCACCAGTTGGGCGACGGGCGTGTCGATTTGCTTTTTCATCGCCGTTGCCCGCGCGTGCCCGTTCTCATGCGTGTCCCAGTTCAGGAACGGAATATACTCTGTCGTCACTTCGATGTATCGCGCACCTTGCTCCACCAAACGGCGCGCGAGCAGGCAACCTAACCCGAATCGCCCGAGCATCTGCTCTTCATACCTGGCGCCGAACCTATCTTGCGGCGCGTTGTAATGCACCCCAGGTTCATAGCCGGGCACGTACTTGCGAATATTTTCCAGCGGCTCGAGTGACAGGTCGAAAGCTTTGGCCGCCGGTGCGCTCAAAAGCCGATAGGCATTGTCCATTGAGCGCAGCAATGAATCTCTCTGATAACCGCTTCCGTATTCCGTGATCGGGCTTGCTGCCAAAAGCCGCTTCAAAAACTTCTCCCGACTTTCAAAACGAGCAGGCGTCATTCCTCCTGGAGGGCGAACGCTGTCCGCCGCTTCCTCGGGAAACGGGATGTTGAATGGCCCATATTCGCTCCCTAGAAAACCCGCGGTCGTGAATGCCTTTAGTTCCTCCCCCTCTCCCACATCAAACCGCTGCCCGATGTTGATAAATGCCGGCATCACCGGGTTGAGGGGACCGAGCGTGCGGGCAATCACTGCTCCCAAATGCGGCGCCGCGACTGTTTGCGGGGGCGCGTAGCCCGTGTGCCACTGGAACTGGTGGCGCGAGTGCAGAATAAATCCCAGGTCGCCAGCCGTGTAGGAGCGAATAAGTGTTCCGCGATCCATCACGCGCGCCAGGTTCTCCAGTCCCTGAGAAAATTTCACGCCATCGACCGACGTCTCGATGCTGGGAAAAGTGCTCAGAAACGCGCTCGGCGACATGCCTTTCTCAAAGGGCGTATAACTCTTGGGATCGAACGTCTCCGTATGTGCCATGCCGCCGGCCATCCACAGCACGATCACGGTGTCGGCCGTAGGCTTAATCTTTTCTTCCGCCGCTGCTGCGAAAATTTGTCGCGGGTATCCGGCGGCCAAAGCCGAAAGCGTCGCGGCACTGGCTGTTTTCAGAAAATCCCGGCGAGTCATATTCGGCATCTTGCAGTTCAAAAAATGAGTTGAAATTCAGGCAACATAGCCACCGCCCAGAGAAAATCCTCCAGCCCTGCCTTTTGCGCGGGTTGGCCTACCAATTCCAGCGCTACCTGCGCCTCGGCTTGAGTCGGCTCTCGCCCCAGCGCATTGCCATACACTTCCTGAATGAGCTGCTTTGAGCTCGGCGACGCCGTTATCAGTTTCTCCGCGCCCCGTTCTAAAACCTCGGCCAATGTCTTCCCATTGGTTAGTTCCAGTGCTTGAAGAGTCGTTGCCGTGCTGGACCTGGTCGTAATTACCTGATCGCGGTTTGGCCGGCCAAGCGCCGTAGCCAGTGGGTCCGCTGCCACCAGGCTGGCTCGAATCTGATTTGTTTCCGCCGGGAATTCCGCCTTTTCATACCAGGCCCCGGTCAATTCCCCCAAGGCATCCCGAAATTCTTCGGCCGAAAGCCGGCGGATTCCGGGTCCGCGAAAGACGAAATTCTTGCCGCTTGTTTCCCCCAGATTCACCGCCGGCATTTGATATGCCTCGGAAGTAAAGATGCGCTCCAAGGTGTGTTTCAAATCGTAATGGTGCTCGACCAGATCCTCCGCTAACCAATCCAGCAGATCCTGGTTCCAGGCCGGTTGCTCCATATCATCCACCGGCTCCACCAGGCCGCGGCCAAAACATTGCGCCCACAACCGATTCACAATCGTTCGCGACAGCCGTCCATCCTGCGGGCTGGTAATTAACTCGGCCAGGCGAGTCAGTCGCGCCGCTTTGTCTGCGCCGGGATCAATTTCGCCAAGCTGCGGATAAATGAACGCCGCATGCGAGATCTTGCCCGTCGGCTTGTCGCACAGGAACATCTCCAGTGGCCTGTCGCTGTATACACACGCGAGCCCATAAGCATCAGCCAGCCGCCAATCATTGATGAAACTGTCATGACACGAAGCGCATTTGAGGTTCACACCCATGAACACTTGGGAGATGTTCTGCGCCGCCTGCATTTGCGGTGTCTGGCTGGCGTTGACAGCGCCGCGCCAAACAATCCCTCGCGTGAAACCTTCGCTTCCGGCAACCGGGTTGATCAACTCGCCCACAAACTGGTCGTAAGGCATGTTCGTCGACAACGCCGTAAACAGCCATTTTGTGATCTGCTTCCGGCCGCCATCAATGTAACCGGTCCCGCGATAATCATTCCGCAGCAGGTCGTCCCAGAACGAAAGCCAATGCTCGGCGTACGCCTTGTTCTCTGCCAACAACCGCTGCGCCAGACGCGCGCGCTTGTCTTTGCTCCTGTCCGCGAGAAAGCTTTTCAGTTCCGCTTCCCTGGGCAACAGACCGATCGCATCCAGGTAAACACGTCGCGCGTATAGCCGATCGTCCACCGGCCGCGGCGATTTAAAGCCGTTCCGGGCAAAATAGGGTTTCAGGATCTGATCAATTGGATTGACCGCGCTGTCGAGCGTAACTTTGACCTTCGGCGCAGGTGGCGTCAGGTTTAAGGGCGGCATCCGGGCAAATGTAATCGCTGGATCCCAAACCAGGCCCTGGTCGATCCACGCGCGCAGCCGCCCAACTTGTGTCGGCGTCAGCCGCGTTCCTTTTTTGGGCATCACCTCGTCTTCATCCAAGCCCGAAACCAGCTGGATTAGCAGGCTGGCCTCACTCTTGCCAACTACCACCGCCGGACCGGAATCGCCGCCCTTCAGCAGCGTCTCCCGGGTATCGAACTGGAGCCCGCCTTTGTCCCTTCCACGCCCGTGACATTGAATGCACCGCGCTTCAAAAATCGGTTTGATGTCTCTGGCGAATACCACCGGCTCTGTGGACGCCGCCGGCAGCAATTTTATTTGTTCCGGCGTGAGCGCCGCCTGGGCGGCTCCGGACAAGCCCAGCGCGAACAGGACGCTAAAACAAAACGTCCGGTTCAGATCGATCATATATTCTTTTTAACGTTACCTAATCCCGATTGCAAAAGAAACTTGTGGTCGGTAAAGACGTCATTCCTGGCGTCCTTATTCATTACTTCTAAGGCCGGATTACGGTGATTTGCCTATGTTTTTGGTCGATCCGCAAGCACGCGCTTCTCACTTCGCCCTTATGCCTTCTCACCTCCTTGTCAACCCCTTCTCCTTGCCCTAGCTTACCTCGATGTTCGATTCGCTAAGCTCCAAGCTCCAGAACGCCTTTCGCAACCTGCGCGGCCTTGGCAAGATCTCCGAAGCCAACGTGGGCGATGCCCTGCGTGAGGTGCGCCTGGCGTTGCTTGAAGCCGACGTCAATTTCAAGGTCGCGCGCGACTTCATCGAACGCGTTAAAGCCAATTCCCTCGGCCAGGAAGTCATTCAAAGCATCCAGCCCGGCCAGCAAATCATCAAGCTCATTCATGATGAATTGGTCGAACTGCTCGGCTCGACCAATTCCAGCCTGCAATTGAGCGGGAACCCGAGCTGCGTAATGATGGTCGGCTTGCACGGCTCCGGCAAAACCACCTCCAGCGCCAAACTTGGACGGCTGTTGCTTAAGCAGGCCCGCACGCCCTTGCTCGTAGCCGCCGACGTTTACCGGCCTGCCGCTATGGACCAACTCGAGAAACTCGGGCAACAGGTCCAGCTCCCGGTTTATGTCCACCGTGGCGCCACCGATGTTCTCAAAATCGCCCGCGAAGCGCTTGATTTCGCCCGCGCCAACAACCGCAACACGCTCATCTTCGATACCGCCGGCCGTCTGCAAATCGATGAGCCCCTTGTCCAGGAATTGGTCCGTCTGCGCGATTTGGTGAAGCCGCAAGAAATCCTGCTCGTGCTCGATGCCGCTACCGGTCAGGAAGCGGTCAACGTGGCGACACATTTCGATCAGGCGCTGCAGATTACCGGTTCCGTGCTGACCAAGCTGGATGGTGATGCCCGTGGCGGCGCCGCTCTCAGTCTCAAAGCCGTGACCGGCAAACCCATCAAATTCGCCGGCATCGGCGAAAAGATCGAAGACTTCGAAGCGTTTCATCCGGAGCGGATGGCGTCACGTATCCTCGGTATGGGCGACGTCGTCAGTCTCGTTGAGAAGGCCGCTGAAGCCGTGGACCTCGATGAAGCCAAGCGGCTCGAAGAAAAAATGCGCAAGGGCCAGTTTACGCTGGAGGATTTCCTCGACCAGTTGCGCCAGATGAAAAAGCTCGGACCCTTGGAATCAATCATCGGCATGTTGCCCGGCGGAGCCGAAGCCGTCAAAAATCAGGATTTGAGCAAGCAGGAAAAAGAGTTCACGCATATGGAGGCAATGATCTGCGGGATGACGCCCCAGGAACGCCGTAATCCGCATATCCTGAACGCCAAACGCCGTGTGCGCATCGCCAAAGGCAGCGGCGTCACGGTGACCGAGCTTAACACCATGCTCAACAAGTTTAACCAGATGCAGCAGATGATGAAGAAAATGGGCAAATTCCAACGCATGCTTGCCAAAATGGGCGGCGGCCCCGGCCTGCTTCGTCGGTAACTTGCTTCGCGCTCCAGTTGCGCGCAGTCCTTTAGTCTTCCCGCCAACAATCTGCTGTCAGCTTCCATTCCTCTCCTCAAGGTTCACTCACGGTTCTGAGTCCTCCTTTTAGTTCTTTCCTTCCTACGGCAAAGTAAAATATGTTTTTGGTCAATGAACGTTCAGGCGCTGCAAAAAGCGGACCGTTGGCTGGGTGTGCCGCTTTGTGCCTTGTTGACGTTTCTCCGAAGACTTTTTGACCATTCGAGACCCGCCGTTAAGCGTCCTCGAAACCTCTTGATCATAAAACTGGCGGAACAAGGCTCGACGGTCCTGGCATATCCCGCGTTGCGCCGCGCGGCCGAGTTGGTCGGAAGAAAGAATCTCTACTTCATCGCTTTAGAGGACAATCGGTTCGTGCTGGATGTGCTGGATGTGCTGCCGCGCGAAAACGTTATCACCGTATCAAAGAAAGGAAGACTCGCCTTTGCGCTGAGCATGCTGAAAGCCATTTGGCATCTTCGCGGACTCAGGCTCGACGCCGCGGTCGATATGGAATTCTTTTCGCGCGGCTCGGCGGCACTGGCATACGCCAGCGGCGCCAGGATGCGAGTCGGGTTCCACTCGTTTTTCGGCGAGGGACCTTACCGCGGTGACCTGATGACGCACCGGTTGCTTTATAATCCGCATCTGCATACGAGCCAGATCTTTCTGGCGCTGGTTGAGGCCTTGCAATGTGATCCGAACCTGTTGCCAACTTTTAGCTTCAAGCCGCAGCCGGACGACAGCGAAACGCCAGAATTTGAGCCTGCCCCGGAAGAGCGAGCGACCGTCGAAGAGATGCTCCGAGCCGAAACCGGCGGGCAAGCGCCACTGGTCCTGCTCAACGCGAATGCCAGCGATATGCTTCCGCTGCGGCGCTGGCCGCTGGATCGATACGCCGAATTGGCGCGTCGTTTGTTGGCTCGGTTCCCGGAGCTTTACGTCGCGTTTACTGGAGCGCCGGACGAGACTGCAGCCGCCATCAAACTGGCGCAGAGTGTCGGGTCCGACCGTTGCTTCTCTTTGGCTGGCAAAACCACGCTGCGACAGTTGCTGGTGCTTTACACACTGGCCGATGTGCTGGTGACCAACGACAGTGGGCCGGCGCACTTTGCCACGCTCACTCCCATAGATGTCGTGACGCTATTCGGTCCGGAGACCCCTGATCTGTTCGGCGCGCGAACACCACGCAACACCGTGCTATGGGCAGGTCTCGCCTGCAGTCCCTGTGTGAGCGCATATAACAATCGGCAATCGGCGTGCCGCGATAACCGCTGCATGCAGGCCATCTCCGTGGACCAGGTGTTCGAAACCGTGTGCGATGTGTACGAAAGAAAGCGCCAACAAGTTCCCGCTATGGCGCTTTAAAGCCAGCGCGCGCGGTCCGCGTTAGCTGCCGCCAGTCGCAACTCGCACAGGCGATTTCCTCACTCACAAACCCACACGGCAATAGTCTCCTTGCTGTCGAGCAACACTTGATGCGCCACTTGTGACCAGCGGAGAGTCAGTGGCCTCGGAAATCGCTTCTCGAACTGCTGAACGAAGACATTAGCATTCGGGTCCGTTTGGGTAGGCCCCACGACCACCAGGGCCAGCTTTGATTCCAGCCCTGTTTGCGTTGGAGTCTGCCCGTGCCACCAGACCGGCTGTTTTATCGCGCGCTTAATATAGTACGCAAACACCCACGAAGCATCATCGTCGTTCAGCACCACAAATTGTCCGGTAGGCCCGACCAAACGGCTGGCTTCCAGGAGGGTGCTTCGTATTCCCGGCCCCTTGATCTCACGGATGCGTAGCGCGATGTCGCGACCCAGGCCGCCGAGGGCGCATATTGCTAAGGCGAGCGCCACCACGCAATAGATTGCGCGGCTCGTATTGCGACCGAACCGGGAAATCAAGTATTGCGCGCCGGCTCCAACGAAGAGACAAATGCCGGGTCCCAAAAACATGCAAATGCGGGGATTCTGCAGGTAAGGATATTTGTTGGCAAAAGCAGCAGCCAGGGCCAATGCCTGGGGTGCCACAAACAGCGCCCACACCCAGCGGTTGCCGCGCCGCCAATAAACGACCAGGCCTGCCAGCCATAGAATGAAGGTCAGCGTTGAACCAAAACGCTCGCCGCCAATGGGCCAGGCAAATCCGCGTCCGGTATGCGCAGTCAGTAGCCACAACGGAATATTCCACGGCTCGTGCAACGGCGGATAACCTGCCTTCCAGCAAGTGGAAAGACCGTTCGTGCGGCTCGCTTGAAGCCCGGGCCGAACATTCATTTGGTACAGCAACACCAGGCTCACCAGCGCGCAGGCAGCAAAGGCAAGCCCGGCCAGCACGTTTGGCCATCGGATCTCCTCGCTGTCATCTGAGGCGACTTTAGAAGGGAGTCTTGTCCTGATTAGACAGGCGGCCACGATCAAGCCGGCAGCACCGATGACGAATACGGACGTGTATGAGACCCAGATAAACACCGGCGCGCAAAGCGCAAGCCACACGAGGTACCGGGCTTTGCGTCGGTCGAGCATCCATCGTAGCATCAGCCACAGCACGACCATCGCAACCAACAGATCAATCGTATATCCTTTAGTCCTCGTGCCCTCGACCACCGGGACATAGGAAACACAAAGCACCGCCAGCGCGATCCAACGCGCCATTCCACGCAACGCATCGCGGCAGATCAGCCAAAACACCCCCACGCTGCCTAGTCCAGCCAGGAACGGCGCCATCCGTGCCGCCCAGTCGCTCTGAAAAACCGAGTCGACGAATTTTGTGATCCACAGAAACAGCGGTGGTGAGACGTTAGCGTAGCTCAAAGGAGCCAATAACCCGCGATAATCGCGCTCGATGACGCTGCGCATAATACCGGCCTCATCTCCAGTGAGCTCGAAATGCATCCCCAGGCGCGCGAATCGCCACGCCAGCCCGCAAGCAACGGCGACTAGAAACACCCAGCCCACCCTAGAAATGGCACGGGTTCTGGCATCAGTCGCCTGCGGGGGGCTCGCGGCTGTGCCAATATCATTCGTTAGCGTCATTTTGTTCGAGATACGGTCACTTTACCGCGGGGCCGGATTTCAAGCTTTCGCGGTATTCAGAGGGAGCCATGCCAACATGCTGACGGAAGACGCTGTTGAAGCGGGGGATGGAGCCGAAACCAGCCGCAAACACAACCTCCGAGATGCGCAGAGAGGGATCGACAAGAAGAGTTTTGGCCTTTTCGATGCGGATGCGGGCGACGTATTCGGTGAGCGTCATGCCGGTGGCCTTTTTAAAAAGTTTGCAGAAGTAAAAACGGCTGACATGGACGTGCTCGATGACGTGATCCAATGTGATTGGCTCTTCGAGATGCGACTGCACGAATTGCTTGGCGCTGGTCACGGCCTCCGGTTCCGGTTCGGAACAGGCCAGGGCCTGGCGGCTGGCGACTTCCGTTACGTACTGGGCAAAAACGTTGAGCAGTTGAATGGCAGCCTGGAATCGTTCGGCATTCAGGACCGGGGTCTCGAAATAGGTCTGGCGCGCCTGCTTCAGCCAACTCGCATCGGAATCATTGCCGATCATTTTGACGATAAGTTGGAAATCGCGCTCAGTCGGTTCGCGGCGAAAGACCTGGCCGCTCATCAGAGTGGCGACGTGGTGTCCACCAACCAGGATGGGCACGGCAACCACCGTGAGGCCGGCATAGCAATAGACTTGTTGCTGGGTCAGTTTGCGGGAGACCGAATGCTGAAGCTGGCGCTCGGTGTCGAGGCACGCGGCAGCGCTGGCGGGCGTGCAGGCAGCCAGGGAACAAAACGGGTTGCCGGAGCTGCGGAACTCCAGAGCGCTGCATGACTCCTCAGGCCCGACGAGTTTGAGGCTGACTCCTGTGGCTTTTCGAAAGGCCGCCTCGTAGAAAGGAATCACGGGCAGCCGCGCCAGATCCTCAAAAGCCACGGGCTTCACTTACCAATCAGAATATAGCGCATAAGCAATGGCTGCAAATGGAATTGGCTGAGCGGGCAGCAATAGCCAATCACTAAATGCCAACCGGCAAGTAGCACCGGCTATCCACCTTGAGCTATCTACCAGGTCGTACACAGGCGCGCTGCTTGTTCTGATCGCGCCTCGAACGCGTTCGCGAAACCGATAAAAAGAACTATGAAACGACATGCTCTAATCCGCCTGCATTGGCGCCACGCCCTCGTTGCATTTGCCGTCGTATTTGCTGCCGCCTCCCTGCTCACCGTCGCGGCCGCCGACGCAACTGCCAACAAAGACGCCAAAGAGGAAACCAAAAAAGCCGAAAAGAAAAAGCTAACTGGCGCCGAGCTTTACGCCATCCACTGCAATCGGTGTCATCCTGAGCGTTACGCCACCGAGCGCACTCCCGCACAATGGAAAACCATCATGCTTCATATGCGAGTCCGGGCCAATCTCCCGGCCCAGGAAGCCAAAACTATCATGAAGTATCTGCAGGAAGACGCCGGCAAATAGCGAGCACATAACAATCTCTCCAGAGCTATCCCATGAAAAGCCACCTGTCATTCTTACTCGGCGCCGGTCTCGCTTTGGCAGCTTGCCTCCCGGCTCGCGCCGCCGTTAGCGACGACGAATTTAACGCATTGAAAGACCTGGTTAACAAACAAGGTCAGCGCCTGGATCAGTTGGAAAAAACCCACGAGCAGGATCAACAAAAGATCCAGGAAAATCAAAAGGTCCACGATCAGGACCAGCAGGAAATCCAACGCCTCAAAGAGCAAATGCAGCAGACCCAAAAGACGGCTGCCGACGCTCAGCAAAAAGCCGAAGCCGCCGCCCAGGTCCAGCCGGTCGCCGCGGTTGCCCCTCCGGACGCCACGCACAATTTTACCATGGTCGGCGACGCCGAAATCCAGTTCGGCAAAATCGACGGTTCGCACAGCGCCTTTGGGCTGGCTGACTTTGCGCCCATTTTCCTCTTCCGCGCGCGCGATAACATCCTGTTCGAAGCGGGATTCGATATGAATCTATCCAACGGCGGTTCTCCGCCAGCCCACGATTCCGGTGTGACGACCGCGATCGACATCAGCTTTGCGCAACTCGATTATCTGCTTAATGATTACGTGACCTTCGTCGGCGGCTATATGCTGCTGCCGCTGGGGACGTACAGTGAGCGCGGCGCCGGTTGGTTGAACAAAATCATCACGGACCCAATGAGCCGCGACATTCTTCCCGGCGCCGGCGCTGGAATCCAGTTCCGTGGCGCCATACCCATCTTCACTGGCGGCCAGTCTCTGACTTATGCGGTTTACGGCGCCAATGGCCCTGGTTCCGCTGACGGCACCGGCAACCACGACCAACTCGATCTCGGCGGCAACGTCGGCTTCAAAAACGACGGCACCTTCGGCAATCTCCACGCCTCCCCCAGCGGCGGCGGGCGTATCGGGTGGTTCTATCCCTGGAAGGCCCATTATGACGTCGAACTCGGCCTTTCCGGACAAACCGGCACCTGGGACGACATGGATCGCCGCCTGTGGTCCGCCGCAGTGCTCGATGCGGCGGTTCATATCGGCCCCTACATCGAACTCAAAGGTGAATACATGCGCTCCTGGGTTCAGACCGATGATATCGGCACTTTCGACCAACGAGGTGGTTGGATCCAGGCCGGCTACAAGCTCGCCGGGCTCAACCTCGACCTGCCGCTCATCAACAATCTCGAACTCCTCGGCCGCTATGACAATTTCAACGACGGCCTGGGCACGCACGCCGATCGCTACACTCTTGGTTACGTCTATTACTTCAGCAACACGCTCCTCTTTAAGGGCGACTACGGATTCCGGAGCAGCAACGCCGATGAACTGAACCACAACGAGCTGCTGTTCCAAGTCTCCTACGGGTTCTAGGCAAATCGACTGGATCAAAACACAGATCAAATCAAATGAAAACCATCACTCTTCCAACATTGGTGTCGCTGACCCTTGTGCTCGGCGCGGGTGGAATAACCGGTGCGCGCGCCGCCGATGACCAACTCGACCCGGAAACCAAAGCCCGCATCGAGCGCTTCGAAAAAGGCCCGGCGACAGTCGACGTTTCCAAGTACCCGGATTCGATCAAGGAGGACTACGAAGTCTTCTCCCAGAAATGCTCGCAGTGCCACAAGCTCAGCCGGCCTATTAATTCCGACTATGCGCTGCCTGACGAGTGGTCGCGCTATATCAAACGCATGATGCACAAGCCCGGCAGCGGCATCAGCTCCGGTGAAGGCAAAAAGATCTACGACTTCCTCGTATACGATTCCAGCATCCGGAAAAAAGCGATGGTCGATACTAAACTCGCCAAAGCTTCGCCGGAAGACAAGACCGCCAACGAGGCCAAAATTAAGGAAATTCACGAAAAAAACGACAAATAAACCCGCGTAGTCAATGCCTGCGGTTTATCCAGTCGAAATCCCGGACGTGAGCTACTTTGAGCGGCAGGTCGCTTGCCGCGCCGGATGCCCCGTCCACACGGATTCCGGCGGCTACGTGCAGGCCATCGCGCAGGGCCGCTACGAGGATGCTTATATCATCGCTCGGCGGCCCAATCCCTTCGCCTCCATCTGCGGCCGCGTCTGCGCTGCCCCGTGCGAAGCCAAGTGCCGGCGCGGGGCGTTGGACTCCGCTGTCTCAATCCGCGCTCTGAAACGTTTCGTTTGCGAGAAGTTTGGTGTTGAATCCGAAGCCTTCGACCTCGGCCGCGTCTATCCTCAATTGCTTGAAAAGGGACGCCAGGATCTCGGCAGGCAACGCAAGGTCGCGATCATCGGCGCCGGCCCGGCGGGCCTGTCTTGCGCCCATGAACTGGCCCTGCTCGGCTTCTCGCCCACGGTTTTCGAGGCCCAGGAAGTCGGCGGTGGTATGTTAGTGCTAGGCGTGCCCGAATACAGGCTGCCGCGCGATATTATCCAGGCCGAAATCGCTGCCATTGAATCCCTCGGGGTTGAAATCCGTCTCGGCCAACGTCTCGGCCGGGACTTCATGCTCGCGGATCTCAAAGCGCAGGGGTTTGAAGCCATATTCCTGGGCATCGGCGCCCATAAAAGCCGCGACCTTGCCATTCCTGGCGTGGAGTACGACGGCGTCCTGCGCGCGATCGAATTCCTGCTCAACATCAATCTTGGATTCCGCGTCACACTCGGCCGCAAGGTGGTTGTCATCGGCGGCGGTAACGTGGCTTTCGACGTGGCTCGTTCGGTAGTGCGCCAGTCCGAGCATTTGGCCGGCATGAGCGAAGCCGAATTGCGAACGGCCCTGCACCAGGCCGCCTCTGCGCTGGAACAATTGACCGCTCGTGAACCCGAAGCGCCGGACGAAGTCCGCCTTGCGCTCGACGTGGCCCGCGAAGCCATCCGCAAGGGCGTGCCCGAGGTTCATATGTACTGCCTGGAAAACCTCGACGAAATCCCCGCCGCTCGCGAGGAGATCGAAGAAGCCGAACTGGAAGGCATTCGCCTCCACACGCGGTTCGGCCCCAAACGAGTCGTGGGCAACGAGGACGGCAAAGTCTCCGGTATCGAGCTCATCAAATGCAGCCGTGTGTTCGATGAGAAGCGCCGGTTCAGCCCGCAGTTCGTCGATGGCAGCGAAGAGATTGTTCCTTGCGACACGGTGGTGCTGGCCATCGGCCAGGCGGCTGATCTGTCCTGGATCCGTCCTGAAGATGGCCTCAAAGTGACGCCGCGCGGGACGTTGCAAACGGACGCCGAAACACTTGCCACTTCGCGCCCGGACGTGTTTGCCGGCGGCGATGTTGCCTTCGGCCCCCGCCTGATTATTACCGCGGTCGCCGAAGGGCAGCGCGCGGCCCGTTCCATTGCTAAATTTCTCACCGGAAGCGTGCCCGAACCGCCGCGCCAGGCACGCGTGACCTCTTATCCGACTCAAACGTATCGCATGCCCTCGGACTACGAGAAGCTCCTGCGCCAACTTCCCCCCGTCGTTCCGGTCGACCGCCGCATCGGCATCGCCGAAGTCGAGCAGGTCTATCCGCAGCCGGCGGCGACCGCGCAGGGTTTGCGCTGTTTGCAATGTCATATCAGCCCTATCTTTGACGGCGACAAATGCATCCTTTGCGGCGGGTGCGCTGACATTTGCCCCGAGAGCTGCCTGCGTCTCGTGGACGTGTTATCGGTCCGTGGCAATGAAAAGTTGCAGGCAGCCCTGCTTGCCCGTTACGGCCGCCTGCCCGAACCTGGCGAACAGGGCGGCATCATCAAAGACGAAACTCGCTGCATCCGGTGCGGTTTGTGCGCTGTTCGTTGTCCCACCGGCGCCATCACCATGGAACGCGTGGAATTTGTTCCCGCATGAAAAAGACGCAAATCCGAGGCCATGACTTCCTTACCTGACAAACAAATCGAACGCCGCTCCTTTCTATCTCTCTCGCTCGGCTGGTGCTCGGCGGTTTTCGCGCTCGGCGCCTCGCTCGCCGCCGCAGGCCGCTTTCTTGTTCCTAACGTGCTCTACGAGCCGGACCGCCGTTTCAAGGCGCTCAAGCCGGAAGATTACGCTGAAGGTCCAACCTTTATGCCCAACCTGCGCGTTTTTCTGTTCCGCAAAGGCAACAGTTTCCGCGCCGCTTCGGCCGTTTGCACGCATCTCGGCTGCACCGTGAACCTCGCCGGTGAAGGGTTCCACTGCCCCTGCCATGGCAGTGTTTTCGACGGCTCCGGCTCGGTCCTCAGCGGCCCGGCTCCTTCGCCGCTAACCTGGTTTGAACTGACCCTCAGCCGCGATGGCCACGTCGTGATCGATACCTCGCAATCAGTCAAACCCGACAAATACCTGGTCGTTTGACGAATCCCATGTTGGCGCTCTGGAAAACATTTCAAAACACTCGCGTCGGCCGCTCGATATTTCGCGTCGGTCTCCCGCAAAGCAATCTCGAGCGCGCCCAGGTCGCCATCTCGAGTTTTTTCCTCCACTTCCAACCTGCCAAGGTCAGCCGGCGCAGCTTGAAGTTCCGCACCACGCTCGGCCTCGGCCTGATCTCCCTTTACCTCTTTTTCATTCTGATCGCTACCGGTGTGCTCCTGATGTTCTATTACGTTCCTTCCACCGACGCGGCGTACCAAAACATGAAAGACCTGGAGTTCGTGGTCACCGCCGGCCAGGTGCTGCGCAACATGCATCGCTGGGCCGCTCATCTGATGGTGCTCTGTGTCGCCCTGCACATGTGCCGGGTGTTCTACACGGGCGCCTATAAACCGCCGCGCGAATTCAATTGGGTCGTTGGTGTCATGCTCTTTCTGCTCACGCTCGCGCTCTCCTTTACCGGGTACCTGCTGCCGTGGGATCAACTGGCTTTCTGGGCCATCACCGTCGGCACCAACATTGCCGGTTACGCGCCCGTCATTGGCAAGAAACTCCAATTCCTGTTCCTCGGCGGCCACGTCGTGGGCGAATCCGCTTTGATCCGATTCTATGTTTTGCACGTGCTAGTTCTGCCCGGAGTGGCGGGGCTATTGATCGCGGTCCATGTGTGGCGGGTCCGCAAAGACGGCGGCCTGGCCGCTCCCGGCGAACCAACCATCACCACAACCGAGCTTCCCGCCGGCCAACTGCCCTCGACCAAAACATACGGGCTGATGGAATTGGCCCGAGGCACCACGCCGATGGTTGGCGTCAACCCCGATGAACAAGTGTTTACCTGGCCGAACCTGGTGTTTCGCGAAATGCTGCTGTTCATGGCCACGCTCGCGATCGTTCTACTCCTCGCGGTCTGCTGGAACGCGCCACTCGAGGAAATCGCCAACCCGGTCCATCCGCCCAATCCTGCCAAAGCCCCGTGGTACTTCCTTGGTTTGCAGGAACTGGTTTCATATTCGGCTCTCTGGGGCGGAGTGATAGTCCCCGCTCTCATCGTTTTTGCGCTGCTGCTCTTACCTTACCTCGATCGTCAACGTCACGGCGTCGGCCAATGGTTCGCCCGCGAACGCAAAGTCGCCCTCACTCTGTTCAGTATCTGCCTGACGATTGCCGTGGTGCTCACCGTGATCGGCACGTTCTTCCGCGGCCCCAACTGGTCCTGGGAAGTGCCTTGGAAGCCGACAGCGGTGGTTCAAGAACACTAACGATGAAGTGCGAAATACGAAGTGCGCAGTACGAGGCGATCCCCCATCCGGGCCACCGAACGCACTTTAATTGTAGGGGACGACGTCAGGAGTCCATTGCGAGGTGGGCCTTGCACCGAGGGACTCCTTACGTCCTCCCCTACAGTCTCATTTCCACAGCGGCCCTTCGCACTTCTTCCATTTTCCATCCCCATGACTGAACCCTCACTGCGCCGTCTTTACCCCTGGTTCACGCTGCTGGGATTGCTTGTCGGCGGGCTGGTGATGGCGGCCTTCTATAAAGATCAGTTTCGTGAGTGGAAAGTTTGGCAGCGCAAATACGCTGCCATGGAAGTTGCCCGCGCCGCCACGCCCGAGCAGCGCGCCCAGGCCGCGCGCGTGCCGATTGAGATCCGCCAGGCGGTGCTCACTGAACCCGACCGCGTCGATCGCTGCACGACCTGCCATGTAGCCGTCGAGGATCCCAGCTACGGCGGCTTGCCCTTGCCGCTGGCTTATCATCCCAATCACGACCGGCACCCGTTCGACAAATTCGGCTGCACCATTTGCCACCAAGGCCAGGGACGCGCGACCACGCGCGACGCGGCCCACGGACGTGTCGAGCATTGGGACCGGCCGATGATCGATCTTAAATACATCCAGTCCGCCTGCGCGAAATGTCATCTACCGGCTGACATCCCCGATGCTCCTCAATTAACACGAGGGCAAACCGTATTCGAAGAGAGCGGCTGCATTGGTTGCCACAAGCTGCACGGCACCGGCGGTGTGCTCGGACCCGAGTTGGATAAGGTCGGCGCCAACCGCAGCCCGGAATGGCTGCTCAAACACTTCAAGAATCCGTCTGCGGTCACGCCCGGCTCGGCCATGCCGCCGATCAAGGCGGGCGACGCCGACCTCGAAGCGCTGACGCTCTACGTCATGAGTTTCACCGGCGAGCCGCTCGGGGCGTATTACGTCTCCATGAAAGCGATACCGGGAGTTCCCGCCGGCCGGCGGCTGTTCCAGGAGAAGGGTTGCCAGGAATGCCACAGCCTGGCCGGCAAGGGCGGTAGTATCGGGCCCGCGCTCGACGAAGTGGCCAAGCGCCACGATCCGAATTGGATCATCGCTCATTTCCGCAATCCGCAGGCCGTCACCCCCGGCACCGTCATGCCGCAGTTCAATTTCACCGAGCAGGAAACACGCGCCCTGACCGAGTTCCTCCTTTCCCTTACCGACACCAACGTGATTGGTTTCTTGAAAGCGCCAAATATCATGACACCGGTCGAGCGTGGCAAAACAGTTTACAAAAAATATGGCTGCGCCGGCTGTCACGGAGCCGAAGGCGCCGGAGGCGTGCCCAATCCCAATGCAAAGACCGCTCAGCAAGTCCCTGGCCTTAAGTTCGTCTCCGAAGGCTACACCAAAGACGAAGCAAAAAAGCGTATACTCGACGGCCAGCGCGAGATCCCGGCGATGGATGCAAAGAAACCAGCTCCGCCCCTTTACATGCCCCCATGGCGCAATCGCATCGCGCAGGGTGAACTCAATGATTTAACTGAATACCTCTTCAGCCTGGCCCCTAAAGGTGAGAAGGCGGATTTTTAAAGCTTAGCAGCTTTTCGCCTTGGTCAACGCCGCTTTAATTGGTCGAGCTTGAAATCCAATAATTCGCCGATCCGTTCGATCGTCACGTCCGCCGGCGGGTAGGTCGCCAGTACTTTCGGGTCGAGCGCATAATGGCCCTGCTGTACGAAGACCGTCGTCACCTTCTTGCCCCAGCTCTTCTTGATTGCTGAAAGAATGCGCAGCTTGTCGTCAATCATGACATAATGCTGAGCGGGAAAGCGGGCCTGCACATCAGCCAGTTCCAATTCCTTATGCACGTAAATCAAGGCGTGCCCATCAACCGCTTCCAGCAAGCCGGCTCGTTCGACTTTACGCGGTTGGAAAACCACATCGCCATCGGTCAGCAGCACGGCGCTGCCCCAGCGTTTGACGTGGGAGATGACGTCGAGCGAGTTGGGAAAAAGGCGGTTGGCAAATGGATAATTGACGAGGTAACGCGACACGGCCAGCAACCCAAGATGGTGCGGATACAAGGTGCGATAACGCTGCAAAGCTCCCAGATAATCGGCGTAACCCAGGCGGGAACGCAAATGCTCGAAGATGGTCCAGTACCGACGGGCATACCGCGGACCGACCTCCTGTTTGAGAAAGCGGCCAAGGTCGGCGATGACCTGGTCGTTGTCGAGCAGCGTATTGTCGACGTCGAACAGGAAGACGAACCGGTTGCGGGATGCGCGTCTTGAGGTTCTTCGTTTCAAAATGGGCCTTGCCGGACAATGCCAAAAGTTTTCCGGAAGTCAAAATCCGAGTGGCAATCGCGACAAGGCTGGCCTCCTGCGCGTTTGCGCAGTGTGAGCTTTGCCTCTGTGTTCGAAGGTGTTATAGTTTTTATTACGAAAGTGAATCATTGCGCGCATCCTGCGGAGCCGGCCCTTCCGGTGGCCAGGCTGGCGCATGACATTAGCTCGCTGGTTGTACCCATGAGACTTTTTCGTCGCGACCTCGCCGTCTTCCCGGTGTTGCTTTGCCTGGCTTCCCTCGCCCCCTGCCGTGCGGCCCGCGGCGCAACCGTCGAGTTCAACCGCGACGTGCGCCCGATACTCTCGGAGAACTGTTTCGTCTGCCACGGCCCGGGGAAGGAAGACCGCAAGGCCAATCTGCGGCTGGACTTGCGAGAGGTGGCGCTCGAACACAAGGCGATCGTTCCTGGCAAACCCGACCAGAGCAAACTGGTTCAACACGTTTTCTCGACCGACCCGAAGAAAATCATGCCGCCGCCTGAGAGCAACAAAAAGCTCACGGCGGCGGAGAAGGAAACACTGCGCAGCTGGGTTGCGGCAGGCGCCACGTATGAACCGTTTTGGGCGTATGTGAAACCGGCCCGGACCAAGCCGCCCTCAACGCGGGACTCAGCGTGGGTGCAAAACCCAATCGACACCTTCATCCTGCACATGCTGGAAGCAAAAGGGCTCAAGCCTTCACCGGAAGCCGACCGCGCCACTTTGTTGCGCCGGCTGAGCCTGGACCTCATCGGTTTGCCGCCGAGTCCGGCCGAAGTGTCAGCTTTTGTGGCTGATACTCGCCCGGGAAGCTACGAGCGGCAGGTGGATCGGCTACTGGCTTCGCCGCATTTTGGTGAGCGCATGGCGGTGCCATGGCTCGACGTAGTGCGCTTCGCCGATACCGTTGGCTACCACGGTGACCAAAACGTGAACATTTTCCCGTACCGGGACTATGTCGTTAACGCGTTTAACACCAACAAACCGTTCGATCAATTCACGATCGAGCAACTCGCGGGTGACCTGTTGCCTAATCCGACAATCGAATCGCGCATCGCCACCGGCTTCAATCGCCTCAACATGATGACGCGCGAGGGCGGAGCGCAGCCCAAGGAATATCTCGCCAAATACGCATCCGATCGGGTGCGCACCATTTCGATGGCCTGGCTCGGCTCGACCATGGGCTGCGCTGAATGCCACGACCATAAGTTCGATCCATTTACGTCCAAGGATTTTTATTCTATGGAAGCTTTCTTCGCCGATATCCAGCAATGGGGCGTCTATGCCTATTACGGCTACACGCCCGAGCCGGACTTGAAAGGCATCAACAACGATGATCCTTTTCCGCCGGAGATCGAGGTGAAAAGCCCTTATCTCGCGCGCCGGATTAAACATCTCGAAGCTGAACGGGACGCGATTTATGCGCAGGCCGCTGCGAAACTGGCGGCCGACGCCTCCCGGCGTCAGGCCTTCGACACTTGGCGGCAAGCCAGCCTCGCTTTCCTGAACCAAAACCCGACCGGCTGGGTAACGCCTGTTCCCAACGTGACGATTCAGGCGGAAAAACAGGATCCGGGCGCTCAAACCAACTTCATAGTCGCCACAGATGGCACAGTCTCCTTCGAAAAGAGCGCGCGGAAGAATGTCCGCATCACCCTGCGGTTCAGGGTACAGACTGTAGGGGACGACGTGAGGAGTCCATCTGCCAATGAGCCCATCTCGCGTCGACTCCTCACGTCGTCGCCTACCCGTGTGAACGATCCGGCTGAAAGCATTGCCGCTATTCGACTTGAGATTGTTGCGCGAAAAAGCCCGGATGAAAAAAGTGCGGCTACGGAAGAAGAAGCCACCATTGCGTTGCAGGCCTCTCTCAAATCGGCAACCAATGGCACAAAAACGAAGCTGACGTTCCTCGACGCGGAAGCGGACCACAAAACCGATCGCTTTGCCAACGGATTCCCGATTATCGGTGTGAGAGATCGCTGGCTCATTGCGACGGATACCGACCATCAAACCGGTGTTTGGGTGCTGGACAAGCCGATCACAGCGAAAGTCGGCGACGAATTGGTGCTGGATTTGGGCCGGCTACCAGTCGCGTCGGCGCGCCTTTCGCTGACACCCTTTGCGACGCCCAACCCGCTGGATTGTGGTATCGGCCGCGATCTGCAAGCGGCTCTGGAAAAGAATTCGGCTGACGACGATTCCAAGGACAACTTGGTCAACCGCACATACTTGTTAAGCACGGTTTGGGATCCGGAAACGATTGCCCAATCACGAAAACTCGAGCGTGAGGTTCGCGAATGTCGCGACGGCCGGGCTTACACGCTCGTCACCGTGGCGCGGAGCGAACCGCGGATAACCAAGCTGCTCCACCGCGGCGAATGGCAGGACGAGACAGGAGAAATCCTCCAGTCGGCGGTGCCGCATTTCCTGCCCCAGATCCCCAACCCGGAAGAGCGACGGCTGACGCGGTTGGACTTGGCGCATTGGTTGGTCTCGCCGGACAACCCGTTGACCGCGCGGACGGTGATGAACCGGTTGTGGAAACAATTCTTCGGTACCGGGATTTCCGCGGTGGTGGACGACCTGGGCGGGCAAGGCGAGTGGCCGGTTCACCCCGAACTGCTCGACTGGCTGGCGTGCGAATTCATGCATCCGGAGCTGGCGGAGGCCGGCCAATCTACCCCGCACGACTGGGACTTCAAGCACATGGTCAAACTCATGGTCATGTCCGCCACCTATCGCCAGAACTCGAAAGAACGGCCGGAGTTAAAGGAACTCGATCCCAACAACCGCCTGCTGGCCAGGCAATCCCCGCGCCGGCTCGAAGCCGAGTTCGTGCGCGACAACGCCCTGTTCATTTCCGGATTGCTCAACGAGGACATCGGCGGGCCCAGCGTGCATCCGTATCAACCCGCCGGTTATTACGCAAACCTTCAATTCCCCGACCGCGATTATTATGCTGATTTGAACGACCTCGAATATCGGCGTGGGGTTTATATGCATTGGCAGCGCACGTTCCTGCACCCGATGCTGGCTAATTTCGACGCGCCCTCGCGCGAAGAATGCACCGCCAGCCGCGTGGTCTCGAACACGCCGCAGCAAGCGCTCACACTGCTCAACGATCCCACCTTCGTAGAGGCGTCACGCATCTGGGCTGACAGGTTATTGGAACCCGCAACGGAACCGGATGACCAACGTCTCGATCGGGCGTTTCATCGCGCCCTGGCACGCGCCCCAACGGTGCAGGAAAAGTCATCTCTGCTCAATTTCCTGGCCGAACAGCGATCCAACTATGAGCAAAACGCCGCTGACGCACAGAAGTTGCTGGGTGTCGGCATAGCGCCAGTGCCGCAAGGGGAAAAGCCAGTTGAATTGGCGGCCTGGACGCAGGTTTGCCGTGTGATCCTTAACCTGCATGAAACGATTACCTGTTATTGACGTATGAAGCCATTTTTCGATGAAGAGGCTTTTCAACTAAGTGTAAACCGCCGGACTTTTCTCAGCCGTGCCGCTTATGGCCTGGGTGGCATAGCGATGGCCTGCCTGATCCCGCCGGCCGCCGCGGAGACTGGGCCTGCCCTACCCATCACGGAGCGCTGGCGCGGTATTATCAATCCACCGAATTACCCGCCGCGAGCCCGGCGCGTGATTCACCTTTGCATGGCCGGCGGCCCTTCCCATCTGGAGAGCTTCGATTACAAGCCGGCTTTGAAGGAATTGGATGGGAAGCCATTTCCGGAGTCCTACACCCGCGGGCAGGAACTCGCGCAACTCCAAAACACCCCGCTCAAAGCTCGCGGCCCGTTCACGACGTTCCGTCAGCATGGCGCGTCCGGCCAGGAAATATCGGATATCTTTCCCCACATCGCCGGCATTGCCGACGACATCTGCATTGTGCGCTCGATGCATACCGAACAGATCAACCATGACCCAGCCCATGCTTTTATGAATACCGGCACGCGGCTCAAAGGCCGGCCCAGCATGGGTTCCTGGCTGTTGTACGGGTTGGGCGCCGACACCGAGGACCTGCCCGGGTTCGTCGTCCTGACCTCTGCCGGCAAAAGCGGACTGCAGCCCGTTTCAGCACGGCAATGGTCGAGCGGCTTTTTGCCCAGCAAATTCCAGGGCATTCTTTTTCAGTCCAAAGGCGACCCGGTGCATTACGTCGGCAACCCGGAAGGTGTGTGTCAGAGCACGCAGCGCCAGGTCGTCGAGGAAATCAATCGCTTGAACGGCATGCTCGAGGAACGCGAGCTGGACCCGGAAATCGAGACCCGCATTAGCCAGTATGAAATGGCATTTCGCATGCAGACATCGGTCCCCGACCTGGCCGATCTCCATTCCGAGCCGCAATACATTCTGGATCTCTATGGTGTGAAACACCCGGGCGAAGGCACCTTTGCTTCGAATTGCCTGCTGGCCCGGCGCTTGGCCGAACGTGGCGTGCGCTTCATCCAGCTTTACCACCGCGCCTGGGATCACCACAGCGATATTGAGAAGGATATGCCGGTGGCGGCCCAGGAGGTAGACCGGGCCTCGGCGGCGCTGGTGGCGGACCTCAAGCAGCGCGGGATGCTGGATGAAACACTGGTAATTTGGGGGGGAGAATTCGGACGCACGCCGATGGGCCAAGGCTCCGGCCGCGACCATCACATCAATGCCTTTTCAATTTGGATGGCCGGCGGCGGCGTCAAAGGCGGACTGACCTGGGGCAGCACCGACGAACTGGGCTATCGCTTCGTCGAGGACGACCAGCAAATGCACGTCCACGATCTCCACGCCACGATGCTTTATCTCTGCGGCATCGATCACAAACGGCTCACGTTCCGCTACCAGGGCCGACACTTCCGCCTCACCGACGTCGCCGGCGAAGTGGCCCACCAGATTATTGCTTGAGAGAGCACAATGTGCTGTGGTCGGTCCTGAGCTACGGGGTCGCCGCCGGCTGCTTGTACTGGGTGTTCCACGGAGTTGCACCGTCGGAACTGTGGCGATCACTGGCGGGGGTGCGCTGGTGGTGGCTGATTCCAGCGGTGGTGCTTGATTTGATGGTCTATGTCTGTGCGGCGTTGGAGTGGCGCATCCTGTTGCAACCAATAGGGCGACTTTCGTTCGCGCGCGCCGCACAGGCGTTATTCGTGGGAAGATTCGCCAACGATGTGTTGCCGGTGCACGCCGGATATGTGATTCGAATTTTTTTGGTGTCGCGCTGGCTGGGGACGAACGTCGCGGCGGTGGTTCCATCATTGCTCATCGAACGACTACTCGATGGTTTGTGGCTCGCGCTCGCATTGGGGCCGATGATTTTTTTCTTTCCGTTACCGGAAAGATTGGCGCGCGGTGGAGAAATCCTCGGCGCAGTAATCGTGTTTGGCGTTGGGGTGGTGATGTGGCTAATTGTGCGACCTCCGCGGCAGTCAGCGAAACATCACGGCGGATGGAGGCGCTCGGAATGGGTGCAGAAGGTTGGCGCGGCGTGGCTGCCGGTTTTTTCCTCGATCATTTTGATCGCAAAACGAGCCTCGTTTTTCTTTATTTCGGTTTCGCGGCCGGCACGCTGCTTTGTGCCTTGGCGCCCACTTACCAGCTTTTGGTCGCCGCGCGCGCGATCGCCGGCGCGTTTGGCGGCGTAACCGGCGCGACGATCCTGGCGATCATCGGCGATGTCATCCCCGAATTCCGGCGCGGCGCCCCCATGGGCATGGTTATGTCCGCCTTTTCGGTAGCATCGATTTTCGGTGTGCCGGCCGGGCTAGGTGCTCGCTTCCTGGTTTAGCTGGCACATATCCGGCCAAGGTGAATTCGTGTCGCTGAGTGCCTCCCGGCTGCGTCCGATACGAAAATTGTCGCTGAATTGTAACCTTCATCCGCCGCTTGCCGAATTATCATCGCAAGCCGCTGAAATATCTTAGCTGAATGAAACATCTACCAAGTGTAATTCTAGGATTGGTCTGCGTCGGATTGGCTGCATTTCTCTTCGTGAGCAAACAGAACAACGACGCGCAGCATCAAAGGGACGCCGAAGCAATCACCAACACTTCGAACCTGCTGTCTTCGTCCCAGATGGAAGCCGCCGGTTTCAAAGGGAAAGCAATCATTCTTTCGAACCAGCTCGAAACCTGCCAATCCACGTCCTTGAGGCTTTCGAATGAGTTGATTGAAGCCAAATCGGCCCTTGCCACCGCCAAGGAGGAGCGGGAGGGGCAGATCGCTGACCTCAACCGGCAAATCTCACAGCAAACCACGCAATCGGAAACCGAAAGACAGGTTTTGAGCCGGCGCATTACGGATTTGACCCGCCAGATCGCCGAACTCACGAATGAAATCGCTTCGGTCCAGGCCGCTCTGGGTCAGGCGAACAGGGATTACGTGCTTTTGGAGAATCGCTTCCGCAGAGACGTGGCGGAACGGGTTGTTGCGGAACGGAAACTCAACAATCGTACCGAGCTAAAGACCCAGATGGAGTATTTGCTTTGGAATCCAACCAACGAGATTTCCGAAGACCGAATCCGCGAAGGATTAGACG
>CAZUVM010000003.1:0-73000 GCA_964623885.1 uncultured Verrucomicrobiota bacterium
GGCTTTGTCCGGTGGTGTAATGGTAGCACAAGAGTCTTTGGAGCTCTTTGTCATGGTTCGAATCCATGCCGGACAGCCAAAACTGAACGGGCTCGTTTTCCCTCGGAGTGTCTTTGGGAAATGCCGCCTTTGCCCTGGCCCGAGCGTTCCCGGGTTCAGTCTCTGCGTAGACACCATTCCGCCCGCTGCGGGCGGGGACCGCTCGCGGTCCGGCGGCACTTTCCAGATTCTTGTCCTTCTATCTTATGCAGCCGATTGAAAAATGTTTGCAGAACGACAAATTCGTAGCCCACTGCGGCGTTGAGTTGGTCGAGGTCCGGCCGGGCAATGCTCGCGCGAAATTGAAGCTCCAGCAGCATCACCTGAACGGACTGGGCATCGTGCAGGGTGGTGCCATTTTCACCCTGGCGGACTTCGCTTTCGCTGCGGCGTCCAACGCCCACGGAACGGTCGCCGTCGCCGCCAACGCCAACATCACGTTCATGAAAGCCGTATCGACCGGCACGCTCTGGGCGGATGCCCGGGAAGTTTCGAAGAACTTCAAGCTGGGCAGCTACACCGTGGAGGTCAAAGACGAGCAGGGGGAAATCGTCGCGGTATTCCAGGGACTGGCCTATCGGAAGAATGAAAAGCTACCCTCATGGCCCAGCAGCCCCCGGGGCGGTTGAATATTCCTCGTTTGGATATAGTCTTAGGTACAAAACCGAGTATGAAAACGCGGCAATCAGCAACCAAGGGGGCGGGGCTGGTAGCGGCAGCGTGTTTTGCGCTGAGCGCCTGGGCTCAAAACGACTCCAAAACAGACGTCACGAATGAGCAGAAGCCGGCAATCGTCCAGGCCCCCATTCACGCCACAACTTACACGCAACCAATAACTTCTGCTGTAATCCCCGTTCGAAAAACCCCATCGACGGCTATTTCTCCCTGGTATACCGAGATAGTGAAAATGACCAAGGCCGGCATCGGCCCCCAGGCTTTGCTGGCCTACATTGATTCGGCGGGAACGTTTAACCTGGGCGCCGACCAAATCATTCACTTGCACGATCTCGGCCTGCCCAATGGTCTTATCACGGCCATGATCCAGCACGATGCCGATCTGAGTTCGGGCGTGATGCCATTGCCGGTGACTGCGGTCCCGAGTGCGACCACCAAGCTCGCTGCCGCACTCAAAACACCCAGCAGCACGACGAACGCCGCGCCTGTTGCGACCGTCGTCCGACCGGTGACGAAAGCGCCAGAAGTAGCTGCCGCCGGAGAACCGCCTCCACCCGAAATAGCGATCGAGGAAGATCTGGAAGCAAATTACCCCGAGCTGTTCGATTACCCTCCGACAACGCCTCCCGAACCGGCCGGTTTCTCTCCGGTTCGCCGTCCTTACCCGGTTCCATTGACCGACCCGATCATCATGGTGCGCGCACCAGAGCGCATGCCGAATGTGATCTCCATTTCGATGCACTAAAAACCTAGCTCGACAGAGTTTAAAGACTAAATCAGTTAGACGCGGAACCGAGGCGTCTAACTGATTTTTTCTTTTTACTGATGAGTTCGAATCGGAAGCGCTCAGTCCAGCTTCCAAGTCTTCGGCACCTCGACCAGGTCGGCTCGCGCGTTACCGTTCTCGGTGATGCGGGCCAGGAAATAGACATTGCCGTCTTTGCCCACGGCAATCGAGTTGACGTAAAGCGGGCGCTGGCCGTTTTGATAGAAGATGGCGCCGCGGTCGGTGTATTTGGCTTTGGGAATGTCGTAGGTGATGAGGTGCAAGTCTTCGAGGCCCTTGGCTTCGCCCATAGCAGTGCTGCTTTTGCCGGCGAGGCGTTTCCCGTTCTCGTAAATGGGCGCGCCTGTAAGGTAATGCAATGTGTGGCCATCGGGACCAAGCGTAAAGCCGAGATAGCCATAGCTGAACTGATCGAACATGCCGCTGCGCTTCGACGGCTCGGACGTGAGCCGTTCGAGCACCTCGACGCGCGGGATGCTCGGATCGAATCTAAACAAGTAACCAGAATTGCCATGCACGCCGAAGATCGCTTGCTCGGGCCGGTACCAAACCGTTTGCCGCCAGTTGTAGCCCATGTGACCAGGTGAAGTCGGATCGTAGATTCCGAAGTAGTCCTTCTTCAGGTCTTCGCCGGCCACCGTTTCAACGGAATCCGTTCGCGGCTCGTAAACCAGAATGGCGCCTTCCGAAGTGGTGAACCAGGCATGGCCGCTCACTGGATCGACAGCGATCGAACGGCAGACGGTTCGATACTCCGCGCCTTTGCCGTTCTCGCCTTCAGCGCAACGTTTGCCGAAGTTCTTCAGGTTTCGCGTGGCAAGGTCGAATCGAAAGAACGAACCGGAAGGCCAGGTCAGGGCAAAAATCCGTCCATGATTCGTATCCATGTTCATCGCCAGCACCCCTTCCCGGTCGGGCGCGATTGCCAGGTCTTCGAATTTGCCCGTATTCATTTCAAAGCTGAGCAGGTGCCCGCCGGGATAAGGTTTGTAGCCGGAAGGGGGCACGCCCATTTTCTCCATGCCATCGATGATCGTGTAAACGCCAACGTGCGACGCGAAATAAAGTTTTCCGTTCGCCTCGACGAAGTTGACGTGGCTTTTGCCCTGCGGAATGGTCTGCGACCCTTTTTCGCCGCAAGCCTCCGTGAGATCGCCAAGGTGGCGGATGGTCCTGGTTGCCGGATCGAAGGAATACATTTGCGCGCCCACATCGATCGATTCGGAGCTCAAAACGTAATAGATTTTTCCATCGCTCCCTGTGCCCATCGCATTGTAGGTGTCGTGAGCTTCGGGAAATCCAGAGTCATAATTACGGGCTGTGAGCCGCGGCTGCGTGGAGTCAGCGGCAAATGCCGCTCCGACAAAAGAAAGCAGGAAAAATAGAATTTTGACAGCGGTCATGATTCAAAAGATTCGGCTGGTGTATCGATTGAACTCATACTGGCGCGGGGGTTCTTCGGGTCAAGGTGAATCGGGAAACGCGTTAGAAAAATACCGTTTTGAAACCGGAGTGCGTTTGGCCCAAATCCCAGCCCTCAGCGCATGCAACATCCGGGCGGCGACGTCCCGCGGTCCGGTCGCATCGTGCGTTCCGCGAGCGGAAACGTTCACGGCCTGGCAGCATTTCCAAACACGCTCTATTGGGAACGCCGTTGGAACAAAATTGGCGTGCGATCAGCAGCGCAGGGCGTAGCATGAACGCAATGTCCGATTCGTATTACCAACTGCTCGATGCCGCCATCGGGCATCTGCGCGAATTGAAGGGACGCGGCGTACGCTTTATTGCGGTCTCACCCGAGACTCTGAATGCGCTGGCACAACCTTGTCCGGCACTAGCACCCAGAGCCCAAACGGTGCCGCCGACCCCTGCGGTGGCTCCCGTTCGTCCAACTCCGGCTACCCCGCCGCTGAAACCGACGCAGGCCAGCCAGGAAAACTCGGCTTTTCCATTCGCCCAACCCGGCGAATCAATCCAAGCCACGGCTGCTGTGCTCACCCCGGAAGCCAAAGCGGCGGCATTCGCGGAGCTGCGTCGGCGGGTTTTGGCCTGTGTTAAATGCGAGCATCTGGTAGCCGCTCGCAAAAACGTCGTGTTCGGGGTCGGGAACATTGATGCCGAACTGATGTTTGTCGGAGAAGCGCCCGGAGCCGATGAAGATGAACAAGGCGAACCGTTCGTTGGTAAAGCAGGCCAACTGCTGACGAAGATCATTCAAACGATGGGACTGCAGCGAGGATCGGTATACATCGCCAATATTTTGAAATGTCGGCCGGATACGCCCGGGCAGAGCGCGGGCAATCGCAAACCCACGCCGGAGGAGATGCAGACCTGTATTCCCTATTTGCACGAGCAAATCGATTTAATCAGGCCGAAAGTCATTGTGGCGCTGGGCGCCACCGCCGTCGAGGGACTGCTGGGAAAGACCATTGGCATCACCCGGCTCCGCGGCAATTGGCGGACTTACCGTGGCACTCCTCTCATGCCCACCTACCATCCGGCGTACCTGTTGCGCAACCAGGCGCTGAGCGAGAAACGCCGCGTTTGGGAAGATATGCTGCAGGTAATGGAGAGGCTTGGAATGCCGATCACTGAACGGCAACGCAATTTTTTCCGCTGAGCGCAAGGGGCAACTCCATGGAAACACAATTGACCGAGCGCGTGGTGTTAGTTACCGGTGCGTCCGGAGGTATAGGATCCGCCATTGCTCGAGCATTCGCTGCCGAAGGCGCAAAGCTCGTTTTACAGTACCGGACTGGGCGAGCGCGGGTGACTGAGTTGGAGCGAGCGTTGGGAGGAGCGGACTGTCTTGCCGTTCAAGCAAACCTCACGAGCGAAGGCGCCGTCCGGCAGTTATTCCGAAAAGCGCTAAATCGCTTTGGCCGGGTCGACACGCTGATTGCCAATGCCGGGTCATGGGAAACGCGCGATGTGCCGCTGCACCAGATGTCTTTCCGCCAGTGGCGCCAAACCCTTGATGGTGTTTTGACCACAACATTCCTGACGATGCGCGGGTTTCTGAAACTGGTGGCGAAGCAAAAGCGCGGCAACGCCGTCCTGATCGCGTCCACGGCCGCCGTTTTTGGCGAGGCTGGTCACGCCGATTACGCCGCCGGCAAGGCCGCCATCGCTTATGGACTAACCCGTTCGTTGAAAAATGAACTCGCGCGAGTCGCCCCTCATACGCGCGATTACTGCGGCGGACGCATCAATTGCATCTCGCCAGGTTGGACAGTCGTGCCTCGCCTCGCGCGCAAGCTGGGCGACGCGCGCACGGTGCGGAAGGTCACTGCCACAATGGCATTGCCACAGCTTGCGCGGCCGGAGGACATCGCTAGCGCCGCCGTGTTCCTATCTTCGGACGCGCTCGCGCGACACATCACGGGTCAAAACCTGGTGATTGCGGGCGGGATGGAAGGCCGGTGGCTGTGGCAGCCGGAGGAGATTGACGCGGGAGCGATTTGATTACTGCCACGAGTTGCGTTAGGTCGCGGCTAAGTTAAGCTTTGGCATGGATCCTTACAGCGATAGTTCGGAACGAGGCACAACTGATTTTATTCTCTTCGGACTCGGGTTTATCGGGTTCCTATTAGGCGTTGGCGGAATTATCGTCAGCAGTATCGGATGCGCACTGGGAGGCGGGCTGCTGTTGCTGATGGTAATCTTGTGGATCTAACCCTGCCGGGCGCAGCGCCTACTTCTTTTTCAACAGGCTGTTGAGGTCTTTGGTAACACTTTGGACCGCTGGGTTGGCGTTCGTGCCGGTAATTTTCGTCAGGTCGACAGCACCTTTGCTTAGATCGGATATAGCTTGCGAGGCCACTTGTGCCGCGCTCTTCTCAATCGCCGATAGAACGACTTTGGTCAATTCCGCCGCAGTGATTCCGTCGGGGCCCGTGCCCAGATTGTTTAGATGGATTTCCGGCAAGGCCACCGTGGTCGATTGACTTCCCAAAGTGGTGACGCTTACGTGCAGTTTGCCTCCGCTGATGATGAATTCATCGACTTCAAGCTTGCGTCCCGCGCTCGAGCTCTTGGGGGTTTCTTTCGGCTGAGCGGGTGCAGGTGTGCTTGTGCCGCCGCCAGTAGCGGCTTCAACGTTATTGAGGATCTTTTTGAGATTATTGCTTCTCAGGTCGGTTTCGAAAGTAACCTCCGGAGCCTGGACGTCGATGGAATGGATGATAACTTTATCACCCAGTAACGAGCTGGGCTGCAAAACGAGACTGGCGCTGCCCACCTGGATAGCGGAAGGACTTTTATAACCGGTAGGATTGCCGATAAACAGGCCCTTGATTTTGCCCGAGCCGGAGAAAAGTGAAAGTCCAACTGATTGCAGTTTGACGTCGACTTGTGTGAACTTTGGGCCGAAGGTCTCAACGCCTGCCTTTATGGCGCCGTCGAGAAAAAAGCCGACGCAAAGAACGACAAGCACCAAGAGGACGACTACACCAATGAGAATTCGCACGATCCACTTTTTCATAGGTCAGTTAGGTAACAATGCCTTCACGGCATCGATTAAAAGTTTTGCATGATAAGGTTTGGCGAGGAACCCGTCGGGTTTTTGGCCGGCGGTTCGGAAAATATCGGGCCCAACGGTGCCGCTGACCATGAGGATTCTCTGTTTCGGTTCAGCCCGCCGGCAGCCGACGATCAAATCCATGCCATTCAGCCGGTGCATGGCATAATCGGTGATCACCAGCAATGGCCGCGGGCGAGCCGAGACGAAGGCATTCAACGCAGCTTCGGGATCCCGATACGTGCGGAGTTGATATCCGAGCGGCTGGAGAATTACGCTCGCCATTTCCAGGAGCATCGGCTCATCGTCCACAATGTAGATGAGCCCTTTGTCTCCGCCTGATTCGCGGCTGCTGGCGTAAGGCTCGCTCATGGCATTCGCGCTGGCTGAATAAACACCCGCGGGTCCGCGGTGGCAAGCGCGAACCCGAATCCCCATACGCCGGAAATAAAGCGGTTTGATGGCGCGGCCGGCCAATTCGCAGCTTGAATTTGGGCGCATTGCTTTTATCCTAGAGTGCAACAAAATCGTCACGACCGCTTAGTCTTATGACCCGGGGGAACCGCCGCACTTGGCAAACATTCGATGAAATGCGCAAGGCCGCCGACCAAGGCGACCCGGCGGCGCAGTGTTACCTGGCCATCTGTTATCAAACCGGGCAAGGCGTGCAACAGGACTATCCCGAGGCGGTCCGCTGGTTCCGTCGCGCCGCGGACCAGAACGATCCTTCCGCTCAATGCTACCTCGGTTTTTGTTACCAAACGGGAATGGGCGTACCGCAGGAACTTGGGCAGGCAGCCAAATGGTTTCGCGAAGCGGCCGAGCAAGGAGATCCGGCTGCCCAGTTCAACCTCGGCGTGCTGTACGAGACTGGACAAGGTGTGCTGCAGAACTATGCCGAAGCCGTCAAGTGGTACCACGAAGCGGCCGAACAGGGCGAACCGCAGGCGCAATTTAACCTGGGCGTTTTTTACGAGACTGGCCAGGTAGTCCCGCAAAACTACGAGGAAGCAGTCAAGTGGTACCGGCTTGCTGCCGATCAGGAATGCGCCCCGGCCCAATGCAACCTTGGGCTGTGCTTTGAGACTGGACGCGGCGTCCCTCAGAATATCCGTGAAGCCGTCAAATGGTTCTGCCGCGCGGCGCGAGCAGGAGACAAGACCGCGCAGCACAACTTGGGCGTTTACTACGCCACATTGGAGGCAGCCGAACAAGCAACGGCGGAAGGCGAGGCGACGGAGGCGGCCGAAGAAGCCGAGGGCGATGCGACCGTCAGTCCTTAATCATGTTTCGATGCTCGGGATAAATCGCGGCGGGCGGCGCGCGTGAGTGGCCTGCTCAAAGGCATAGGCAATGGCCAGTAACTGCGGTTCGGTCCATGCTCGGCCAAAAAAGGATATTCCCACCGGCAGTCCGTGCACAAATCCTGCGGGCACCGTGATGCTTGGATAACCGGCAACTGCCGCAAACGTGGTGCTGTCTCCAAGTCCGTGGTCACCGGTAACCCAATCGGTCACATGGGCGGGTGCGGTCGTCGGTGCGAGCATCGCATCGAGACGGTTTTCGTCCATGACCGCATCGATCCCTTCAGCTCGTGCCAGTCGCCTGCAAGTGGCGAGCGCCTCCAGGTACTGCGGGTCAGTCAACGGCCCTTTGGCCTCAGATTTAATCAGTTCCTCCTGGCCGAACCAGCGGAGCTCTGCGTTCTGGTGGTTTTCATTGAAAGCGATGAGCTCCTGGAGTGTGTGGATGGGCGCTTTCGGACCAAGGCTGGCAAGGTAGGCGTTCAAGTCTGCCTTCATCTCGTAGCGCAACACCTCCAATTCCGCGTGTTCGAGTTCCGGCGGAGGCCGGAGCTTGACCGGATCGATCAGCTCCGCCCCCAGATTCTTCAACACCCCGAGCGCGGTTTCCATGAGCGAGTCGACCGCCGGATGATTTCCAAAAAACGCGCGCGCTACACCCAATCGCTTATCTTGCAGTCTGCCGGCGACCAACGACGTGGTGTAATCCGCAGCTCGCCGTGAATCGGATTCGGCCGTCGCCGGGTCGCGAGGATCGGAGCCGGTGAGCGCGGCCAGGAGCAAAGCGGCATCGGTCACAGTGCGGGCCATTGGTCCGGCCGTATCCTGGCTGTGCGCGATGGGAATGATGCCGGAACGACTGATTAACCCGAGCGTCGGCTTTATACCAACAATCCCGCAGAAGGAGGAGGGCGAAAGGATGGAGCCGTCGGTTTCGGTGCCGACAGCGACGGCACACAGGCTGGCCGCAACGGCCGCCGCGGAGCCGGAACTCGAGCCGGAAGGATTGCGGTCCAGGATATAAGGATTTCGCGTTTGCCCGCCGCGCCCGCTCCAACCGCTCGTGGAAAGTGACCCGCGAAAGTTCGCCCATTCGCTCAGGTTCGTCTTGCCCAGGATCACGGCGCCGGCAGCCCGAAGTTTCTCGGCGACGAAGGAGTCGCGCGGCGGAATGGAACCAACCATGGCCAATGAACCGGCTGTGGTGGCCATCCGATCGTGCGTGTCGATGTTGTCCTTGATCAGAACCGGGATGCCGTGCAGCGGACCGCGCGCGGCTTTGGTTTTGCGCTCCGCATCGAGCTCATGCGCGATGCTCAATGCATCCGGATTCAATTCAATCACGGCGTTCAGCTTCGGTCCGTGGCGGTCGATCTTGTCGATCCGGGCTTTGAATTTCTTGACCAGTTCCCCTGCAGTCAGTTTGCCGCCAGCCATCCTGGCCTGGAGCTGAGGAATAGTCGCTTCCTCTAACTCGAAATGGCCGGGGTGATAAGCCGTCCGACTCAGCGAAAGAGTGGAATCGGCTCCCAGCGTGGCCACCGGAGCAAGCGATGCAGTGGTAGCAAGCAGCCGCAGGAAATTTCGGCGGTTCATAGCGGGTGCTTGTAGCACAGGTGCAGAATCAAGGGAAGCCCGCGCACGTAAACCTCATTGCACGAATGCTTCATGATTGTGTGGCTCGAACGTGCGCCAATGGGTGGCGCAGGCCTCCGAGCCTGCAGTATCGCCGACCTTCGAGTCGGCTGCTGTTGGGTTGCGCGCCTGCCTCAAGTGTTCGCAGGCTAGAAGCCTGCGATATAGCAGGCTCGGAGGCCTGCGCTACTTGCAAAGGCGAAACGTATCCAGGTTAGTTAATTGCGAAACCACGAAAGGAAGCGCTAAGTGTCACGGCCGCAGCCGCACGAGCGTGGCGCCCCAGCCTCCATATTCGGGATGGTCGAGGGTATAGGAAACTACTTCCGGAAGCCGCGCGAGGATCGCATGGACCGTGCGCCGGAGCTGGCCTGTGCCCTTGCCATGAATAATGCGCACCTGCAGAATGCCGCGCTCGCGGCAAGCCGCCAGGTAATCAGGAACGAGGTCCTTTACCTCTTTAGGTTGGAAGGTGTGCAGGTCCAGCACGCCATCGATCGGCAATTGGATTGGCTCATCCATGAATTAGGGCGTGCTCTCCGTTTTCTTTTCACCAGACTTCAACTTGTCGAAAGGGTTTACACGAGGCGGCGATGGGGCATCGGGATGACGCGGCAAAAAGAGCGGGCTGACACAGACGTACACCCAACCGAGGATGAAATGCAGCGCCGTGATTACGAGCAATACTATCGGATCGAGCGCTCCAAGACCGTAAAGAACGATGGTAGCCGACATGAGGAGCGCGCCGGGCATCAGCGCCGCGCCTGAAAGACGCCAGCTTTGGGAAAGACTTAACTGGCGATTGGCAAAGAAACCAAACAGCCACGCGACCCAGCAATAGATGCTCGCCAGGATCGCCCATATCACAAACAACGCAAGGATCACTCCGCCGACAATCAAAGCCAGGAGCGGAGGCTTCCAGGCGCCCCACCAGGGAACCAGCTCCGGCCGGTTGAAAGCGATCACATAGTCGCGCGGATAGGGCGCTTCGACAAAACCGAAAAGAGAAAACACCTTCACATAAGCCCGGCCGAATTCGATTTGGACATGAGCCGGTGACCGGGCCTGACCTTCATGCTTAAGATCGATTGTGATCGCCAGGAACCGGTTTTCAGCCAGCGTTTGCGGCGAGTCGCCCTCCCACATCAGGGCGCCTCCGCGGATCTGTCCCTGTGGCGGCAGCTTATCAATAGCGGCGGCAATGATCCGGAACCAGCCGGCGTATAGCGTCCAGGCGATGGCACCGGCAGCGAGCACAGCGAAGATGAATTGCACGAGGAACAAGCGGCCGAACCTGGCGCGCGCGAAAGCGGCAGCGCCGCGCGGGGTCAGCGGCTGCCAAGCAAACGGTGGGTGCTCATCAATGCTCATGGTCGGCAATTCGCGCCGGTCATCGCGCGTCCTGCTCAGAGCGATAATACCGGCTGGAGTGACACTCCGCCAGAGGGCATCAAGCACGTGGAAGTGCGAAGTTCGAAGTCTGAAGGCCGAATTGACTTTTCCAACGGGCTAAAGCTAGCCTGCCGTTCAGGAACAATCGCCTGCCATGAAGAACAATGACATTCCAATAAAGTTTCCTGTTTCCCGCCGTGAATTTCTGGAGCGCATGCTGCTTGCTGCCTCTGCGACCGCAATTGGTGCCGGGAGCGGCTCATCAGTGTTCGGCGCGGGAAGTTCTGGAGCACCGCCGGTGGTGGTCTTCACTAAAGTTTATCAGGAGCTGAACCTTGGGTTCGAAGATGCCGCGGCAGTCACGGCGGAGGCCGGCTTGAACGGGATCGATACCCCGGTGCGGCCGGGTGGTGAAATCCTTCCCGAACGAGTGGCGGATGACCTGCCGAAATACGTCGAAACGCTGAGGCGCCGCGGATTGACCCTCCCTCTACTCACCACCGCAATTACGAGCGTCACTTCCCCGCAGGCAGAAACGATTGTGCGGACGGCAAAGAAACTTGGTGTGCAGTTTTATCGTTTGGGCTTTATCGATCGCGACAAGCAGGTGTCGGCCGAGGCGCAGGTGCGCGAGGTGCGGGCGCAGCTCAAAGATGTGGCAGCGTTGAATCGGCAGGTCGGTATCGGAGCGTTACTGCAGAACCATTCGCCGGCAGGACATGCGTATTTCGGCGGAGATTTGAACGAGCTGGCAGCGACCGTGGAAGGGTTTGATCCGGCTGAAATTGGCGTCGCTTTCGACATCGGCCACGCTTTGGTTGTCCATGGCAACGACTGGCGGCGCTGTTTCGAGCGGCTCAAGCCGCATTTCAAAATTGCCTATATCAAGGACGTAAAGCCACCCGCGCGTTGGGTGCCCTTCGGACAAGGGGATCTCGGGAGCAGCGGGTATTTCAAGTTGCTCAAAGAGCTCGGCTATCATGCGCCGGTCTCGATGCACATGGAGTATGACTGGGCAGACCACGGAAAAGCCAAGAATTGGGCGACGTTGGTGCGCGCATTGCAGGCGAGTTCGCAAGTAGTGCGCGGCTGGTTGAGTTAGAGGGTGTTCGGAATGTTAACACGCGCGAGCGGCCCTCGCTCGCAGCGGAACAAATTGTGCTCGCGCCGAAGCTGCGGCCTGAATCGGTCAAACTCCGATCCAACGACTGCATTTTTCCGAACGCGCGCGAACACCTTCCTTGCTTAGCCGGGCCGTGCTCCGTCACCAGCGGGAATGAGCCGCACAACCTCCTGATGCAAAGTGGCCAGTGATTCCGTCTTTCGCACAAATGCGTCAGCTCCGCACGCCTTGGCTTTCTCAAGCAACGCCTCATCTCCCCGCAGACCCGTGAACATGATCACCGGCATTCGTGGGTATTCTCTTTTGAAAAGTTCCAACAGCTTTAAACCATTCTCGCCGCCGACATCCACGTCCAAAATGGCGAGATCGAACCGGTTTTCTTCCGCCAACTCCTGCCCCTGTCCAACGGTCATCGCCGTGCTCACCTTGAAACCTTTTTTGGTCAGGAACAATGACATTAGTTCACGAGTGGGCGCTTCGTCGTCAACAAACAGGATGTGAGAACTCATGCAGATGTGTGAGGTTTGCAACTTAACGTTCCGAAGTCAAATTATGACGAGTCCGGTGGCTCATCCAGGTGCTGCCCGAGGTTCGAGGACTACTCGAGACGGGCATGGATTCAGGGTGCTCTTTTCCCCAGTAGCATTGTACGGGTTTGCCTCGAATTCAACGTTAGATCCGTTCATGAGAATCATTTTGACCCCAACTTTTTTGGGTCGGAATTCTATTCGAGGCGCAGGACGCACAGGTTCTTATCCGCACAGGCTTCCAAGCAGGCATAATGGAATAGCAAAACTAATGCCAGTACATGAAATTATCAACAAAGACAGCTGCTTTAGCGCTGCAAATCACTTAAAAACTGCTCATTGGCGTCGATAGGTATCGTCTGAAAGCCCTTGCCGAGGGAAGATTCCAACACCCGCTCCAAAGCAGTTGGCGGCAAATGACAATTCCCGAGTAAAAGCGCGACTAGCTGAATTGATCGAAAAAGTTAATCTTCTGGGTCAATTTCATGCGAGAAGCATTCGGCTGTTTGTTCGTCGAGCCGGTGTGTGCCGAGGGCAACCAAAGGCTATCGGTGAACATAATCGATTTTTGACGATGCATACGGAAACTGACCGCGCCCGAGCGTCCGGGCCGCCAACCATTACAGGCAAGCACCCAGTCGGGCTCTACACGCTCTTCTTCACCGAGATGTGGGAGCGGTTCAGTTATTACGGCATGCGCGCGCTGCTGGTCCTGTTCATGGTCGAAGCCATCGGCAAGGGCGGAATGGGATTGACCGACCAGGTCGCGACGGCAATTTACGGCCTTTACACCGCCAGCGTTTATCTCGCGGCGCTGCCGGGCGGTTGGGTGGCGGACCGATTCCTGGGGGCGCAACGTGCAGTCTGGTATGGAGGAATTATCATTGCGGCCGGGCATTTCACGCTCGCTATTCCGCAAACGAGCTGTTTTTACCTCGGCTTGGTTTTGGTGGTGCTGGGCACGGGTTTGCTCAAACCCAATGTCAGCGCCATCGTCGGCGAGCTTTACCCGGAAGGCGGCGCGCGGCGCGATGCCGGTTTTACGGTCTTTTATATGGGAATCAACCTCGGCGCGGCGCTGGGGCCGATAGTCTGCAGTGCCCTGGGGGAAAAAGTAAACTGGCACTACGGATTCGCGGCGGCCGGAGTGGGCATGGTGCTCGGGTTGATTCAATACCGGCTGACTCGCAAATACCTTGGATCGGCTGGCAAGCAGGCTGGGCACCCCGAAGGCGCACGGCCAAAAGACTGGTATTTGCTTGGGTCTTTGCTCAGCGCTTTGGGCTTGGTTCTTTTGCTCGCGCTGACCGGGGCGATCAAAATCGACCCAGTCACGTTAGCTCGGGCGTCAACGCAGGTTCTGGTCGCGGTTGGGGCGATTTATTTCGCAAGTGTGTTCCTCTTTTTTCACCTGGACCACGCTGAAAAGAAACGCGTGGCGGTCATTGTGGTTCTGTTCCTGGCATCGGCGATGTTCTGGTCAGGGTTTGAGCAAGCCGGCTCTTCGCTAAACCTCTTTGCCGAGCGTTATACGCAGCGAGAGTGGATGGGCTGGATCGTCCCTGCTGGATGGTTTCAATCCCTGGGCGCTTTTTTCGTAATCACGCTTGCGCCGCTAGTGGCCATAGGTTGGCTCAAGCTGGCCCGCAAAAACTTCGTTCCGTCCGTTCCGGTGAAGTTCTCGCTGGGCCTGGTGCTGTTGGCGCTGGGATTTCTGGTAATGGCCGTTGCTTCTAAACTGGTGGCGGCCGGCAACAAAGTGTGGCCGACGTGGCTGGTCGCAACGTATTTGCTGCACTCGATAGGTGAGCTGTGTTTGAGTCCCGTCGGACTGAGCTCGGTGACGAAATTGGCTCCGCGCCGATTATTGGGCCAGATGATGGGAACCTGGTTCCTGGCGACCTCCCTGGGCAACCTCGTAGCCGGCCGGATTGCCGGTACGTTCACTGCCGAGAATGTTGCACAGATGCCGCAGGCGTACTTCCAGATTGTAATGATCGTTGGCGGAGCAGGTCTTCTGCTTCTGTTATTGGTGAAGCCAATCCAGCGGTTGATGTCTCCGCCGGCTGATGGCTGATCAGGCTGCGAACCCTCGCAGGTAAAACCGGCGGCCTCACCGACTCCATCCCCCAGCCCAGAATGAACTGGGCCGCAGCGCCGCAAGTTCGTCCTTGGCAAGCGCCCATGCCGCAACGCGTCTGTAATTTCGCTTCGCGCCAATCCCCATACCGGCGCATCCGTCCAAGACTGACATCCTCGCAGCGGCATACGACCGTTTCATCGGGCGCCACATTTCTCAGTTCATTACGCAAAGCAAACGCCTTGCCCAGCTCAGAGCGGAATCGATGCCATGATTTTCTCGCGGTGAAAAGTCCTTCAGCGCGCTGGCTTTGGCCAGCCGCGGAGTACCCCGCAATTTGCCCCTCCACGAGCGCGCAGTCAGCGCCGCCAATCCCAGTGGGTTCTCCCGCACAATACACATTCGGGATGTTCGTCGTTTGCCATTGGTCCACTTGCACGAAACCCTGTTTCAATTCGCAACCCAGCGCCAGCGGCAGCTCAACGTTCGGCACCAGTCCAAAGCCGCAAGCCAAGTAATCGCAACCTTCGGTCCAGGTTTTTCGACCATTCGTGAGCGTCACGCGTTGCACGTGTGCGTCGCCTTCCGCTGCGATTGGCCAGGTATTGCAGCGATAAGGCACGCCCCCCAAACCCAACTGTAGCCGCGCTGCTTGCGCTAGTTTCGCGGGATAGCGGCACAGGCTGACACCAAATTTCAAAAGCTGCGACCGCCTGACTTGCTCGAAAATGCCAACAACTCGCGCGCGATGCGCCCGCAACCCCGCCGCCACCGCCAGCAAAAGTGGTCCGCTGCCCGTTACGACCACGCGCTTGCCTTCAACCGGCCACCCGTGTTTAACCAAAGCTTGCAACCCACCGGGGCCGAGCACGCCCGGCAATGTCCATCCGACAAAAGGTAGGAACAACTCGCGGGCGCCGGTGGCAAGGATCAATCGCTCCCAGCCAATCCTAAGTGGCGCACCATCCTTTTCTGCCAGGAGCAACCCGGGTTCCGGCGCGGCGATGACGCATGTGCCCGATAACAGAATCCCGCCGGAATTACGAAACCGCGCAAACCATCGTCTTGGCTCCAAATCCTTCGGTTCACCAGCGTCCGTGGTTTGGCCTCGCCAGATCTGGCCACCGAGCCACGGCGTCTCGTCCACGAGCCCGACGCGCTTGCCGCTTTCGGCTGCGGCACAGGCGGCCGCCAGGCCGGCCGGGCCTGCGCCAACAACGACAATGTCAAAGTCGGTACGATCCGCATTGGTCCATGAACTACTACATTGCGAGAGGGGTTGCTCCCTCTCCTGCACTGGAGCAGCGGGTAGGGGTGCCTTCTCTTCAACATTCGCAGAGAGGGACGCCGGGGACGGCATCCCTACCGTGCATACTTCCATTCCCTCGACGCACAAAACAGTGCAACTGCGCAGACTTGAGATGCCGTTAATGGTAACGCGGCACTCCATGCACACACCCATCCCGCAGGCCGGTCCGCGCGCTTGAGCGGAGGGCGAGCGATGAAAATCAATGATCCCGGCGCGGGCCAGAGCGGCGGCGACGACGGTGCCCGGCGGGACGCTCACTTGCCTTCCGTTCACCCGAATGTTCACGGCCTCATTCATGATTCGATGAGATCGTCCGGCCGTCAACAAATCGCGCCGGTGAATAAGGCGCGTTGGGAATTTCGCTTGTCCGGTTCAGGAGTTGGTCGACCAGCAGCCGGCCGGTGGTGAGGGAAGTCGTAATTCCCAAACCCTCGTGCCCCGTCGCCAGCCAAATACGGGGCGCAGCCACACTGGGCCCTATTATCGGAAGCTTGTCAGGCGTAGCTGCCCTATGCCCGGTCCAGATCCGCAAGGCAGACAGCTTTCCCAGTGCCGGCAGGTATTCAAAACCGCGCAGCAACATGCGTTGCAGTATCGGCTGATCGACTGCCGTGCTGTCCGCCTCGAACTGCCGCGAAGATCCGATCAGCATCTGCCCGGTTTTGCGCGGCTGGATGTTGAAAGCGACCGAATCGCGGCTGAAAGAATGGGCGCTCTTCAAATAACCCAATTCGACAATCTGGTGATGCACAAAACCCGGGTGCCGATCGGTGATCACCAGGTGGCCCTTGCGTTTGCGCACCGGCAAGCCCGGTGTCAAATCCGGTGACCATGGACCTGTGGCGTTAACCGAAATGCCGGCGGAGATTTTCGAACGGTCCGCAAGTTCGACGCCGCCCTCAGGCAGCAACGCGCGCACGGCAGTTTTTGTCCGTACTGAAGCTCCTTCGCGTTCGGCTTGTTCGAGCAGAAAGCGCGCGGCGCAAGGCGGATAAAGCACTGCATCGTCGATAACTCGCAAACCGCCGGCCAGGCCGGGGCGCAATTGAGGTTCGATTTGAGCCACCTCCCGCCCGTCCAGCACTTGAACCTTTACGCCCTGGCTTGCGTATCTTTTCTCCTTTCGGCGCACCTCGAGCATTTCCTCCTCATCGGCGGCCACCCACAACGTTCCACAAGCGTCATATTCGACATCGGCCGGCAATTCACTCTGCAGTTGGCGCCAAAGTGTTCGCGAATGATTCGTGAGCGCGAACTGTGCTTCGGAATCATCCATGACCACAATGTGGCCCATGCCGGCGCCGGTCGTGCCGGCGCCAATCGGCCCACGGTCCAGGACCAGAGTTTTTAAACCATTGCGAGCGCACTCGACGGCACAGGCGGCTCCCACGATGCCCGCTCCCACCACGATCACGTCGAACGTCTCGCTCATGAACGGATGCCCCAGCAGAAGGGATCGCGTTCATCCAATAGCAAGGTGGCTTCGGAGTTAACAAACGCCTGCCCGGTGATGATCGGGACAACTTTCCCGGCGGCTTGGTCCAGCCAGCGGTATTGGCCGACAAACGTAGAACCGATGATGCTTTCCTGCACCCACCGGTCACCTTCGGCCAACTTGCCGTCCGCCGCCAGGCAGGCGAGCTTGGCGCTGGTCCCTGTCCCGCAAGGCGAGCGGTCGTAAGCTTTCCCGGGACACTGCACGAAGTTGCGCGCGTGAGCGCCTGCGCCCACGCCCGGCCCAAAAAGTTCTACGTGATCCACTTCCGGGAAGCCTTGCGAGTTCACTGCCTGGCGAATCTTCCAACTGATATCCGTCAACTGCTCGACATTCGTTATCGAGAGATCATAGCCGTCCTTTTCTGCGAGAAAAAACCAGTTGCCGCCCCAGGCAACGTCACCCGTGATGGCGCCCAATCCGGGAACCTGTGCCGTGACCTGCTTCTGCTTTCGCCAACTGGGAACATTGGTGACCGACACCTCGCCGTTCGTCTGCAGCGTGGTCGTGACCACCCCAACCGGTGTTTCGAGTCGATGCTCTCCCGGTTGTATGCGGCCGGAATGTGCAAGGGTCGTGATGACACCAATCGTGCCGTGGCCGCACATGCCAAGATAGCCGACATTGTTGAAGAAAACGACGCCGGCGACGCACGAGGCATCTTGCGGTTCAACGAGCAGGGCGCCTACAACCACATCCGAGCCGCGCGGTTCGTTCACGATGGCCGAGCGGAAGGCATCGTGACGTTCGCGAAACATTTGGAGTTTGTCGGCCGCGCTCCCGCGGCCAAGGTCAGGCCCGCCACGAATGACGACCCTCGTCGGCTCACCGGCCGTGTGAGAATCGATAATGTAAATTCGTTTCATGTTACGGTCCCGGGAGCGGGGGCGCCCGGCGCGTTGGACCGCCGGCGCGCGAAACAATTGTCAGGTCGCGCGACGCTGATGCCGATTGTGTCCTGGGGATTTTTGGCCGATTGGCGATGCCATCGTGGATTACTTTCAGGATTTGTTTACGCTCCGCGCCGACCAGCGGCAGGCGCGGCGCGCGCACCCATTCCCGGCCCAGCCCGCACTCCTGAACCGCCAGCTTAATGTACTGCACGAATTTGGGATGTGTATCCAGGTGAAGTAATGGCGTGAACCAGCGATAAAATTCGCGAGCGCGGTCCCATTCCCCGGCACGGGTGAGTTCCCAGAAATACTGATTCTCTTTAGGAAACGCAATCCCGCTGCCAGCCACCCAGCCGTCTATCCCCAAGATGGCGCTTTCGAGCACCAAATCATCCACTCCAGTAAAGATAGCGAATCGATCCGACACTGCGTTATGGATATCAGTAATCCGCCGAGGATTGCCCGAGCTCTCTTTCAGGGCGACGAAGTTCTCCACTTCCGCCAACGCCGCGAACATGTCGGGAGTGATGTCGTTCGCGTAGCTGATTGGGTTGTTGTAGATCATGATCGGCAAACTCGTGGCGCGTGCCGTCATGAAGAAGTGCGTCAGCGTTTCGCGCGGGTCGCCGCGGTAAAGCATCGCCGGCATCAGCATGAAACCATCTACCCCCAGTTTCTCAACGTCTCGCACGTACCGGCACGCTTCAGCGGTGCTGGATTCAGCCACCCCGCTCAGCACCGGCACCCGGTGTTTCACGGCGTCCACCATGGCGCCCATAAGCTCTCTTTTCTCGGCGGGCGTGAGCATCTGGTTTTCGCCCAGCGAACCAAGGAAAATAAGCCCGTTTACTCCGGACCCGATCAGGGCGTCTGCGTGGCGGGCCGTTGCGTCCGGATCGATTGACTGATCTTTTCGGAGTTGGGTGGTGATGGCGGGAAAGACCCCCTGCCAATAGGGTTTACTCATGGATAAATACTCCTGGACGGTGTCGGAACCGAGCGGTCCCGCTTCGCAGCGGCCAAAATGATAGAGCGGCCGCGCACGCTCTTACTGCTTTGGCGGGCCAACACTTGAAGCTGCTGCGATAATACCGCATCCAGTTTTTTACTCTGGCATGCGCGCGGGCCGGTGTCTTGGCTGGAAATGACAAAACGAGTGTAAAAATGCGCACTCGTTTAAACCACGCAGCTTCAGAGTTTCTTTGCTTGCCTCAGTTTCCGGAATTGTGTCGGAGTTAAATTCGTAGCGGAACGGAATGCGCGGACTAACGCGCTGTGATCGTAGAAGCCGCAATCGTAGGCGATGTCCGATACCGGGTGAGAGGTCTCGCCCAGCAGCCGCGCAGCCTTGGCAATCCGGGTTTGCGCAATCAACTGGTTCGGCGTGATCCGGAAAATGCGCTTGATCAGGCGGGCGAAGCGCACTGCCGGGAGCCCGGCGCGAACGGCCAGGGAGCCTGGAGAAATGGGTTCATCGCAATGTTCCTCCAGGTATTCGAGGGTGCTGGCCAGGCTGGCCGGGATAGTGGAACTGTCTCCGGGCGCCCTCAAATCGCGCGAAATCCCCACCACTCCCACTACGCGATCATCCGCATCGCGCATCGGCAGTTTTGTTGTCAGACACCAGCCCATCCGCCGGCGCGCGTACCAATGCAATTCCAGGTGCTCCACCACCGGCCGGCCGGTTCGAGCCACCAACTCGTCCTGCGACGCGTAAAGGTCCGCCATTTCTCTTGGAAACACCTCCCGCACATGACGACCGAGCAACTCACGCTTCTCGCGCAACCCGCACCGCTCGACCAGAGATTGGTTCACCGCCAGATAACGCCCGCTGAGGTCCTTGATGAAAAATGCAGTGTCGGGCACATGATCGAATAACTCTTCAACCGTCGCCAATTCCGCCGCCAAACCACGCGTCTCCTCTGCGACGGCTTTCGAGAGCGCTGACAGGTCGAATTTCACCGGACAGTTCGCAAGGTACAGAATGCCGGGACGCCAGACAATCCGATTTCAAGGGCCACCTGCGTTTGGCGCTCTGAGCGCCTGGGCATAACGCAATGCCACCGGGTTGCCTGGGTAGCGCTTGAGCACCTCCTGGAACTGAGCCAGCGCCTCCTCATTTCGATGTTGTTTGGTTAACGCAATGCCTAGATCCAGGCGTGCTTCCAGCAGGTCCGGCTTAAGGCGCACCGCCGCAGCGAATTGTTCCAGAGCGGCAGCGTCATTCCCCGCTTGGCCCAGCGCCGTGCCTAGTCGCATCCGCGCCTCGGCCAGGTTTGGATCCAGCCGCACCGCCTCGGCATAATGCCCCCGCGCATCCGCGGGCCGCCCAAGCAATGCCAGCGTTAGGCCGAGATTCACCTGGGTGGCTGCGTCCGATGGGTCCAGGCTCAGCGCATCCGCAAAATTCGTTGCTGCTTCCGAATACCACTTCTTCTCGAAGCAGAATTGGCCTAGTGCTTTGAACGATCCTGGCGTTCTAATCCGGTTCTGGAGCGCTTTACGATAATGGGTTTGCGCTTCCGCTCCGCGGCCCAGCGCCTCCAGTGCCTTGCCCAGCCCGAGTTGGGCCGGACCCCAGTATGGCTTCAAATTCAAAACGCCTTCGAATTCCCGCGCCGCTTCTGCATATTTGCGCTGCGCGAAGAGTAGTTGCCCCAAGGCGGTCCTCGACGACATGGACTCTGGGTTAAGCCGCAACGCCTCTTGGAAGGCAGACATGGCCTCAGTCTCTTTTCCCGCCTGAGCGAGCGCATTGCCGTAGCCTTCCCAAATCTCTGGCTCGAATGGAAGCTGTTCGGTGATGGTGTGCCACGAGCTGGCCGCACCAGACGTATCTCCAAGGGCTTCCTGTAAACGAGCCAGGTTACGGAGCAATTGCCAATCGTTCGGCTTTGGCACCAGGGCTTCGCGAATGCGCGCTGCCGCCATTCGAAGGCCATCAGGCTTGGTGGCGGAGCGGAGTTGATCGACTTGCTCACGCAGCCGTTTGACCTCCTCGGTCCAGTTGAGTTGCCCGGTGAACGGTGGGTCTTCCAGGCGGTCCAGCATTTGCATCGTGCCCTCCAAACGGGTCCAATCGCTCCACCCCAGCCGCCGCGCGCAATCATCAATACCTGGCCAGGGTTGATCCGCCGCTACCTTATGAGCCACCTTGTCCGGCAGCAGTTTGGCGACCTGCTGCGCCAAGGCCAGTCCGAGCCGATAATTGCCTTCAAAAGTCAGATGTACGTGCTCGTAGAAGCTTTCTCGATCCGGCACGCCGTCTGTCCCCGCTTGCGCGGCAACACTGACCGAATCCGTGAAAAGAATGCTATCAGCCGCACGGCCGGAACCCGCTTTTGCCAGAATCTCGTTTAACCGGCTGTCGCAGCGGAATCGCAAGGCGTCCTCGTCGCGAGCGCGGCGGAACTCGCGCACCGCGTCTTCACGATGCCCAAGGGCGAGGGCGCATTGGCCTTCACGGAAGTGCAGATCGGCAAAGCCATCATCGATGGCGCCGGCCTGACGGAACGCATCCACAGCGGGCCCTGACTCGCCGTGTTCCTGGTGACTGACACCCTCGCCATAGAATTGCTTCCAACGTGCCAGCTCGGCATCTGCCAAGTCCGGCCGGTGCAAAGAAGCAAACGGAGCGCAATCTCGCAGGTTGCTGGCCACCGTGCTAATGACCAATTTCACTCCATGCTTCCGTCCGGTTTTAACAATGTCCTGCAGATTCTGCTCAAAATTCGAGTAAACCGCGGACAGCGCAGGATCGGTACTTCTCACCTGATAATCCAGAAACATTTGCATCCCGCCCCATTCCTGGTTTTGCACGGGCGTGGAGCGGAACTCTGCGATCAGGCGTTCGAGTCCCTGCGCGATACGGGTGGTTTTCAGTGCCAACGCGCACCGAATCCAGGTTAACCCTGGAGCATTGCGGCTGAATACCGTCCCAGGACCGTAAGGACCAACCACCTCATTGTTGCCCATGTACAAAACCCAGATATCGCCCTCGTGCCGGGCGCACTCGCGTGCAATGGGCAGAATCACGTGAGAGTTAATCGCCGTCATCGCTACGTTAAAAACCTGGAATTTCGTTGCTGGAAACCGCTGTGTCAGCAGCGCCTCGATTACTCGCGCAATCCCAAATTCCAGTTGTGGGTCGCCGTACGCCGCCGATTCTCCGAACACAAAAATGCGCACGGTATCAGGTGGTTTGTTCTTCGCGATTACCATTGGCGCCGGCTGGCGGGCACGTTCCGGTCCGAAAAACCGCCAGCCGAACCGGTCATTCTGGACATAGACCGCCTCACCTTTGATGCGCGCAGGTAGGAAAAAATCAGTGGGATACCCGAATCCGATTAGACGAAGCAGCCCCTCGATCAGCAACAATAACAGTAATGGTGCCAACGCCACGCTCAATCGAAACAGCCACACGTGGGTTTGTTTTCTCCCGGTCAGTTGGGCGGCGGCTGGAGCTACCGCCTGCTTTCTCTCCGGGCGGCTGCGAGATCGCTTCATGCTTGTAGCTCAACAGCCTAGCTGCAGCCATTGCGATGACAAGTTCGGAGCCGCAATTTGCGCCCCAATCCTGGCGGTCGAGCAAGCCCGTCATGCTAGGGAACGCAATGGGCAAAAATTCACCAATTGACTGTCATTCCGAACCAAGACAGATCGTGCCCCATTCGCTATTCTAGCCATGAATCAAGCCCAGAATGCGCCGTCTGTTAACAACCGCATTTGTGCTCGGATTCACGAGTTGCATCGTGAACCAACAAAACGCATTGTCTTTGGGTTGCAACACCATATATGCCGTTGATTCAGTTTTTTGCACAAATTAAATAACCTTGTTAAGTAAATCCTCAGCCAGTTCCCCGCCAAGCGCCCCAGATCCTTTTTCCCTCCTGTCCAAGATTCGTTTACAACCTCACCACAAAACTAAATGAAACCAATTAGCCATCCTACATCCCGAGCCAACTGCTGGCAGTTGACTAACTTCACCCGGTTCGTGGCCGTCCTTATGGCTTTGCTTCTGGGGAACCTCGCCTACGCCGGATTTAACCAGTTCAGCATAGGTATGAAGCTGGGGTCAGATAACACCAGAACCGGTAACTCGACATTGAACCCAACCGACACAGCGGGTTTGCCGGCAGTGTCACAAATCAACTGGAACAACCTGCCGGGAATCAGTGGCGCCGCCACGCTTACGGACAACGCCGGGAATACAACGTCCGCCGGCGTGGCTTGGTCCACGCCCACCGGCACTTGGTCCAGCGGCGCTAATAGCGCCTTTCCCGCTGGCCCCGACCAGGTGCTGATGAATGGTTACCTTGATAACGGCGGCACGGCCACCGTTACTATTACGAATCTACCGAGCCAGCTCACCACCAAGGGTTATGACGTTTATGTTTATGCTTTGTTTGATACCCCGAATCGCGGCGGCACCTACTCAATCGTGGATGGGCTGAATCCGAGTACGGTCTTAACCAAGGTGGTTGGCCTCAACTCGGACTCCACCCCCACCAATTATGTCCAGGACGCGCTGACCACCGCCAATGACACGGGCAACTACATCGTGTTTCATGGTTTAACCAATGCCAATATCCAATTGGTTGCGGTGGCGACCAATACCGGCACTGCGCGGGCCGTTATTTGCGGTATGCAATTAGTTGCCGCGCCAGCTCCGGGGGAAGCGGGTTCTGCCACGGGCGCTACAGCCGCTCCCAACGCGACGAGCGGTCAGTTGGTCGTTTCCTGGAACAACGGTGTGAGCGCCCAGGGTGCGTTGGTGGTGATGCGCAAAGGGCTGCCGGTCACGGCTAAGCCTGTTGACGGCGTTGTTTACACTGCCAGCCAGAGTTTCGGCCTAGGTACTAACCTCGGGGATGATGAGTTCGGCGCGGGTAATTACGCGGTGTTCAACGGGGCAACCAGTGGTGGGAGCACCAGTGTGACGGTCAGCAACCTTATCCCCAATACGACATATTACGTTGCTGTGTATTCATCGACCGGTAGCGGCGCTAGCATCGACTACACTCTCGCGGCTCCTTCCACTACCAACGGGGTACCTGCGGGGAATTTGACCTCTTTGACCCTCAACCTGCCATCACCTGTCATCATCGGCAGCGCCCGTCATTTCTCGGTTTCCGCCAATTATGACAACGGCACCAGCTCTGACGTAACCGGACTAGCCACGGTTACCTCCACCAATACGAGCATCGTCACTATTATCAGCGCGGGGAGGCTGGGCGCCATCACCAATGGAACAGTTTGGTTGAGAGCGGTTTACAGCGGGAATACGAATTATGCTCCCGTCACAGTCTCGGGAATGTCCATGACCTATCGTTTTAGCTTCAACGATCCGCCGGGAAGCTTGACTGTCACTGACAGCGTTGCTGGCGCGGTTGGAGTCATTTCAAACAGTCCTTCTACCGGCCCTGATGGAAACGGCAATTTAGTGTTCGATGGAGCGGGAGGCTACGTGGCGTTGCCGCCGAATATTCTCACGAACTACGGCGGCGTGACCATGGAATTCTGGGCCACCCTGGCCGCCACGAGTACGTGGGAGCGCTTCTGGGACTTCGGCTCTGGACAAACCGTGAACATGTTTATGACACCAGTTGCCGGTGGCGCCGTCCTCCGCACGGCTTTCACCGTCGGAGGCGGTGGTGCTGAGACCCGCGTCGACTATGGTTACAGTGCGGACTTCGGTCTGCACCAATTTGTGTTCACACTGGCTGGAGCGACCCGCACTGCCAAGCTATACCTCGACGGCGTCCAAGTCTCTTCCGTTTCGACCTTCACTCTGACACCTGAAGATGAAGGTCCGACTCCAAACAACTATCTGGGCAAATCTCAGTACCCTGATCCGTATTTGACTGGCTCGATGGCGGACTTCCGAATCTACAACGGCCCGCTGGATCCTCTCTCGATTGCGATCGATGCCGCTACGGGTCCCGACGTGATCACCAATAATCCAGGTGCCATTAGCTCGTTGATCATTAATGCGGGAAGCCCGATCGTTCAGTTTGGAACCGAACAAGTCGCCGTGACGGGCACATTTGCCAACATCGCCAATCCTGTCAATCTGGCCTCGGCCCCACAAACCAAATACTTTACGAGTGATTCCCATATTCTCGTGGTCGATCCAGTTGGCGTTCTTACGGCCACCGGGCCCGGCACCGGAACACTCACCGTCACCTCCTTTGGCCTGACGGGGTCCGTCCAGGTCGTGGTCACGGCTTTGCCTCCCGGCATGACTCACCGGTGGTCATTCAATACCGATTTTAACGATTCCGTCAATCCGGCAACGCCGGCTTTCCCTCATAATTCTGTTTCTCTCGACGGCAACGGCAACGCCGTCCTGGATGGGGCCGGGGCTGCCAACACCACCAGCGGCAGCTACATCGAGCTGCCTGGAAACGTATTGCTGGGTTACACCTCGATCGGGTTGGAATGCTGGTACACCGACGAGTGCGGCGACGGCACGGTGGTGAATCGCAACTGGGCTCGTTTGTTCGATTTCGGAAGTGGCGCGGGCAACAACCTGTTCGCCACTCCTTTTGTCGCAGGCATCGTCGATACATTTAGGTTCAGTTTGAATACCAATAACGCAGGGGAGTGGCAGGTGCACATCGCGCGGCCCATTACCAACGTCGAGCATCACCTGGTTTTCAACATCAACGCCACGAACCACACAGCCACAGCCTATATTGATGGCGAGTTTGCAGGGCAAAACCAGAACTTTGCCGTTCTACCACGCGATCTCGGCCAAAACCCCAACGATTGGCTGGGCCGTTCTCAATACGGTGACCCATTGTTCCAGGGTTTGATCGATGAATTCCGAATCTACAACGGCACTGTTGACCCGGTGCAAGTCGGCATCGATTTTGCCACTGGACCTAACACCATCGTTAACAATCCGGGAGCGCCGACTGCCGTCAACGTAGTCCTCACTACCAACATACTCGTGGGACAAACGATAAACGCTCAATGCCTCGCCAATTACGCCAGCGTGACTGGTGCGCATGTGACCTCTGCCGGGCCCACTTGGGTCAGCAGCGATCCCACGGTGGCTCGAGTTGACCAATTCGGGCGGTTGACCGCTGTTGGGGTGGGCTCCGCTACGATTAGCGCTACGTTCAGCAATCTCACGGGAGTCGCGACCGTCTCAGTTGCTGCACAACCGCCGGTCCTCACGCACCGGTATAGTTTTGATTCCGGCGATGCCACCGACAGCGTCGGCGGGGCCAACGGCACTGCTACAGGCACCCCGGTGTTTACGAATGGCATGCTTACAATTGCTGACAGCTCTTCCTGGATTCAGCTTCCCGGACATCTGTTTGACACCAACCTGGAAGTTACGTTGGAGTTCTGGGCTGTTATATTCAGTTCGAATGGCAGCGGCGCGCGCATGGCAGATTTTGGCACCTCGGCTGACTCTAATCCGAACGCGTTCGGCCGGTCGGCCTTCGGGCTCGCCCCGACCGCGAACGGCAATAACTTAATATCCTTCCGCCCAAGCCCGGGCGATCAGATCGGCACACCGGCTATCGATAGCTACGGTCGCCCGGCGTTCGGCACCACCAACCACTATGCCTATGTCATCAGCGATATCGATCGACGGATAGACTTCTATCTCAACGGAGCGCTGAAGGATAGCTTCCATTATAGCAGCCAGCCCGATGAGGAAATCGGCGGCGTTGTCCAGCTCCGCACCGTTCTCGGGTATCAATTCACCAACCAGACTGAGGGCTGGTTTGGCAAGAACGTCGGCTCGGGGCTTTCCGGCGCGGTTGGCTCCGCGTTCCGCGGCAGTATTGACGAGTTCCGGATTTGGGCGGGTGCGATGGATCAGCTCCAGGCCGAGGTTAGCTACCAAAAGGGACCTGAGAATCCGCAGGTTAACGCAGGTGCTCTCCAAACTCTATCCGTGAATATCAATGATCCGACGATGATCCTTGGCGCAGTGCAAAAGCCATCCGTCAGCGGCACCTTTGCCAATACAAGCGGCCAAATCGATTTGACGGGTTACTCACCGGTGACCTTCACCTCCGACAACTCCGGTGTTGTTTCAGTCGTGAACGGCGGTAACACCAAACTCAAAGCGGTTGGCGTCGGCTCCGCTCACGTGGTGGCCTCCTATTTAGGCTTGAAAGTGACCAACAGTATCACTGTTATCGCTAAACCGCTCGCACAATTGACCCACCGCTATAGCTTCCGCGGCAACGCCAATGACTCGGTTGGTCAGGCTAATGCCAGGTTGCTTGGCAATGCCGCCATCGTCGGCGGTCGCGTGGTCCTGGATGGGTCGTTGAATCCGTCCAGCTACGTCCTATTGCCCAGCGACCTTATTAGCGGCTATGACCTGCTGACGTTTGAGGCATTCTACGCGGTGCCGGCGAGCGCCTCCGGCACGCAGCAACGGCTCTGGGATTTCGGCAATCATACGATCGCCAGCGGCGGCGTCGAAGGCTCGGGCTACTTCTACGAAGCGGCAGGACGCGGCGCGGTTGGTATGCCCAATAACCTGGGCAGCAGGTCGGAGGCAACCGCCGCGATCCCCCCAACTGTTGATCAAGCTGGCTACACGACCAATACCACGTGCGTGGCGGTTACGGTGGATTCAATCAACCACATCCTCAGCCTCTATACGAACGGCGTTTTCTGCGCCAGCGTTACCAACACTGCCGTCGACCTCTCGCTGGTAAATGATAACTTCAGCCAATTGGGCCGCTCGCAGTGGGCTGACCCGATGTACAACGGCTCGATCGATGAGTTCCGGATCTACTATGGCACGCTGACTGCAGGCCAGATCTCAGATAGCTTCGCCGGCGGGCCAGACCCGGAGACACTTAAGACAGTCGTTGGACCTGCTGCGGGCCAGGTCACCGTTTCATGGCCGGCCACGCTCGTAACCGCTGGTTACCAGTTACAGGTGAATTCAAGCTTGAACTCCGCGACTTGGGGACCGGGCGGTTCGCCGACTGTGGTGAATGGCCGGAACCAGGTCATCGTTAACAGCGGCTCAACCCCATCGTTCTTCCGCTTGAAGAAATGAGAGGCCGAATATTAATTCACAGTAGTTGAGACCGAGGCGGGCCGGAGGGGGTTCCGGCCCGCCTCAACAATGAGAAAGTGACAGTAGCATGATTACGGAAAGCAAACCAAAACGGGCCGCCGCAGTCCTGCGGGCCGCCTTTACCCTCATTGAGTTGCTGGTGGTCATAGCCATTATCGCCATTCTGGCGGCCATGCTACTGCCCGCGCTCGCCAAGGCGCGCGAGCGCGCCATTCGCACCACGTGCCTCAATAATCTGAAGCAAATGAATATCGCGTTCGTTATCTACGGGAATGATAACCGTGATAAAACCCCGCGAGGCGGCGTGCAGGGTAATTGGGCTTGGGATCTGCCTTGGGACCCCGGCCTGCAAATGCTTTCCAATGGTGTCCTTTGGAAAACCTTCTATTGCCCGGGCACTGCTCCGCGTTTTCAGGAGACCAACAACTTTGATCTTTTCTGGCGCTTTGCTCCCGGGACGTTCCACGTCGCCGGTTACGCGCTGACGGTGCCGGATCTCGCGAGTGTGATCCCCACGAACATCAATTATTCGTTGGTCCCGGGGAATATTACCTACGGCGCTCTGACGATGATGCCACCGAGCACTTCCGATCGTGTTTTGGACGCCGATGCGACCATCAATGAGAACGGCAGTTGGACCAGCATCGTTGGCGGCTATACCTATCCGTGGCCAGGCGGCCCGAGTTGGCCGCACATCACGGCTCATCTCAAAGGCCAAATACCCGCCGGCGGCAACGTCGGTTACTTGGATACGCACGTTGCCTGGAAAAAATTTGAGCAAATGCAGCAGCGGACCGTTTCGGGCCCGCCGTCGTTTTGGTGGTGAACAGCTTCGCGGGGCTGTAGACCACCGGATCCGGATTTTGCTTGCGTGTGTCAGCGTAGTGCAAGCAGATCGGGGAAGCGTGTAAAGGACGCGCGCTTCCAGGGTCGAGGGGGGGACGACTGGGGTTGCGTCCCTCCCTCTTCAGTTTATCGAGAGACAATGAACACACAGCCGTTCGTGCCTCATTGGTGGCATGTGGCGGAAATTCTGCAACACCTTAAAAATGCGGCGCTTTGACTTCCTGACCCCCTCCTCGTTCGCGCTTTTTTCAGCGTGCACGCTATGCTTCGGTTTATTATCCCTGTCCGCGGCAACCACAGACGATCTCGCCGCCACCAATCGTGTCGATGCCGTTCAGCAACGCCGCGGCCGTTTCGGCGCGTCGGACCCCGGAGTCTATAAAGCCCGCATCACACCTCATTGGTTTCAGGGAGACTTGCGCTTCTGGTATCGCAATGACTTACGGGAGGGTGCCAAGGAATTCATTCTCGTCAATGCCGAGACTGGCAAGCGCGAGCCCGCGTTTGATCACGCCAAACTGGCCGCTTCCCTCTCACAAGCTGCCGGCGAGTCTTTCAAACCGGACACACTCCCATTTTCCAGCATTGAATTTGTCCACGATAGCCAATCTCTCCAGTTCGAAGCCGCCGGCAAAACCTGGGAGTGCGATCTGGCTAACTACCAATGTCATGAAGTGCCTAAAACTTCTGCTTCAAATGCCGCGACGCCCCATCGACTGGCAGAGGCGTCGTCCCTGGTCTCCGCGGTGGCCTCATCCACCCTGGTAGGGACGCCGTCCACGGCGTCCCAAACTCCAGGTAGCTCTGCCGACGAACTGGACCCACCAAGCGACGATCTCCCTTTCGCCGAACCCGATGCTCTCGATGCCTCACCTCAGGCGACTCAAGACAATCAGGATGCCGACTCCGGTCCCGGCGAGCGCCGTCGGCGTGGCGAGTCCTCCCGCCCGCGCCGTTCGCCCGACGGCAAATGGAGTGCCTTCGTTAAAGGCTACAATATCTATTTGCGGGCCGAGGATGGTGGACAGGAATACCCGCTCACTCATGATGGCCAGGCGACAAACGCCTATGGCCGCCTCGAATGGGCGCCCGATTCTCAGGGGTTGGTCGCCTGGCGCATTGAACCCGGCGATCATAAAGATGTTTACCTCATCCAATCCTCGCCGCCCGGTGGCGGACGCGCAAAGTTCCGTGCACGTCCCTATGATCTGCCGGGCGACAAGCTCACGCTGTACGAATTAAGTGTCTTTGATGTGGTGTCTCGCGCGCAAACCAAACCGGACGTGGACCGCTTCGAACACGGCTGGGAGGCTCCGGCCTTTCATTGGTGCGCGGACCAGCGGCATTTCTGCTACGTGAAGGTGGATCGCGGCCATCAGCGCTATCGCGTTATTGAAGTTGACTCCCGTTCCGGCGCGCTCCGCAACCTCATCGACGAAAAGTCCAACACGTTCATCTGGACTGCCCACACGGAAGCCCTCAACCTGAACTATGTCAACTGGCTCGAGAAATCCGACGAGATGATCTACGTCTCGGAACGGGATGGGTGGAGGCATCTTTACCTGGTGGATACGAAAGCCGGCCGGATTAAAAACCAGATCACCAAGGGCGAGTTCGTCGTGCGCGGTATCGATCGCATCGACGAGGAACACCGGCAGGTCTGGTTCCGGGCCGGCGGCAAAAACCCGGACCAGGATCCCTATTTTGTTCACTATTACCGCGTCAATTTCGATGGGACAGGTCTGACCGCTTTAACCGAGGGTAACGGCAATCACACGATCCAATACTCGCCGGATCGAAAATACATCATCGATACGTATAGCCGGGTAGATAGTCCACCGGTGCACGAACTTCGCCGCGTCTCTGATTGCGGTTTGGTGTGCGAATTCGAAAAAGCCGATGCTTCTGAGTTGCTGGCCACCGGGTGGAAACCTCCTGAGGTGTTCGTTGCCAAAGGCCGCGACGGCAAGACCGACATTTGGGGCATCATCTGCAGGCCAAAGAATTTCGACCCGGCCAAAAAATATCCTGTGCTTGAGAGCATCTACGCCGGCCCGCAGGGTTCTTACGTCCCCAAATCCTTCGGTGGCGTCCGCCGCTTCTCGTCCTTTACCGACTTGGGTTTCGTGGTGGTTCAAATGGATGGGATGGGAACTGCCAATCGCTCGAAAGCATTCCACGATGTCTGCTGGCACGACCTCAAGGACGCAGGTTTTCCCGATCGCATTCTCTGGCACAAAGCGGTTGCGGCCAAATATCCCTGGTATGACATCACCCGTGTCGGTGTCTACGGCACCTCCGCCGGCGGCCAGAATGCTGCGGCTGCCGTCTTGTTTCATCCCGAGTTCTACAAAGCGGCTGTCGCCAACAGCGGCTGCCATGATAACCGCATGGATAAGGCCTCGTGGAACGAGCAGTGGATGGGCTATCCCGTCGGTCCCCAATACTCCGAGAGCTCCAACATCGATCATGCTGGGCTCCTCCAGGGTTATCTCATGCTGATTGTCGGTGAAATGGACGAGAACGTCCCGCCCGAAAGTTCCTTTCGCTTTGTCGATGCATTAATCCGGGCGAATAAAGACTTTGATCTGTTGGTCGTGCCCAACGGTGGTCACGGCGCCGGGGGCGCTTATGGCCAGCGCAGAATGCAGGACTTTTTCGTACGGCACTTGCAAGGATCCGAACCGCCTAACCGCAACGCCTTATCAGCCGGATCCTGAAACGTTGTGCTCTGTAGACAGTACGCATTTACATCTGCTCTAGGGGCGATCTCCCTCTCCTCCTCGGGAGAGGTCGGGGTCATGAGTTTATTGTAAACACGTCTCTGTTGCACCATACTAGACCTGTTCAAAACGAGTTTTTTGCGAAGGAATGGCCCGCTTCCAACATTGCGCCTTTCGCTGCCCTGGCTTAATCGCTTCGATTATTGCGTTTAGTCTCGCTGCGACTTGTTTGGCTGATACTCCCGCCAGCATCACCATTCAGGCTGATCAACCTGGCATTACCGTGAGCTCAAATTTGTTCGGCATCTTCTTTGAAGAAATCAATTCAGCCGGCGATGGCGGAATTTATGCTGAGCTGGTCCGCAATCGCTCATTCGAGGATGCCACCAATGCGGTCTACTGGACCCTGGTTACCAGCGGTAGCGCGGCCGGCCAGATGTCTCTGGACACCTCCTTGCCTCTCAGCTCAACCAACCTCCATTCACTCAAATTGAGCATGCTCTCCGGTTCGGGAAACGTCGGCGCGGCAAACAATGGGTTTTGGGGAATTCCCGTCACCCAGGGCTCTACATACGTCCTCGGCTTGTACGCTCGCGGGGCTTCGACGGCTAACTTGCCATTGACCGTTTCGCTTGAAAGCTCAAATGGCGCCTCCGTTTACACCAGCGTGCCCTTGAGTATCTCGACCACGAGTTGGCGTCATTTCACTGCTACCCTCATTCCAAATACTACCGACCCCTCCGCGCGCCTGGTCCTGCGAATTGCTCAGGTTGGTACCGTGTGGCTCGATTTTGTGTCGCTTTTCCCTCAGGCTACCTACAACAGCCGCACCAACGGTCTTCGGCCTGACCTGGTAAACTCATTGCGCAATCTCAAGCCGTCCTTTGTCCGCTTTCCCGGTGGCAGCTGGGTCGATGGCAGTTCCATCGCCAACGCTTACCATTGGGAACCGACCGTCGGTGATCCCGCTAATCGTTCCGTGCGCGCCAATCTCTGGGGCTACATGGTCGATAACGGCCTCGGCTATCACGAATACCTGCAGATGTGCGAAGACATTGGCGCACAGCCGCTCTTCGTCATCAATTGCGGCATGGACGTCCACGAGAACGCGGTTCCTGCAAGCCAGATGGCCTCGTGGGTGCAGGAAGCCCTCGACGCCATTCAATACGCCAACGGTGATACCAACACCCTTTGGGGCGCTCAGCGCGCCGCCAACGGCCACCCTGCTCCTTTCAATCTCCAGTTCATGGAGATTGGCAACGAAAACGGCGGCGCCGCCTACAGCACTAACTACGCCCTGTTCTACGACGCCATTAAATCCAACTACCCCGACATGCATCTCATCGCCGATTCCTGGGGGGGCATTCCTTCGAGCCGGCCGGTCGAGATCATGGACGAGCATTATTACTCCAACCCAGGATTTTTTATCCAAAATTCGACTAAATACGATAGCTACAGTCGAACGGGGCCGAAAGTCTACATCGGCGAATATGCGGTCACCACCGGCGGCGGCAACGGCAACCTGGCCGGCGCGCTCGGCGAAGCGGCCTGGATGACCGGCATGGAGCGCAATTCCGACGTCGTTCTTATGGGCTCCTACGCCCCACTCTTTGCGAATCTCAACAACAAAAACTGGAACCCGGACCTTATCTATTTCACCGGCACTCAGGTCTATGGCACGCCTTCCTATTACGTGCAGCAGATGTTCAGCTCGAACCGCGGCGATGTGGTGCTGCCCACCGCCGTAGTTGCGTCGGTGCCGCCCGCGACCAACCATGGCGCCATCGGCTTGAGCACCTGGAATACACAGGCGGCGTTCACGAACATCGTGATCACGAAAAACGGCCAAACGCTTTACCAGAGTGATTTTACTGGGGGCACCGCTCCCGGTTGGTCGATCATGAGCGGAACCTGGATTGTCTCGAACGGCCTTTTTGAACAAACCGCCGGCGGCACTGATAACCGTGCCACCACCGGTGACCCCACGTGGAGCGATTACACTCTCACCTTGCAAGCCCTCAAGCTCGGCGGCTCGGAAGGCTTTCTCGTCATGTTCAACGTGCAGGACAGCTCGGATTTCATGTGGCTCAACCTCGGTGGCTGGAACAACACCCAGACCGCTGTCGAATGGGAACAAAACGGCAGTCGTTCAGTCGTTCCAGGCACCGCCTTCGCCCAGACCATCCAAAGTAACCAGTGGTACTCTATCCGTATTCAATTGAGTGGCCCGCACATTCAGTGCTATTTGAATGGCACACTAATTGAGGACTTCTACACTTCATCGGCGCACCTGGGCTCGATTGGTCTTGGAACCTGGAACACTCAATCCGCTTTTTGCAATCTGGTCGTTACCGCCGGCACACAGACCCTCTACCAGAGCGATTTCACCTCCGGCAGCGCCGGTTGGCAGCTTGGCACCGGCACCTGGATCACCAGCAACGCGACGTTCGAACAAACCGCCGGCGGCACCGATAATACCGCTATCTACGGAAGCACTTCATGGAGTAACTACACCTACAACCTGCGCGCCCGCAAACTCAGCGGCAGCGAAGGTTTCCTCATCATATTCAATTGGCTCAATAGCAGTAATTGGTTTTGGTGGAATATCGGCGGCTGGAACAATACTCAAACCGGCATCGAATACACCCAGAACGGTCAAAAATCGCTCCTGGCAGCCGTGCCCATGTCCATCAACACCGGTCAGTGGTATGACATCAGCATCCAGCTCGGCGCGCGCATCCAATGCTACCTCAACGGCCAGCTGATTCACGATGTGGCTTACCCCGATGCGCCTCAGCCGCTGTTTGTCTCCAGCACGCTCGCGAAGTCTCTGGGGCAGGTTATCCTGAAAGCAGTCAACGTCTCGACCCAACCACTCCAAACCCAGCTCACGCTGAATGCGGCCCGCGGTTTTGCTCCGTCAACTATGGCGACCTTGCTCACCTCCGCTAATCCGCTCAGCGAAAACAGCCTTGCTCAGCCCACCAATGTGTTGCCCGCCTCGTTCCCGGTGAGCGGGATATCAACTTCATTTCTGTACACCTTCCCGGCGAACTCGCTAACGATTTTCCGGCTGCAGGAACAACCCGACTCGCCGGTCGGCATCAGTTTGAATGTTCTCTCGAGCCAGTTGGATATGAACGCGATTACCAATGGCGTCTGGGTCAAACTAAGCTCGTTCATCACCAACGGAGTTTCCGTCGGTTATACGATCGATACCCCTGCGGGCGTCCTCGCTTCTGGCACGCTTATGTTCAATCCGGGTGACCTCGCCAAAGCCATCCCGCTTTCCATACCCAACCCTCAGGCTTTCGATCTGATCCGCGTTACACTGGGCAACCCGATCAGTGGTCAGCTTGCTGGCATCTCTCGGCTTTATTTTGTGAATTCATCCGGCAACCAGCCGCGCCTCGGATTCGCCCGTTTCAGTGATGAATCGGTTGTTTATTGGAGCGCTGCTGCCGCTCTCCAGCAGTCTGTCGACCCCCGCGGCCCTTGGCTGACACTCTCAAATACTCCCAGCCCACTTTCCATTACTTTCACCAACGCCTCGCAGTTCTATCGATTGCATCAATGAGCGCCCTTGGCAATTTTGCTTGCGTTTGGACGCTCCTTTCATCGTACTGGCGACGGGTAACTGACGGAATCACTTTCTCACTCACAAAAAACCTAAACCAAAGGATCAAAATGAAAACTGCTGTCCTGTTCGGTGCTGCTGCCTGCTTCGTCGCCACGGCGCTCATTGCCGCGGATTCCAGTCCCAAAGATGACATTACTGCCGCCGCTAAAAAGCTGGGCGATGCCGCCAATTATAGTTGGCGGACCACCGTCGCCGTGCCCGAAGACGCTCCGTTCAAACCCGGCCCAACCGAAGGCAAGGCGGAAAAGGGCGGCATTACCATGATCACCATGACCTTCGGCGACAATGAAACTAAGGCCGTGATCAAAGGCGACAAAGGCGCCGCCACCAACCAGGATGGCGAATGGAAATCGGCCGAAGAGCTATCGAATGCCGAAGGCCCAGGGCGGTTCCTTGGGATGATGATCCGCAATTTCAAAGCCCCCGCTGCTCAAGCCGATCAGCTCGTTTCTTTCTCCAAAGATCTCAAAAAGGATGGCGATGCCTATGCCAGCGACCTGACCGAAGACGGCGCCAAGACCTTGCTGACCTTCCGTCGCGGCGGAGATGCCACCGTCACCAACCCAAAAGGTTCCGTCAAATTCTGGCTGAAAGACGGCGCCCTGACTAAATACGAGTTCCACTTGAAAGGCACCGTCAGCTTCAACGGCAACGACTTCGATCAGGATCGCACCACCACCGTCGTCATTAAAGACGTCGGCGCCACCAAAGTCAGCGTGCCAGACGAAGCCAAGAAAAAGCTGGGCTAAATCAGCCCTGCCAGGCGCGATATATTTGTAGCAATACGCCAAAAGGAAACCTCAGCCCCGTCAGGGGCGGCATATGGGTAACGTCGACGAAAACCAACGCGTTCGGCTTCCCTCCTATTTCATCTGAGGAGATGGGCTTGGGTGAGAATTCCCGAAGGTGTGCTTCGCGCATTGAACCCATGAACCTGCCGAGAGTTGTGGCGCTGACTCCCCTCGGTTCCTCGCGTTGCTGCCCATCTTCCTCTGCCTCGCATGATCACACTCAACAACGCCCAAATCAGGGACCTTAAAGCCCGAGCCCAACGCCTCAAAGCCACTCTCAAGGTCGGCAAAGACGGCCTCAGCCCTCAGTTCCTCGCGGCTTTGGACGAGGCCTTGAAGCATCACGAGTTGCTCAAAGTGAAGTTCGACGACTTCAAAGAGCAGAAAAAGGAGCTGACGCCTCAATTAGCCGAGCGGAGCGGTAGTCATTTGGTGACCCGCGTCGGCAATGTCGTCGTGCTTTTCCGACCCAAGCCCGAGTCCGAGAAAACTGACGTCGCTAATACCATTCCAATTCAACCATGATTGTGAGCCTCTGAGAATCTCATTAACACCGGGCTTCAGCCCGGTGTAGACCCCTCCGTGCACTTGAACCCGTTTCAACCGGACTTGGAAGTAGCGCAGGCCTCCGAGCCTGCCGTATCGCAGGCTTCCAAGCCTGCGAACGCTTGAAGCAGATGCTGCGAACCAACGCTCGCCGACTCGGAGGTCGGCGATACAGCAGGCTCAGAGGCCTGCGCTACGGGCTCTGTGAGTGTTCGAGCCGCGCAATCATAGAATATATAGGTGCAACGATTGCTGTTGTTGGCTCACAATTGCTGGAATCGAGTACATGAAACATCGTTCGCTCTGTTCTCTTCTACTCTTTCTTTCCGCCCTCCGCACCTTCGCCGCTTCTCGCCAAACCTCCGTTTCCATTGTCGGCGACCACTTCTTTATCAATGGCCAACCCACCTATCCCGGCCGCACTTGGCACGGCAACAAGATCCAAGGATTGCTGCTGAACGCACGGCTCGTCCAGGGCGTCTTCGACGACCACAACACCAGCACCGTTTCCTCCTGGGCCTATCCGGACACCGGAAAATGGGACCCCGAGCGCAACACGCGCGAATTCATCGCGGCGATGCCTGAATGGCGGCGGCACGGTCTACTCGCATTTACCATCAATCTGCAGGGCGGTTCGCCGCGCGGTTACGTTAGCGCTCAGCCTTGGCACAATTCCGCTTTCGATCCAGATGGCGCGCTGCGGCAGGATGATGCTGAGCGCCTGGCCCGTATCCTCGACCGCGCCGACGAACTCGGGTTCGTTGTCATTCTGGGCTACTTCTATTTCGGCCAGGATCATCGTCTGCGCGATGAAGCCGCCATCTTGCAGGCGACCGACAATGCTACCCGCTGGGTTTTCGATCATGGTTGGCGCAACGTCTTGATTGAGATTAATAACGAATGCAACGTGCGCTACACTCACACCATTCTGCAGCCTGCCCGCGTCCACGAACTCGTTCAACGCGTCCAGTCGGTCCGGCGCGACGGCCGCCGCTTGCTCGTCAGCGCTTCCTATGGCGGCGGAACCATCCCGAAAGAAAATGTCGTGCGCGCCGCGGATTTCCTGCTCATTCATGGCAATGGCGTTTCCGACTCCGAACGAATCCGCCAAATGGTCGTCCAAACTCGGGCTGTGCCGGGCTATACGCCTAAGCCAATCCTCTTCAATGAAGATGACCATTATGACTTCGAGAAAGCTCAGAATAATTTTACAATGGCGATATCAGCTTACGCGTCCTGGGGTCTCTACGATCAGGGCACAAACAATTACCACGATGGTTTCCAGTCCCCGCCCGTGAATTGGCACATAAACACTCCTCGCAAGGAAGCGTTCTTCAATTTGGTCGACGAAATTGCTGGCCCACATTCAAAATGATGTTGATTAAGCGAATGCGTCGAACCACTTGCCTTGCCCTTACCAGTCTTGTCGTGGCCACTGAGCTGACATCGCAAGCAGGAATGACTCTCGAGTGGAAAGGGGGCAGTGGCAATTGGGAAGACACCTTGATGTGGGGCGGCACGCTTCCTTCGCGAATGACCGAAGCTAGGATCAACGGGGAGAAAACCTTTCAGGTGACCATAGCGCGGAGTGATGTCCTGGTGAATCATGTGAGCGTTGCCGATCGTAGCGACAACCACGCAACCTTGGTATTGGATGGAGCCGCCCTTACGGTCAGCGGCAGCATGGACGTCGGCAAGTACAACGGCTCCGAAGGACACTTCGTGGTGAAATCGGGTGACGCATTTATCGGAACCATTTTTGTATCCGGTGGCGGCGGGCCCGGCATGCGCGGCCGCGGCGTTGTCGAAATTCAAAACGGCAGCGTGGTCACCAAGGACATTGAGCTTGGCGTTTCTGCTGGTTGCCATTCCACGTTGCACATTATTGGATCGAAAGCGACCGGTATTGCCGTCGAGGATGGCCTGCACATCGGTGTTTACAATTATCTGAGCCTGGAAAAAGTGCCGCCGCCCAGTTCCACCGAATTGATCTTCGCTATCGACGCCGAAGGCGTCACGCCCATTTACACTTGGGGCAAGACCGAAGGCCGAGTTAATTTCCCGGTTCCCGATGACAAAGGCAATGGCCTGGGGACTTGTCGCCTGCAGGTCAACCTTTTGGCAGAGCCACCCTCCGGCGACATTCTGCTCATCGGCGCGGCCAACCGCTGCCACGGCAGGTTTACCGATCTGGCGGAGGGCGCCTTGGTGCGAGCGGAGTTTCAAGACAAGACTTACCAGTGGAAGTTGACCTATCGCGGCGGCTCGAACCGTTGCGACATCATGCTGACCGATTCCCACGTGGTGGATAGCAATGGCAAAACCGTTCTCTATATCTCGGGGCGCAAAGCCAAGGCGTTTCAATTCGATCGCAGCATTGTCGAAGCCGCTTACCGGCGGTTTTATCGCCAGGCGGATGCACAGGAGCCGCCGCTCGGGACCGGCCCGCTGGCGTTTCCCGGCGCGGAAGGATACGGCGCGTATGCCCGAGGCGGCCGCGGCGGCAAAGTCCTGTTCGTTACCAATCTCAGCGATTCCGGCCCCGGCAGCCTCAGGGACGCGATCGAAGCCAAAGGCCCGCGCACCGTGATTTTCCGGGTCGGTGGCCTGATCGAGACCAAAGGTCTGTCGGTTCGCGAACCCTACCTCACCATCGCGGGCCAGACCGCTCCTGGGGATGGCGTTTGTATCAGAAAAACAAACAAGAGCGGCGATGTGTTCGATCTATCCGAGACCCATGATGTGATTATCCGGTTCCTGCGCTTTCGCGCCGGAAACAACACGGCCGAGGAGACCAGCGCGAATTCCCCGAACCGCGGCGACAGCTTCCGCGTTTACGACAGCGAAAACTTTATCGTGGATCATTGCTCGTGCAGTTGGGGCAATCCGGAAACGATGTCCGCCTCCGGGTCCGTGGACCGCTACACCGTGCAGTGGTGCATTATTTCCGAGGGCAACAATCAGCAGCGGCATGCTTTCGCCACCATTCTGGGCGGCGACCGCAGCTCGTGGCACCATAACCTTTTCGCGCACATGTTCAGCCGCGTGCCGCGCTGGGGTGACATCACGGTGCAATGCGACTTCCGCAACAATGTCATTTATGATTGGGGTCACACCTGTGGCTACGGCGATATGCGCACGCTGAACTACGTCAATAATTACGTTCGCAAAGGCCCGTCCACAACGCAGCGTCCGCCGTATTTCATCATCGATCCTAAAGTGGTCTTGCCTGCCTCGTTGTACCTGGACGGCAACATCATGGCCGGCGTTCCCGAGGTCACCCGCGATAATTGGAAAGGAGTGGCTGGTGATCGCGTCTGGCAGAGCCACGCTCCGTTTCCTGCTCCGTCCGTCCGCACGCAATCGGCCGAGGATGCCTTTGCTCTCGTCCTCAAGTTAGCAGGCGCGACGTTGCCCCGGCGCGACTCAGTGGACGAGCGAGTCGTCAACGACGCGCGCAACGGCACGGGCAGAATTATTAATGACGAAACGGAAGTCGGCGGCTGGCCCGCATATGCTTCCGGCGAACCACTTCAGGACAGCGCCAAGGACGGCATCCCGGCTGCATGGAAAAAAGCCCACGGCCTGCCGCTGAATGATCCCAACGTCGCCAATTCTCTGAATGCCGATGGCTATACGCAGCTCGAGGCGTACTTGAACTCGCTGGTGCAGGAATGATGTGGAGCGCGAGCAGTCCCGCTCGCAGTTGATAGGGACGCCGTCCTCGGCGTCGCAAATCGTCGAGACCGTCTGGTCCCGCAGCGAATTTGGCAAGCGGACATTCCTGTCCGCAGCAAGCATCGAACGATGTTGCAGGCAAGACCGCTCGCGCTGCGTGAATTTCGACTGCCGTCTCCTTGCTTTGTTTTCGACCCGCGCTACGATGGTGCATGATCGTCCCGCTGCTCCCATGAATACCACCATCGGGATCGTTGGCGACTTCGATCCTGCCAACGAAAGTCACTCCGCCACCAACGCCGCCATCGAGCATTCCACCGCGTCGCTGCGCCAGAGAATCGATTCGCGCTGGATTCCTACCGCCGACATAGCTGCCCCAGGTGGCCTGTCGCGTCTCTCAAACCTGGACGGCCTCTGGATTGCGCCCGCTAGCCCTTACCGGAGCATGGATGGGGCCTTACTTGCCATTCGACACGCGCGCGAGCACAAGCTCCCGTTGTTCGGAACCTGTGGCGGCTTCCAACACATTATCATCGAATACGCTCGCAATGTCCTTGGACTCGCTGATGCCGAGCACGAGGAAAGTTCGCCCCGCGCACCTCGGCTGATCATCTCGCGCCTGTCTTGCTCCCTCAAAGGACGCAGCATGACGATTCAACTCCAACCTGGCTCCCGCGTCGCTCGCGCGTACGGCCGTTGCACGATCCAGGAACGGTATTACTGCAATTTCGGCGTGAACCCGGAATTCGTGGATAGCCTGCGTTCGACCACACTGAAGATTGTGGCGTCGGATGACGAAGGCGTCGTGCGCGCTGTTGAACTCGAGGAGCACCCCTTCTTCGTCGGCACCTTATTCCTTCCTCAGCTCGGTTCGACCTCAGCCGATCCGCATCCTTTGATCTCCAGCTTCGTCCAGGCCTGCGCGCGTATCAACGAATGATAGCCGGTTCGGCCGGGTCTCGCGACTGCCTATCGGCTGGAGTAGCAGCGGATCTGACTGCTTCGTTTTAGGTTCTCGTCGACCTGGGCTGCTGCTTCGGACTATGCGTTTCTACCGCGGCGTTTTCGCGCCAGTAAGGCGGCCGCACCTAGAGCTGCCAGGGCGCAAGTGGAAGGTTCAGGCGCCGCGACCGTCTGGACTCCGACACCTGGCGTGCTCTGGTAAGCCCAGTCCACCAAAGTGAGGGTGGTTGCGTTTGGGTCATCGATGAAATGGAGCCAGCCGTAGCTGGTTCCGCCGGAAAGAGCCAATTCAAACCCAACGAAAGCATCGGTAACCGCCGTGTTGCTCCAATCACCGGCGACGGTTTGGGAGTCGTCCTGGTACATATACCCGCGGGCGAAATTGGTCGGGAAGGAAGCGGCATAGGTGGCATCAATCATGGTGCCGGCCGGAGTAACAGGAAATCCTTTTGAACCGGGCTTTTCAAAAAGTCCCATGATTCCGCTTTGTCCAGGGATTTGAGTGCTCACCGACGTGCGAGTGTCGACGTATGGCTTCAAGTTGTTGGCATCGTAACCGAACGTGAAGTCATTCGTGCCGCTCACTCCCATGTTGATCGCCTGGCGAGAATTCGAGGAATCCGCGCTATTGTATGGTTGTACCAGATTTAGTGACCCGGAGTATACGACTGAGCCTTGGGCTACGCCGGCAGTCAAAGCGGAAGCTGAAGCCAGAACAATCGATTTCCTTTTATTCATAGGGGTGGGATTCGCTGGGGTTTTTCAAATTATCGCAGCTCGAGGGAAACCATACAGCAGAGTTTGTATAGACTTTTGAACAGGCTGGCAAGCAAATATTTGACATTCAGCGTACGGGGAGCGCATTTTGAAAGTACCACCAGGTGCCCTGCCCCTTGGTGGTTGTGAGCAGATGCGCCCGCGCTACGGATTCAGGAGCAACGCCGGAAACCGTTGTGCAGTCCACTGAGCGTCGAGGCAGGGAGTGGTGGGCCCCGAGCGCGTGGGGTAGCCTTTGGGTGTTACCCATTTATGTGCCAGGGCATGGCCGTCGACAAAATTCATGGTGCTCTTAGAGCCATGGTTTACCGCCGGGTAGTCGAGCCAGGTTGCGTTCGCAAAATCGGGCGGCGAGCCAATGTTCATAATGAAGCCGCCGAGGTTCTCAGTAAAGGGGGGGCGGCACTGGTTCAGGCGATCATCAGCTTCTTCGATCCATATAATACGATCAGCGGGGTGGAGAACCTGGGTTTCCTTATAGATAACGTTGTTCATACCAATGTCTCCGCCCAAAGCTTGATAGCTGCCGTTGAGATAGCCGGTTCCGGAATAGCTATCGTAAGCAAACTGGACTCCGGCAAGCTTAGAACGCAAATCGCCAGGGCAATGGATGATCGCGGGGTTCGGAGCGTACTGCCAAAGCGCTCCATATCGATAGGTAAGCTGAATTACCTTGGTGGCAAAATCGCTTCCGGTAAGCCCAGCCAACGATGGATCCAAGTTAATCTTAGGATCGTTGCTCTGAATCCGCCATGGCCATGCAGGTGCGGGCAAGGACTCCTCGAGGGCGACAATCCGATCATTATTATCGGCGGCGTACATTTTCCAAGCCGTGGCTAATTGACGCTCATTATTGAGGCAACTGACTTCGGTGGCCTTCAGCTTGGCGCGCTGGAGGGCCGGCAGGAGCATCGCGGCCAGAATCGCGATAATGGCAATGACCACGAGCAGTTCGATCAAAGTGAAAGCGGCGTGGACACGCCGGTGCTGCCGCCTGGTCCGCGGGGGGTTCATCGCTTCCAATGTGTGATTGTATGTACAATAGCAGGATACCAGTCTGTATCTTTTGCGACAAGCAGAATGTGCTTGCCACGAAGGTGCTCTCATTGCTAAAGAACGTACGTTCGCAAGATTGGCTGACGCATATCCTTGAGCGAAAAACCCCTACTTCCATGAATACAAAACGCACTCTCCTCATCTGTTCAAGCTCCGCTTTAGCCGCCGGTGCCGCTCAGGCTGCAGTGCATTATACCGGAGGCGTGAACATGGTCTACCCCTTGCCTCCATCTCCCGGGCAAACTTTGTTTGATCTTAACAATGACGGCATACCTGATTTTGCGCTTGGGTTCGACGGGTACACTTCTGCCAACCACCAGAAGCCCTATGTTGCGGGATACCCCGCCGATAGCATCAACGGTTCCACTGCTGTTCTGGTCCGTCTTTATCCTCCATATGACAACAACGGCACTACTGTCTCGGACGCGTATGGCCTGCCAGTGACGGCTTTTGGTACGGTGATCGATCAAAACTATCTGGCTCCAAATCTTAGCAGTGACCACCAGAACCGATCGTACTTCGATCAGAATGGCGATGGGAAATATGTGGGTGACTGGGTGACCGGCGCGAAAACCGAGGGGTATGTAGGGCTGGAGCTGTTTAACCTCTCGCTTTCGACGACAAACTATGGTTGGGCACATATCATCTTTGACGACACAGCCAATCCTCAGACCCTTACGCTGGTGGATTACGCCTACGAAGACGGCAACGTGGTTGGCATCGTGGCCGGCTCGACGAACACCGTGGGTGCGCCGACGATTTATACCGAGCCCCAATCGCAGACCGTGCCGTTTGGCGCGGATGTGCAGATGAAAGTGACGGTCCTGGCAAACCCACTACCGAATTATCAATGGAAAGCAGGCGTGATCGGCAGCGGTGTGTATACAAATCTAACGGACGGAGGCTCAATCTCGGGCTCCAGGTCGGCCACGCTTTCCATTAACGGCGCGGTGAACGCCAACATGCTGGATTACGTTGTGGCCATCACCAACACATTGGGTGGGGTGATCAGCAGTCCCCCAGCAACGTTGACAGTCATCCCGCCAACAGCGGCTCCTACGCCCCAGGTACTATACGGCGGCCTGACCGGACGGTTCCACGTGGACGTGGCCAGCGGGTTTTCAGCCACATACCACTGGCGCCAAAATGGAGTGAACCTTACCGACGGGGGACGCATCAGCGGGTCCGGGACGCCGAATTTGGCGATCAGCAATCTGCAAGGAACGGATGTCGGCAGTTATGACCTCGTGATCACGCTCGGTTCGCTTTCTGTGACCAGCTCGCCGTCGTCGCTAAGCGTTTTAGCGTTGGACGGGCAGAGCACGTATGAAGCAGCCGTAACCGCCGCTCGGCCGATTGCTTATTACCGCCTCAATGAGACGGCGGATCCATCGAGCAGTAACGCAGTCGCGTACGACAATGTGGGCGCGTTTAACGGTGTGTATGGCGTCGACGTAACGAATGGGCTGTCAGGAATCGCAGGTCCGCGTCCGACGGATGGTTTTCCGGGGTTTGCGGCTAATAACTTCGCGACGCGTTACGCGACGAATGATCCGGACTCCATGATCACACTAACTCCATGGCACTTGAACACGAACTTTGTGACTTTCACGGCGTGGATCAATCCCGCTAATCCGGTGCAGTCGCAAATGAATGGGATAGTCATGACTGGAACCACGAATGGCAGCTTTGCGGGCATTCGGTATTACTTCCAAGCCACGGCGGGCAATTGGGACATCGGATATGCCTGGAACGACATTACAGAAGCTTCCCTGTTCTGGGATTCGCAAATTGCGCCGCCCGCCGAGCAGTGGTCATTTGTCGGCTTGGTCGTCACTCGGAGCAATGCGAGCATGTATGTGTTCAATGCCAATGGAGTGAGTACCGCGATCAGCGACGGTACCGCGACCGGACCATTCGGCCCGTTTACAAATCAGGTGATGGCCTTTGATACATCAGGCTATATCGGCGCGAACCCGGATGGCACAAAAGGCAGCCGCGATTTTGAGGGAACGATCGATGAAGTGGCCATTTTCAACCGCGCGATGGGGTCAAACGAGCTTCAGGCTCTTTACAATGCTGCGTTGGGCATTTTGCCGCCGGTAAACCTGCAAGTCGGTCATTTGGGAAACAATGTCCAGTTGACCTGGGGCACATTGGGACGCCTGCTGGAAGCAGATAATGTGAGGGGACCATGGAAAACGAATTCCCTCGCTGCATCGCCTTACACAATTTCGCCTACAAACTCCCAGAAGTTTTATCGCGTGCTGGTCCATTAGCGTAGGTCCGTTTTCGCCAGCCCGGCGCGTCTTGAGTAAACTTCAGCGGCGCGATTACCGGGCTGAAGACGGAGGACGGTTTGGATGGCGTCGCGCGCGTCGGCCCATTTGCCTTGTGAGAGGAACGCGCGCGCGAGCACCAGGTGTGCTTGGGGCTGGAAATAATTGAGACCAAGCGCGCGGTTGGCAGCAGCGATGGCGGCGTCGGGCTGGCCCAGCCGCAGACTGGCTTCGGCCAGACCGAGCCAGGCCAGCGGCTGGTTTTCATCGAGCTGGAGAACCTGGCGGGCAAGCGCAGCCAGCGCATTCCATTCGCGGAGCCGCCACAGGCTCATTCCAAGCCGGCGCAATGCTTCGGGTTCGGAGGGCTTGAGTTGCTGAACTTCCTCAACTAATCGACGCGCTTCTTTCCAGTTGCGTTGGGCGAGCGCCAATTCGAGCCGGGGCAGGAGCGACCAAATTCCGGGAGGAATTGCTTCGAGCAAAACGCTGAGCGTCTCTGCGGCTTCCGTGGTTCGGCCGACTGTAAGCTGACACTGGAACAGGGTGTGGCCGAATTCGGAACGCTCCGGAAAAGAACGAAACAATTTGTCCAACAGCGGCAATGCCTGTTCGTAGCGCGCCGCGTCCAGCAAAGAAAGCGCGAGGTTCCTCTGGCATTCCAGGTCCAGCCGCTGCGCAAGCGGATGGCTGGATGGACCGGAGGCGGCAGGTTGTTCCTGATCCATACGCGGCTGCCCTTCCGATTCCCAACTAGCCACGCGAGCCACGCTGGGAGACGTTGTAAACGACTCGAGCAACACTCGCCCTTCCATGTCATCGCCGATCGGGAGTCCAAACCAATTAAGGATGGTAGGGGTGACATCATGAATACTCGCGCCCAGAAGCAATGAGTCCGTACGGAATCCTGGACCGGCCATGGCCAGAATTCCGTACGGCGTCTTCCAAACCTCATTGTCGCGCGTTTGAAAATAATTGGCCGGCAGGTTTGGGTTAACGCCGTGGGCGGAGGCCAAGATTACAGCCGTGTCCTGGCCAACGGCCTGGACCAATGTATTCAAGAGGCGATCGAGCACCACGCAGGCGGTATCGATGACCTGGTAGTACATCTGAAACTCGTCAGGCGAAACCCAATCGCGTTTTGGCGGAGAGAACGAAAGAAAGGTCGCGCAGATGGCGCCGAACGCTGGCAAATGCACTGCCGCGAAATCCCAATTCCCGGCGGAAACCAGGCGCATTATGGCGGCATGATGAGAAAAATCGGCGGCAAGATAGACGCGCAACAGCCCGAGACGGTGATCGCGCTTTTGATCGATCTTTTGCCAATCGGGGATGTAGCGCGAGATGATATCCGCCTGGATATCTGCGGGACTGAGGCGCAATCCATCGAGTTGCGAACCAAGCTCATTCGGCCAATAAGTTCCGGCGATTGCGGGAGGCCAGGGTTTCACCCCCGGCCCCGCGGTGGGCTCGGAGTAGCGGTTAGAAACAATCACCGCGTGGTCGCTGTGCGCGCCGTGCGTGGCCGGCCAGCCCACGAGTAACGACTTTTTGCCTTCGCGCCCGAGCATTTCCCAAAGCGGAAGCGAGCGGCGCTGCGCGTCAGGAACAGCTACGGGTCTTTGGGCGGCCTGGTCCCACTGGAACTGGTGACAGACGCGGTGCTGCCAGGGACGTTTACCGGTGACAAGCGAAGTCCATTGCGCTGCAGGAGCGAGCGGTTGGCCGCTGAGCAGCGTGCCGGAGACGCCATTTTCAACGATACGATCGAATGCAGGCATCCGGCCCGAATCAATCAGCGGGTGCAAGATCTTCCAATCGGCGGCTTCCCACCCGATGAGCAGCAATTTTTTGGACATGCGCTTAGGGATTCAACATTTTGCCGAGCACGTGCATGCGCCCTAGTTCGCGCCCGCCCATGCGCAGCGCCAGATTAGCGGTCTGCCGGTGTTCCATCTCGCCGCTGCGAAAGCGAATCCAGTGAATAGGTCCGTCCGGTTGAACCTGGCGGACCACGTGATAGACCAGGCACAAATCTCCCAGAGAGCGCAGGCGTGGATTGGGCTCCACCACAACCTGGACGTCTACGAAAAGAACGTCCGCGGGAAACCGGGCTAGAAACGCACCAAAAGGACGGTCGCGGTCGAAAAGGACGCACGAGAGTTCGGGGTGAAACGCGGAGGAAGCCGCGGTCTGCCAGCAATGCCTAACTTCATCCGGTGGCAGCAGCCGATGGGGCGCGATCAGTTCTAGAATCACTTCCGGCGGGTGCCCGCAGATCGGAGCGGTTCGCCAACCCGGCGGAATCGCTGCCCGATGTCTTTCGTACAAGCTATTGATCCGCGTCCACGTGGGTCGGCTGGCGGTCTCGAAACAACGTTCGGAGCGAACACGCTCGAACCCGAATTGCTGAAGGAAGCCAAACCAGGGATGAGCATCCGGCAGCAAATCGGCATAATGAATTGCCGTGAGTCCCGCCTGTCGCGCCGCACCGGCTACAGCGTCGACAAGGGGGGCCAGCGAATCCGTTTGCGGCAAGCCAGGCAAGCAAGTGAGTTGGAACCGCCCAATGCCGCCTTCCGGCCACCAGGCCGCGGCCGCAATGAACCGCGAGAGCGGGTGTGTCCGTTCCGCAACGAACAAACGCGAACCTTCGCGCAACCGAAGATTGCGAAAAAGGTGCAGTGCGCGCGAGAGTTCCGCCTGGGTCGGTGGGCGGATGACAAGCTCGGCGGGGGTGTCGGAACCAGCGGGAGGACCGGATTGAAATTGATCGGGCACTCTGATAGCGTGCCAATGTGTGTAGGCGTTGGCAGCGAGTCAAGAAGGGTTCCCTCGGCCACTGGTTCCCTGTTGTTGTGTTCGTCTTGCCGCTGATTGCTTCTTCAATTACGGAGACTGTTCGAGCCTACACTCCTAAATTCCCATTGAAACAAGGCTGGCTTGGGGCCGACACGGCGGGATCCATTCCACTCGACGGACGCCATCGGGTGCTGTGGATGTTCAGCGACACCTACGTGCGCCAGGATACGGGGACCAACCGGCATGGAGCCGGCCTGGTGAACAACTCGTTGGCGGTGACCACCTGGAACGGCTACGCCACGAATATCGATTATTACATTCGCGGCCGCGATCAAGGAGCAATGACTTCTGTTTTTCCAAGCCCGGGGTCGGACACGAACGGCAACTGGTGGTACTGGGTCAGTGACGGGTTCAAATACAACGGCAAACTCTACGTTTTTCTCGACCGCGAACGACGGACGGGGACGACGATGTGGAGTTTCCAGCACTTTGCGACGGACATGGCCATCCTGGACAATGTGGACAGTGAACTCAACCCGCTCCTTTGGCCGCTGACGATTAAAAAGGATGTGCTGGACAGTACGAACTTCATGGTTGGAGTCTCCGCGTACCTCGATACGACCAACGGTTATGCGTTCTTATGGGGAACGAAGACAGCCAACATCAGCGGCTGGAATTACGTTTACATGGTGCTGTTTCGGCTGCCGTTGAACTCGTTGGATAACCCGGGAGCCAGCCTAGAGTATTACACCACGCTCGGCGCATGGCGAAGCGCGACCGGTTCTGATCTTAGTGACGCGCAGTTAATCATGCCAAATGGTTCGCCCGATTTTTCAATCCGCTTTCATCGCGACCTGGGGACGTATGTCGATATCCAGTGTGACGACGGTTTTCCCGCCGCAAATATCTGGAAACGAACATCGAGTTCTCCTTTGAGCGGCTGGCCGAGCGGGAGCGGCGCCACAACCCTGGTCACCTTTGCCAATGAGCCAGTATATTATCCATGGCCGGCCTTTTTTTATGCGGCCAAAGAGCACATTGAGTTTTATTCGCCGGTCAGCGGGCGGGCCTTGCTCACGTATTGCGATAATTCGGGCGATTCGGGCGCGAACAGCATCACAAACGTTTTGAACAACAATTCGCTCTATGTGCCTGTCCCGAAATGGGTTCAACTAGGCCCGAGCAACCAGGATAATCCGCCCGACTCTTGCGCGATCGTCTCGCCATCAGATGGTCAGAGCTTCTCCGGTCCTGCGGATATCACGGTGAATGTCAGCGCGACGGATCCGGATGCGAACGATACGATTGTGCTGGTGAATGTGTTTCTCGACGGCGTGCTGACGGCTTCGATAGGGACACCACCTTTTAGCTGCGTGCTTCACAGTGTGGGTGCTGGCCAACATACTCTTTACGCTGAAGCTTACGATACGGTGGAAGCCAAAACGGTTTCGCCGGCGATCCATATCTCGGTGGCACCGTTCACGCTGCGGGATTACACCATGCAAGTGCTCGCCGACTCACCGCTTTACTATTGGCGATTCAACGAAACCAACGGCAGCACGATCGCCGGGGAGTATTACGGCCGGCTGGACGGGCTATATGGGAGCAACACCACGAACGGTGTGCCCGCACCAAGCGCACCGACTTTCTATGGTTTCGAGACCAACAACCTGGCCGTCGCGCTAAACGCTACGGCGCCCGCCTCCGGCGCAGGCTACGTCGCGGTCCCCGCGTTGAACCTGAACACGAACGCGGTCAGCGTGGTGGCCTGGGTGTACCCGTTCGCGCCGGTGACCAATGGCGCCGGGATTCTTTTTTCACGCGGCAGCACCTATGCCGTTGGGTTGAGCTATCTCGGCGGCGCTCGCACGTTTCCAAACCAGCTCAGTTATACGTGGAACCAGACCAATGCCGCGACCTATACCTGGCCAAGCCGAGTGTTCACTCCGCCCGGCCAATGGTCGTTTGTGGCACTGACGATCTCGCCAACGCAAGCGGTCCTTTATGCCGCCACCAATGGTCTGCTCACTGCCTCGACGAATGCGATCGCACACACAAATGAATTATGGGACGGCCCAACGGCGATTGGGTCTGACACCGCAAGCGGACCCAGCCGGGCATTTAATGGCAAAATCGACGAAGTAGCCGTGTACAATTACACGCTCAGCCCAGCCCAGGTCGCGAGCCTGTATCAGACCGCCCTCATAGGCGGCCCGGTTACCCTCCATTACCAGGTCACAACAACCAACCTGTTATTGAACTGGGTTCACGGCACACTTATGTCCGCGTCGGACCCGAACGGACCGTGGATATCGGTTCAGGGCGCGTCGCCACCCTCATTTGGGGTAACACCAGGAGATCACCTGTTCTACCGGGTGCAGGTTTATCCTTAAGCCGTGACGATTCAGTTTCAACCACGGATGGACACGGATGAACACAGATAAAGCCGAACTGGCCAACCATTTGCTAGAACGCGCGGAGGTCACCCAATGGTGAGCTTCCACCTTCCTTTGCTGGGCTCCGAATTCATTCGGTAAATCCGTGTTTATCTGTGTTCATCCGTGGTTTTCTTCTGCATGGCTACGGCTTAAGCTTACTCTGTCTTTTCGACGAGGCCATTTGGTCCCGAAGTGATCCTCAGTAGAGATTTGCCCCAGCGCACGTGTCGGAGTGTCGCGGAAAAACCGCGCGGCTGGTTCGCTTCCCACAGCGGATTGCGGCTGCTGAAATTCAGGCTGGGATAAAACCCGAACACCGTGCGAATCATCACGTCGGTGAAATCGGCGCCGCATAACGCTTCGCGGCAGATGGTCCCGGCGGTGGCAATGCGGACCGGGGCATCGTATTCCTTTTTGCGAGGACCGTAAAATTCGGCGCCTTGAGAGAAAGCGCCTTCGCGGGTCGCCGCTTCGCAACGGCGGTAAAAGTCTAATGCGTCCTTCCAGTAGCCGAGGTGACAGAGGCCGTCGACGGTTTCGGGCGGCCAACCGGAATAAGCGCCCATGGGGCCGTGATCCGGCCGATCGGACTGCTCGGCGGCGGGATCCTGAAGCGATTGAGCGCGCATCCAGTTTTTCATGAGTAGCTCTCGGTCGACGAAATCGCGCATTTCAGAGCGGACCGGCGCGGGAAGGTCCTGGCCGATGCCCTGCGCCATGAACTGGAAGTCGAGGCAGTGTCGCATATCGAACTGCCGTCCGTCCGGATAGCGGCTTTGCCAGAAGCCCTTGCCGCTCACGTAGAGACGCGGGTAAATGGCTTTGACCAATTGCTCGGCTGCTTCCCGGCGTTGCGAGGCTAGATCTTTTTTACCAAGGAAATCGTACAGATCGGCCATGTCGCGGAGCATGGCGACATACGCGGCGTTGAAACCCGCAGTAGCGTGGATGTAGGTGGGCACGCATTCAAGAAAGTGCCACGGATCGCCGCCGAAATCGGCAAGGCCTCCTTCGGACATGAGGTAGTTGCGATAATGCAACGCGAGACGATCGAGTTGCTGCAAGACTGTCTTGTCCCCAACTTTTTGGTCCAGAAAAGCGCGGTCGCGGGAAATGCGCAGGTAGGTGGATGCGATGCGGAACAGCATCGGGTAATTGGCCACGTAACGGTACCCGAAGGCGCGGTTGCCGTAGTAATCAAACGCGAGATACTTATCCAGGTCCCACTGGAGTGTTTTGACGATGTAAGCGCGCATGGCGGAGGGTTCGAGCAAAGCAAAAAGCGTGTCCATCATGCCCGTGTCCCAGATGAACATGACCGAAGCACCGTAACGTGGTCCCCCGGCCAGGAACACGCGCGAGCTGTAGGGCAGTTGGTCGCGGAACATCAATAGCATGGTGACGACCCCCATATAGTAATTCCGCCGAATGGCGGGGTCGTCGGTCTGCAACACGGGCAGGTTCTGTTCGAAGAAGCCGTTGCCCGGTGTGAAAACCTGTGCGTAACGCTGTTCCCAAAGAGTTTTCGCCTCTTGGAAAACCGCAGGAAAGTTCCTGGCCCAAAGATCCGCTCGCGGCCGGCTTTGTCCCTGTGCACCGAAAGCCATGACGAATTCGATGGCTTTGGTTTGTCCGGGAGCCAACCGAACGTTCCAGTTCGCGGTGCCCTGGTGTCCGTCGCAGTCGAGCGAGTCTGGCGGCGTTGGGAAAGCGAAGGCGGTCTCGGCGGGGGTTTTTGTGTCGCTAATCACAAGAAGTTTTTTTGGAATTGGGATGCTCGCACGGTAATCATCCGCGTTGCTGGGGCGCCCGGGAGGCAGTTTGTCCACCGCCTCGCGCGCCGCCTCCGTTTCTTCGTAACGGCGTTTGGGGCCCCCGGCGCCGGGCTGAGCAAAAGCCCAGTCCCAGGAATTAGTGTCCGTGAGCTTGCTGACGGCTCCGATAAGGTCGATCGAGATCTTGGCGCTGATGTCTGCTGGTTGCGTGTTCGATAAAGTGATATGCCATAAAACGCCGCGATCATCAAAAACCATGCGGTTCAGTGTTTCGATCGCCAAGCCGTCAGCCTCACCGGCTCGCACGGATTGATAAGGATACCAACGGAATTTTTCAGCGATCGGAACTTTGCCGTTGAGCCGGAACACGCCGCTGTGGAAGCCTTGAGAGTAAGGCGGCGAAGCGACCCAACTCACGCTCGCAAAATCCCCGTTCACCAGCAGCTCGGTTTTGAAGTTGTGGATGGAAGGGTATTGAGCGAGTTCATCCCGGGGCTTCCAGTCGCTGGCCAATGCGTCGAGTGCCGGCACTCCTTTGGGCAATGGACATTTGTCGGCCGCGGCAGATTGCAGCAAGCCGGAGATGGCAAAGGCGCCGGCAAGGATGGAGAACGTGAGCTTTGAGCACCTCTCATTAACACCCCGCTTCAGTGGGGTGGGAACGCGGTCAGTTGAGGTTTTCAGCCGTTTTAACGGCTTCCAAGTGGACCAACAGTGCCAAGCGTGGTTGGCGGTTAAGCCGTTGAAACGGCTAAATTTCTGCCTGGCGAGTCGATCACCCGGCTGAAGCCGGGTGTTAATGAGAGTAACCGCTGTCCAAAAGTTGAGATGCACACTGCCAAACAGGAGAGATTTCGTTTTCATTGGTTGAGCTCGAATTGAGCGCGCACAAATCGATGGACGTACACGTCTTTGCCTTCGGGAGTAAACAATTCTCGCTCCGAATTGGGGACGTTGGTCGCATAGGTGAGAATGATCTCGCCCGGTTTAGTCGAAAGCTCGGGGTGCTGTCGCACGGCGTAGGACATGATCGGAAAGGAAAACTGTCCATGCTCGGGGACGCGGTAGATGGGTTCAGGTTTGCTCCAGGGGCCGGTCACTTGTTTGGCGGTGGTCAGGAAAATTTCCGGACTGAATACGTCGTAGGTGAAGCAGGTGTAAAGTTTCCAGGCCGGTTCATAATGCACGGTGCACTCGCTATTGACCGGTAGAAACTGCGGGATGCAATTCGTTGCTTCCGCGCCCCAATGCGGGCCCTGCGGGCCATTGACCCAGTATTCGTACGCTTCCGTCAGCTTGCCTTCAACCAAGTCTATGGTGCGGATACGTGCGAGCGCAGTCTGGCGTGGCGGTTGCACCAGGCCATAAAGGTAGAGGTATGGGTCCTGCAGCAGCAACGCGGAGTGGAATGTGTTGCCCGGCGCAAGCTTCAGCGGGTAGGTCTTTTGAACCCAGCGCTCGGGCGGGTCGAGTGGGTTGGAGATGCGAATCAGCGCGCTGCCCGCCTCTTTCCAGCCAAGCAATCCCTCCGCGTCGCCGCTGATGCACCAGGCAAACAGAAATAACTCACCTTTGAGCATCACTCCTTTGGTGACCCAATAGTAATCACCCGGAATGCCGGGCTGGTGTGGAAAAAAGCCAGAGGGTTTTCCTCCGTCTTTCTTCCAGTAAAAAGTCAGGCAATCCCGAGGCGACTTGGCGCGGTCCTGGATTGCAATCGTGCTGTGGATCATGGGTGCGCCGGCGACGCGCATGCCGTTGCTCAAGCTGCCTATGAAGGTATCGCCGAAGAGCCACAAAGTTTTTTCGGGCGAGAGCACAATGGATTCGCCGTCGTCCGAGCCCAGCCAACCGTTGGTTCGCAAGCCGAGCATGTCTTTGTAAACAGGATCGGGCCCGATTGAAATAAGACGCAAGGGATGGACATCTGACACCGAATGCGCGCTTGCCGAGTCGGGGGCATCGGCACTGAATGAAATCGATCTGGCACTACTTGGTCTGATTGCAGCCCGCATTAAAATGCCGTTCGGAGTATTGGTCACACTTTCGAACCCACCCACGTGCAGAGCCACGGCGCCTCGGGTGAGCGTCATTTGGCCGTTGTTGGTAGAACCGGATAGCTTCACGTGTGGTGAAAGCGCCAACTGAAAGGTAATTGGGTCTTTGGCCGAATTCGTGATCGACCATCGCATGGACCTTTCTTCGAAACCCATTTGGAATGTCACGTCCTCGTCGGCGCACGCGAGCAGTTGTGGCCCGAGTTCATGAATGGTGGTGAGCGTTCGCGGTCCCCAAAAGCCTGGGATGCTGCTGCCGCCAGCCGCGCCCGGCTCGTTGGAGAGAAATTGCGCACCCTTGAACAGCAGGCCGGTAACCTTGCCGGTCGCGTCGATGACCACCTCGTAGGTTGAAGTAGCCACGCGCCTTGTTGCCTGTTGCTTCTGAAGCTCTGCATTTGAGCACGGCAGGGTGTCAGTTCGGAAAGGCGCCGCGGGCAGGCCGAACTTGTTGACCAATGTGGCGGTGGGCATGGATGCCCAGGCATAACGGACTGTCTTTGGATGAGGAACTGCCGCGCTGCTGAGCACGACGCTCTCGCCCTCGATGCGAGCATCGGCAAATCGATACTCGCCGTCTTCACCGGCGAGTGCAAAACCTTCAAGGCCATTTCTGCCAGTGGTAGCTAGACCAGCACCTGCCGTATCGAATTCGACGCGAATGCTCGAGCCCTCCGCCTTTGCCTCCTTGAACACCGGACCGGTCGCGATAAGGTTTTCACTATAGGCAACCTTGCGCGCGAGCAGGGCCGCGCGCCGGCCGATTTCCAGTTTTTCCTTTGGATGCAAATTGGACCCGTCCGTCGTGCCAATGGTGACAACAAGCGCCGCATTTGAGATCGATTGCGCTGCTTTCGCCTGCGTCTCACGAATCCATGGCCAGTAGAAACCCTCCCAGAGGTTGGCATAATCGGGAAGCTGCACGATGAGAAAAGGAAGGTTGGGCTCACCAAATTGCTTCCTCCATTCGGAGATCATCGTGGATAGCAGCGCCGGATATGTTTTTGGGTGCGCCGAATTGCTTTCGCCCTGGTACCAAATGACCCCTTTGAACGCGGTCTGACCCAGCGGGGCAATCATGCCATTGTAGAGATTGGCCGGTTTGATCCCGAACATGGAATCGTGGAGGTCGTCTGACGCGAAATTTGAAAGGGCAGGTTCCGGGATCCAGCCTTCGCAAGTTGTGCCGCCAAAGGAACTGTCTATCAGGCCGATTGGCACATCTGCCAATGCCGGGTCTTTGAGCAGCTCAATCGCAAAAAAACAAGCGACGGCGGAAAAATTGCGGGCTGCGTCCGGCGCCCACGTATGCCACTTGATATCAGCAGCGGACTGCGGTTTGGCACTTGGCTTTTTGGCCACGCTGCACAACCGTAAATTCGGTCGCTCCACCAATGCCGTTTTTTGCTCCTCCGGCAGTGCCTCCTTGACTGGCAACTGCATGTTGGATTGCCCGGAGCAAAGCCAGACATCGCCGCAAAGCACGTTCGTCAGTTTTATAAGACTGCCGTCGCCGTTAATGGTCAGGGTATATGGACCGCCCACATCGAGTCGCGGCAAAGAAATTTGCCAATGGCCGTCGGCCCCTGCCTGCACCGTGGTCTGCTCCTTGGCCAGGCTGACTTCAATAGTGGTGTCAGGACTGGCTTGACCCCACACGCGCACGGGTTGGCCGCGCTGAACAACCATGTCGCTGCCGAATATTTCCGGCAGCCGCAATTCAGCATCGGCAAGGCTGCAAGCCAGCAGCGCTCCAACCACCAGAAGCAAACGAATCATGAACTTAGTGGTCATGACCACCTAAGCTTCGCCGCGGCGCAGGTCCATTGTTAGGGTGAATCGGGAACTGACGTAACGCACCTCAGCAAATTCAAAGGGCCGATTGCCCGGATCAAATACGGTATGCTCGCGCAACAGGAGCGGCGTGCCGGACGGCACGCGCAGCAAACGCGCCCGCTGAACATCCGCGACCGTGGCCAGAAATTCCTCGCGCGCATGATGTGGGCGAACTCCGGCTGCTTTCTCCAACGTGGCGTAAAGTGTAGCACTGAAGTCCTCGTCGCCCTTAAGTCCCAGTCGAGGATGAAACCACGATGTGCTTTGGAGAACCGGTCTGCCGTTCCAGCCGCGCACGCGATCCAATCGCCAGACGGGAGTTCCCGGATTCAATTGCAGCGAGCGGGCTGCGCCGGGGCTGGCCGGTACGCGGCGATAAGTCAGCCGGAAATTTTTGACGCTGATTCCCTTGGCCGCCATCTCCTGGGTGAAACTGCGCCATGCGCGAATGCCGGACTCGACGTGATTCTGGCTGACACGCGTGCCGATGCCGGCTTTGCGCTCCAACAGTCCCTCGAAAACGAGTTTGCTGATGCCGGAACGAATCGTTCCGCGGCTGACCCCAAGTTGCGCCGCGAGTTTGAGTTCGTTTGGGAGCAAGGCGCCCTTCTGGTATCCGGATTCCAGGGTTAATTTGCGCAGCACGTTCTCGACTTGTGCGCGAAGCGGTAAGGCGCTCTGGTGATCCAGTTTGAGCATTGGCGATAAGTATATACAAAGTCCGCGAGCAGCGTCAAACGGAGCGCGAGCGGTCCCCGCTCGCAGCGTTTGGACGGGTCCTACGCTGCGATCTGGACCAGCGCACTCTGGCTCAGCGGCTGCATTTTCCAATACGCTCTAGCCGTATCCATGCAGTTGAAAACCACAGATGGACACGGATGAACACAGATTTGCTGTAACGGCAGCAACACAGCGCCGGTCGAGTGCGGAATTACCAATAAGAGATGTTGCTACCGATGGTAGGAATCGTGCTCCAGATCCTCTTCATCAGTGTTTATCTGAGTGAATCTGTGGTTAAACTGATCGTGCCTTAGACCCAACTGTCGTTTCGCTTTTACGCTTGTTTCAACCGGATCATCACCACGGTGCATTGTGAGCCATCAGGGCTGATGAACTCGTAATCCCCGAACGCGGCTGGAATGAGGCAGGCCTGCAGAAAATCCAGTGTGGTCTGCCGCGCCGGATCCTGCCGGGAGCGAATGATCACCGATTTGCCGACAGTAAGCGTTGGAATTTGCAGGAACCGCCCTTCAGTGCTGTGCGCCATCGGCTTCGTAAAGACAAAGCGTTCGATCTCGAAGGGCATTTCTGAAATGGAAGTGTAGCGATCCATCCGCGTTTCGCCATCGCCGCGCACTACTACCGGCCGCGCGCGCAGATGCTCCTGCACATATTTTTCCCGACGCCACTTGTTGTTTCGAAACGAATGTTCCAGATGCATGCGCATGGGCGGCGCGGTCATCGTTTTGGCCTTGTCGTCCCAGGTATGCCTCGCGAAGTCATACGTGAAGAAGGAATATTCCGTGCCCGCTACGCTCGGGCCCGTGTCCATTTCCAGGATCATCTGGTTGCCGCCGTGACCGTGCTCGGTGCCAGGTGGGATTAGGAACAGGTCGCCCACATTGGTGGCCCAGCGACGGATGAACTTTTGCCAATCAAATACCTTTCGATTATTTGAGTTGCGGCAAAGTCGTTCGTATTCTTCCAAGTCGGCATCTTCCTTGAATCCCATCATCGTGCCGGCGTCGGGATAGGCCTCTACAATGTAGTAAGTCTCGTACCGGCCCAGTGGCTCGTTGAAATTCCTTTTGTTGTAATCGGTGTCCGGATGATTGTGGATAGGCATGCTGCCGCGTTCATAAGGGACTGGTTCGGCGAAGTAGCCGTCGTCGAGCCACACTTGCAGCGGCAGCAGATCAGGATATTTATCGTGAACATACTGCCCGACTATTTGGACCGGGCGTTGCATGATGTTCTGACAGGGAATGTTGAATTCGGCGCTCGCCCCCACGTCCACCAGAATGCTCAGCTCGATGCCGGCCAATTCGTTCCAAGCCATGTTTTCGAGACCGGGAATCTCATCGTAGATTTGCTTGAAGCGATAGGAGCCCCACGGGCCAGGCTGCGTAATTTTGACCTGCTTAATCGGACCCTTAACCAGATCATCGATGATCGTGTTATAGCCCTTCGCCGAAACCATCTTCAGATTCCGAGCATCCACCGCTTCTATGTAGTAATCCATGCGCGCGAAAGCCTTTTTCTTTTGCCGCAGCAAGAGATAGAAATCGCAATAATAGTACTTCTTCCATTGATAATTCGGCGTAGGAGTCTCCGAACCAAAGGTAACGAGCTTGCCGTCCCACATCTGCCAGAGTAACGGCTGCATGGTGAAATCAGCGTAGAACCTCAGGTCATACAGATCTTGCAGTGCCGCGATTGCGGCACCAGGACCGACAACGAGGACCACGTCCACTTTGGTCTCTTTGCGTTGGCTAAGGCGCTGCTGCAAAGCGGCCAATTTCGTCTGGTCGAGAATGTCCTCAAGCGTGCCCTTTGAGTTCACGTAACCAAACGAGGGGTCGTCGGTAACGAATGGGCGGCGGTAGGCCTCAATTTCCTCAATGCTTTTAAACAAACCCGCTGTGGAAAGGATCTCAACGGAAGCGCCTTTAGCGGCCTCGCGTAAACCAGACTGGAGCGCTGTCCAATCTACGCCATACCAGCCATCGATCGCGGCGGCTGCAGGCCGTCCGGATGCGCGCTTGTCCCGGATCAGAGCGAGCACGTGGTCGAGGACAGCTTGTGTTCCACAGACGACTTCCTGTCGAACGGATGGCGGGACGGTGACATGGTTGGTGGCGTTCTTGCGATATTCGTAGAGGGGCATGGATTGGCTTCAATATGCGGATCAGCCGCTGATTGGCAAGTTCTCGTCAAGAGGACTCCGCGCTGGATGCCGAGGACCGCTCTGCCTATGATTCCATGACATATCAAAAGTGCTACCCTTATGAAACCATCCTCCCTGACTTTCGTTTCCTCCGCCCTGTGCATCGCTGCCCTGTCTGCAATATTGCCGGCTCGAGCAGCTTCGCTTGTCGACAGCGTCGACCCAATGATCGGCGCGAGCACGAGCGTTGAGTATGGCGAAGGGAAAACCTTTCCCGGCGCGGCCACGCCGTTCGGGCTGGTGCAGCTGAGTCCTGACACAATTACCGGTGGCGACAATGGCCCAGGCTATTCGCATGAGCACACGAGCATCGAGGGTTTCAGCTTTACGCATATGAGCGGGATCGGCTGGTACGGTGATCTGGGCAACTTTCTCGTGATGCCCACCACCGGCAAACTCAAAACCGAACGCGGGGTGAAAGGTTCGGAAGACGGTTATCGCTCACGTTTCCGACATGAAACGGAGGTTGCGCAGGCTGGTTATTACGCCGCAACCTTGGACGATTACAAAATCCGCGCCGAAGCGACCGCGGCACCGCACGCAGGTATCCTGCGATTCACCTTTCCCAAATCCGACCAGGCACGCATCCAAATTGACCTTGCCCGTCGTATCGGAGGAACTTCGACGAGACAATACGTCAAGGTGGTTGACGATCATACGATTCAAGGCTGGATGAAGTGTCCGCCGGAAGGCGGCGGTTGGGGCAACGGAGACGGCAAAGCAAACTACACGGCGTACTTCTACGCGCAGTTTAGCAAGCCGATCATTCAGTGTGGAATCTGGTCTGCTGAAATTCCCAAAGGCTGGCGACGCAAGCGGGAAGACATTGAGAGCAAGCGATACCGTGATGTCGTCGCCGCGGCAAAGATCATACCTGACTGCCGCGAGATGGAAGGCGACCATCTTGGGTTCTATTCCGAGTTTTCAAGCAAGGAAGGAGAACAGGTGTTCCTCAAGGCAGGCATTTCTTTTGCCAGCGTGGAGGGCGCGAAACAAAATCTGGAACACGACATTACCGGCTGGAATTTCGATCACGTCCGGAGCAGCGCCAGAGCCCTTTGGGAGCGGGCCTTCGATGGCATCCGAATCAAAGGTGGCACCGAAGTCCAGCGGATCGCCTTCGCGACTGCACTTTATCACTCAATGTTGGATCCACGCGCTTATTCGGATGTCACGGGTGAATACACCGGCGCTGATGGCAAAATACATCGCGCCAATGGCTTTACCTATCGAACGGTTTTCAGCGGCTGGGATGTGTATCGAAGCCAGTTTCCGCTTCTGACCATCATCCGTCCGGATGTGGTAAACGATGAGGTGAATTCGTTAATGCAACAGGCCGAATTGAGTGGCAACGGTTACCTGGCCAGATGGGAGCTGGTCGCGGTCGAATCAGGATGCATGATCGGCGACCCGGCAGTCTCCGTCTTCGCCGAGGCGTATCGGAAAGGAATCCGCGGTTACGACGTCAACAGAGCATACGAGCTTTGTCGTCAAACGGTTGATCTCGATCGCGACAATGGCAATCACCGCCCGCAATACGAAAAACTTGGGTTTGCAGCCGGCAGCATTTCAGTGACATTGGAGGACGCCTACTTCGATTATTGCGCGGGACGATTCGCCGAAGCACTTGGCCAAACGAAAGACGCTCGCCGCCTCATGCAACGGGCCTTGAACTATCGCAACATCTACGATCCGTCGGTTGGCAATATGCACGCGAAGAACGCGGATGGCTCATGGACCAGTTGGGAAGGCGCCACCAAACAGGGGCAAGGTTGTGTCGAGAGCAATCCCTATCAGCAAGGCTGGTTCGTGCCGCAGGATGTCGCGGGGTTGATAGACCTTATGGGCAAAGATTACTTCGTGAACTATCTCACGGAATTCTTCGAGAAAACGCCACTGACGTTCAAATGGAACGATTACTGTAACCACGCCAATGAACCGGTTCATCACGCGGCCTATCTTTTCACCTACGCCGGCAAGCCCTGGCTCTCTCAGAAGTGGGCGCGCATCATCATGGATCATGCCTACGGCGCGGGTGTGAAAGGCCTTTGCGGCAATGAAGACGTTGGTCAGATGTCCGCCTGGTACATTCTCAGCGCGATCGGTTTTCACCCGGTTTCGCCGGTGGACGGGATCTACGTGGTCGGCAGTCCGTTGTTTGATGAAGTCACCCTTCGGCTCGATCCAAAGTATTACCCAAGCAAAACGTTCACGGTGAAATCCAGGAACAACTCCCCCGATAACATCTATGTGCAGTCGGCCACTCTGAACGGAAAGCCGCTGTCTCGCGCCTGGTTGCGCCATGCCGAAGTGGGCAACGGCGGCACACTCGAGCTCGTCATGGGCCCAAAACCGAACGAGAAATGGAGTTCGGCGCCGGAAGACCTGCCGCCGCGCAATTATTAATATCCGATCATGAGTCTGCGGCGATTCTCGAAAGTTGGCTTAGCGGCAGCGCTTCTTTCGCTGATGGCCACGTACGATGTCCTGGCGCAAAAGGCCTGGTTCGCGGACGGTTATCATGGCGGGGTTTACGGGCATTACCCGCCCTCGTTCACGCAATTCATCGTGGACTCGCTCCAACAGCACCCGAACTGGAAACTGAATTTAGAAATTGAACCGGAAACGTGGGATTTCGTTCGCACCAACACGCCCGAGGTTTACCAGGCCTTCTTGACCTTGGCCGGGGACCAAACTGCAAAAGGCAGGATCGAATTTGTAAACCCCGCATACGGGCAGTCGTACCTCTGGAACATTTCCGGCGAGAGCGTGATTCAGCAATTGACGCGCGGCATGGCAAAAGTGCGGGAGCATTTCCCCAACGCCGAGTTCAAAACTTATTGCTCCGAAGAACCGTGTTTCACGAGCGCGCTGCCCGGCATCCTGAGGTCGCTGGGCTTCCAGCAAGCCGTGCTGAAGAACCCGGACACGTGTTGGGGCGGCTACGTGCGGGCTTTCGGAGGCGAATTGGTGCATTGGACCGGCCCGGATGGAACGGCTATTCGCACCGTGCCGCGTTACGCGATCGAGTCGCTCAAACCCGGGTCCACCTGGCAAACCATTGCCTTCGATGACTCCCCCACATACCTCAATGCCGCGTTGCAATCCGGAATTGAGAACCCCATCGGCATGTGCCTCCAGGATGCCGGTTGGCGAAACGGGCCGTGGCTGCACGACCGGCAGTGGGCATCTAAGCCGATTGAGTTCACAACCTGGAGGAATTATTTTGAGAATGTCGCCTCCCAAAAGCCTGCCCAGGACTGGAAGGTAACCCAGGAAGATATTCAAGTGAGTCTGGTCTGGGGCGCACAGGTGTTGCAGCGCGTTGCCCAACAGGTTCGCAGCGCAGAAAATCGCATCGTCATGGCTGAAAAGATGGCGACGCTCGCCAATGTTCTCGAAAAAAATGCGTGGCCGGGAGAACAACTCGACGAAGCTTGGCGCACCCTGATGCTCTCGCAGCATCATGATTGCTGGATCGTGCCTTACAACGGTCGACCTCACAACACATGGGCGGACAAAGTGGCGGCTTGGACCTCTGGCGCTTGTACTGCCGCGAACGAAATCATTAATCGCTCAGCAACTGCTCTGGCTTCGGAGGGTAGCAATCATACGGCACTCGCGATTCGCGTTTTCAACACAATTGCAGCGGAACGTTCCGGTGTGATCAGCATTGCGCTCCCAGGCACCTGGTCAAATGCACCGGCCAGAGTGTTAGATGCAGACGGGCGCGAAATCCCCTCCCAGCCAGCCGGCGATGAGCCCGGAAGTCTCGTGTTTCGAGCTAGCTCGCCTTCGCTCGGGTTCAATATGTATCGAATCGCAAAGGGTTCCGCATCGAAACAGAACACAGGAGCTTCCGTTACGCGTCAGCCAAACGGTCTGGTGCGATTGGACACCGATTTGTATCGAATGATTTTGGATCCGGGAAAAGGCGGTGCGATTCAAAGCCTCATCGCAAAGAAATTAGGGAACCGCGAGCTTGTGGCTTCCAATGAGGAAAGGCGATTCAATGAGCTGCGTGGCTACTTTTTTGATCAGAAGCGCTTTTTCTCTACCGCTGATACTCCGGCCAAAATTGATGTTATTGAAAGCGGGCCTGTTCGTATTCGGCTGCAAATCACCGGACAGCTCGCGTCCAATTCCGTAGCGCAATGGATCACGCTCGCTCAAGGTGAGCCACGAATCGATTTCCGGGTGAAGATTGATTGGCAAGGCAAACCGCGTATCGGCGCGGATCCTGAACAATTCGGCAGGTTCCGTAACGAAGAGGATCGCCGGGCGTTCTACGATGATCGTTTCAAGTTGCTCGCGCTTTTCCCTGCGAATTTCCAACAACAACAGGTTTTCAAGGATGCGCCGTTTGATGTCACCGCCAGCACACTGACCAATACCTTTTTCGATGCCTGGTCGGAGATTAAGAACAACATCATTCTACGCTGGGTCGACCTTTACGATCCTAGTAACCAAATCGGGCTTGCGCTCGTGACAGATCATACGACGAGCTACGCGCACGGCTCCGACTTCCCGTTGGCTTTGACATTGCAATATGCGGGCGTCGGACTTTGGGGACGCGACTACTCCGTGCAAGGTCCGACTGACGTGAACTATTCACTGCTGGTGCATCGCGGGAACTACGAGCAGGCGGGCATTTGGACAGCCAGCTGTTCCTGGAACGAGTCCTTGGTGGCACGCGTGGACGATGGAGTTCCTGAGAGGTCGAGTGCCAGGTTTTCGCTTTTAACGATCGAAGGCGCGGAGTGGGAAGTGCCTACGATGCGCTGCGGTCACGACAGCCTCCAGATCCGACTCTTCAATCCTTCTTTCGACGCAGGGACAAAAACAGTTCGGTATCACGGAACAGCGTCCAAAGTTGAACTCGTTCGACTCAACGGTGATGTAATCTGCCAACTACCTCTGCAAAAAACCAGTGCCGGAGATGTATCCTTCGAGCTCGCTCTGCCGAAGTTCGCAGTCCGCACGCTGCGGATTACCCCATGAACGCACGAGGCCGCGATCTTCTCAGCCATAACAATTCAGTTGAACAGGAGATAACAGAGGGAACAGAGACATAAACACGGGTCCAAATGCTTCTTTCGACGTGTGGATTAACGATCACTGCAGGGTGATCACTCTTGCTCCCAGCCACATCCAGGCAAGATCCTAATCGTCTCTGTTTGCTCTGTTTCCTCCTGTTCCGTTCTGAATACTAACGGCTCAGTCTTTCAGGTTCACACTCAGCTTCTGCCACGCGGCCATGGAACGCGCGAGATGTTCACGGGCATCACCGCCGATGCCATAGCACTGGAGACCAATTGGGCCTTTGTACCCAAGTTCCTTTAGGGTCTTGAGCAGCTTGCCTACATCGAAGCTGCCTTGGTCGAGCGGTTGGATGTAGTGTGCCCAGCCCGGTTTATCGTCAAAGTTGTCCGCGCCGTTGATCGAAACGGCCCAGAGCCGCGGCATGGCCAGCTTGAGCAGAGGCCGGTAGTCGCGGCTTGTGTCCACGCGCAGCCAGTGGCACAAGTTAAACATCACACCGACGTTCGGACGATTCACCTTGTCGGCTACGCGCACCGAGTCCTCTATGCGCTCAACCCAATTATTCTGATGCGGGTACAGCAGCAACTGCGCTCCCGAGTCCCTGGCCTGGTCCGACATTTCGCGCAGAATCTCAACCGCGTGCGGATCGATGGAAGGGTCAGACGATTTCGCGCCACCGAGCAATAGACAGAACTGCACATGGCGGCCTTTGATGAGCGCACAGACTTCCTTGAAACGGTTCGTATCATAAGGCGCCTTGCCTGGCGAAACGTCGACCACCATCGTTATCTGAAACAGTTTCAAGCCGGCGGCGTCGAGTGACTTGATGCGTTCTTCGACTTTGTCCAGCCAGATGTGGCCGACTCCCGGATAACCCAATTCCTTGAGCATCTCGGCTTGCTGCTCGAAATTGCGTTTCTTCGCATCGTGCCAATCAATGCAGAAGGGGAAGAATGGGTAGTCACTCAGCCCGGCGGCGCTGGCGTTTTGGGAAGGCGCACTCGCAGGAACATCGGCCGCGGACAACTCAACGGCAAATGATAAGACAGCCAGAGCAACCGCCACTAGAGTTCTTTTCGACATAGTGGTCAGCTTGTAACTGGCCGCTGGAAAGGGCAATTCGAAAGCGCGGGATGCTTAGAAATTCAACTGGGCCTGGACATAGACCCAGTTCGCGTCATGCGCACCGCCGAGATTTTGGAAGGTTTGATTCACGTAATCGCCAGTGAAGTAGTGGCCAAAGCCGACCTGAGCTTGTGCGAATCGCCAGGGTTGATACGTGGCGACCAGGTCGACCTCCTGACCGGCAAAGCTACCGTTCTGGGGGTGAATCCCGTACCCTCCCGTAGTGCGCGGCACCTGGTTGACCTGGTAAAAAAAGTCACTCGTGCTCGCCAGCCAGAAGGCGTTGTAGGTGAGGGCCACTGAGCAGTTCTTTAATGGAACGATGCTCGCTTTGAAGTACGGATCCAGCAGGTTCTGCCACGAGAGCAGATCCATCGCGCCGTAGAATTTGTGATTGGTCGGATAGAGATTAACAAATGTGTTATGTTCCTTGTCGTTGGGGTTGCCGTCAGCGGAAGCGTAATCAAAACCCAATGCCAGGCGTGGCTTCAGGTCGGTTTTGGTGAAAGTGTAACCTCCTTCGATGTGAGTTGCATAGGCTCGCTGCTCCAGCCGTTGACCATTTACAACGCCCGGAGTACCGGGGGCATACTCGAAATCGCCAAACTGACCCGCGAATTCACCGTTTAAGTCCCAGCCATGAAGCTGGCCGGGGAGTGTCTGGAAGCGCGACCCTATAGTGTAAATGTCCCGCGGGGAATTCCCCTTACCGTAGGTTGTGACCACTTTGGGTGAGCTCGCGCTCGCATTGTCAGCCAGGAAGTAAAGCTGCAGCTCGGTCTTTGGCACCAGCGCCCGTGTCGAGCCATAGACGCCGGAAAACCAATCGTACCAGTTCGCCTGGTCAAATTCATTGTCATTTGGAATCACCACGCGTCCGGTAAATGCGTCCACCCAGAAATCACCGTGGTCGTAGCGCAGTTTTGCGGCGTCGAACACCCGGCCGTTGTTGTCCCAGTCGAACGCTCCGACCAGGCGCTCGTCGCCATAGGAAAGCTCCTGCCGGCCGACTTTGAGCGAGAGTGGCACGTCATTCCAGCCGCCGAGCTGGACATACCCCTGGTGCAGATCAAAAGGACCATTGGATTGGGTATTGGGGTTACGGCTGTCACCGGTGGAGGAACTATTTTGTCCCTCGCCAAAAATTGTCAACCAATCGGTCGGCGAATACCCGGCGTGGACGCGAGTGCGGAGGAGGAGGAAATCATTGTCGCTGACCGGAGTATTTGCGCGAAAATCTACCGCTGTGGCGCCGGCGCCAGGCACGGCGAAATAAGTCTGGTCCACAAAACGGGCGCGGAATTGGGCACCCAGATCGAAGCTGTTGAACAACGAATCCTGCTGGCGCAGCCAATCGTTAAAAAGACCTGCGCTTGGGGCGGGCGCCGGCGATGGCGCAGACGGCGGAGGGGCATTGAGGGTTTGAGCCGTCACCGTGGCAATTCCCACCGCGAGCAGCGCAGCCATTATGAATAGAGCAGGTTGGTTCGATTTGTTCGTCATTTAAGTTGTCAGGCTCAGGTTAAGACAGATGAAGCTGTTTGGTATTGACCCTTGTCAATATATTGCCCGCTTGGAGGAACCCACTGGTCAGGATTCGCGCCCTTAAACCACCGCGTCCTTGCAGCCAATGCTCGGCTCCCGAACCCAGCGCGGAGTCCATCCAGTAACACGGCTTGCATTCCTCAACGCCGAGAAACCGGATGCCGTCGATTTCGAATTCGCAGTCGATCAGATCCGACAATTCAACGCCTTCGAGCAATACGTTGCGTCGCGTGGCCGAGGGTTGGGCCAGGGGCAGGTTCAGCTCCCGTCGCAGCGCCTCGAAGATTTCGGACGAAAAGAAAGTGATCTGTCCTTTGTAATTATCCCGATAATCAAAAAAACGATCACCCTTGACGCCGCGGCCGGCAACACACTCGATCGAGCTGACTTCAACGGCGGGGTGGCGCCCCACTGGCTGGTCGTGATGACCGAAGAAGTTGTGACCCGGTGAAATGAACAGTTTGCGGACGCTGATCATGTCTTTACATTAAGCGGCTGGAACCCTGCAGGACTCACGTTCACAGCGCAAGCTTTGTAAGCTGGCTGCCCGGAGTAAGGATCGAATGAGGCTAAGGTGAGCCGATTGGCTTCCACAACATGCATGGGGATGAAGACCTGTCCCCGCGGAATGGTTTGGGTGATAAAAGCACTCGCCAGCACTGAACCACGCCGCGAGGCGACTTGGACCTTGGTGCCGGGCTCAATGCTCAGGCGCCCGGCGTCAAACGGGTTGAGCTCCAAATACACGGCCTCCGGGCGCAGCTTGCGGAGCACCGCCGACTTTTCCGTGCGCGTGCCGGTATGCCACTGTGCGGCGCTACCCCTTCCGGTAAGCAGTAAAAAAGGAAACTCGGCATCAGGTTTCTCCGGCAAAGATTGCGGCGCTTCGAATATGAATCGGGCTTTGCCGTCGTCGTGAAAGAACCGGCCATCTTCAAACAAGCGGCGTGGTACTGACGGATCAATCGGTGCTATTGCATATAGGGGCGGCGCGTCGGCGTTCAAGAGTGCCGGGCCGTGCTGCGGCATCTGCAGGTTGGAAACCTGCGATGAGGCAGACTCTGAGGACTGCGCTACTTGTGCTGGCGGTCCATTGGACTGTGGGAACGGCCACTGGATTCCGCCGGCGACGTCGAGGGCGGCATAATTCTCGATGCCGGAAATATCGCAGGGCTGGCCGCGCGAGACCTCTTTGAGAATATCAAACACGGCCTCGGGCGATTTCCAATGGCGGAACAGAGGAGCGCAGCCCCAGGACCAGGCAAGAAGCTGAAAGATGTGAAAATCGGCCAGTGCATTGCCGGGCGCTCGAGCGACCTTTTTGACATGGCCGAGCCGGCGTTCCGAATTGATAAAGGTGCCTTCCTTTTCACCCCAACCCGCCGCCGGCAGCAGCAAGTCGGCCTGGCGGACGGTTTCGGAGCTGGTAAACATGTCCTGAACCACAAGGAAATCGAGTTTGTCCAGCGAACGACGGAAAGCTTCCTGGTCGCTCCAGGAGTGAGCCGGATTGGTTCCCACAATCCAGAGGCCGCGAATTGTCCCACGGTCGATTTCTTCAACAATCCTATGGTAAGGCCAGGAGTTTCGGTCTGGAATCCGGGAGGGATCCATATCCAGGATCCGGGCCACTTTCTCGCGATGGCCGCGATTTTCAAAATCGTGACCGCCCAGGAGATTCGTTGTATTGGAGAAAAGACGCGAGCCCATGGCGTTGCACTGGCCGGTGATAGAGTTAGCGCCTGTGCCGGGACGTCCGATGTTACCGGTCATGAGCGCAAGGTTGATAATGGCCTGCGCGGTGCGGGTTGCCTGGTGGCTTTGATTAACCCCCATCGTCCACCAGAACGAAACCCGCCGGCCGGCGTGGATTACCTCGGCCAGGCTTTGCAGTTGTTCGCACGTCAGGCCGGTTGAAGCTGCCACTACCTCCAGAGTGAACTGAGTTACAAATTCCTTGAAAGCCTGGAAACCTGTCGTGTGGTGGGCAATATACTTCTGGTCGATCCAATTCTTGCTAGAGAGGATTTGCGCCAGGCCGTAAAGCAGGGTGAGATCGGATTTGGGCTGAATGGCGTAATGCCGTGTAGCCGCCATGGCCGTTTCCGTTTTCCGCGGATCAATAACGATGATCTCGGGACGATTTTTATTTCTCAATACGCGTTGCCACAATATTGGATGGGCCACGCAAAGGTTCGAGCCGATGAAGATCAGCACGTCTGACTCTTCAAAATCGACATAAGCATAAGGAGGCGCGTCGAACCCGAATGACTCCTTGTAAGCTGTTACGGCCGTGGCCATGCATTGTCGGGTATTGCCGTCGCCGTGGCGGATGCCCATGCCCATTTTCCCCAGAGTGCCCAGGAACGCCAGTTCTTCGGTCGTAATTTGTCCGGTGCCAAGCCAAGCCAGCGAGTCCGGCCCGTGCTCTTGCTGAATGACTTTGAATCGTTCGGTGAACACACGCAGAGCGGTTTCCCAACTCACCGGCTCGAGCTCATCACTCGGGTTGCGCAGCAATGGTGTGGTCGCCCGGTCTGGGGCACGCAGCGGGGTCAGTGCCTCCCAGCCTTTAGGGCAAGCCATGCCGAAATTAACCGGGTGCTGCGGCGCTGGACTGAGATTGATCGCCTCCTGTTGCCGGAGGTGTACCTGCAACCCGCAACCTGTCGAACAAAAACCGCAGACAGTCGATGCCGTTGCGTCAGGCTTGAGCCGGGCGGGAACTTGCCCGAGCCCGAACTCGCCAGGTTTCAAGACGAGGTCCTGAGTCAGCGGACTATTCCATTGGCGGAGCGCTTTCAACCTTCAATTCCTCCGGGCATGCGATCAGACACCGCAGCGGTGAAAAACAAATACCGTTCCAGTATCTCGGCACCCACGAGGAACAGCAAAATCCACACGGTCACCCCTAGAGTTGCAATGCCGGGCGCCGGCCGTTGCGCCACAAACGCGAGCGGCAATAAGACTCCACCAATAAGACCCAGCAAAAAGCGCGCGGTGGTGATTTCCGCCAGCTCACCAATTAACAGGCTCGCGGTCGATCTTAGAGGGGCCGAGCCGTTGGCGCCAAGATGGCGGAAAATGGTGGTTTCAAACGCCAGTTTGAGACCGCTGATCAATACCAGCAGTTTGCACAAAAAGACCGTGAGCTCCTGGTAGGCACCCTGCGCCGCGACTGAAGGAATGATCAACCCTTGCACCGTCGTTACGAACAAAACCGCCGCTGTGCCCAGCAAGGCTGTCGTTCCGTAGAACTTCAGCGCTACGGAAACACCTCGCCATAACACCCGGCGCGTATCGTGGTAAATCATCACCGAGCAAAAGACGGCAAGCAGCCCCGTAACGGCAATGGTTTGTCCCAGCGCGGTCGAATGCAGCGAGAACAACGACTTCAACCAAAAGCCGGAAGCGTTCAGCATTGCCAGCCCCGCAAATACGCCGAAGGCAACGATCTCGCGGCTCAACCAGGATGTGCGGAGACCAATGAAAGCCCGCCAGGCGGCGAGCGGGCGGCCCAGGTGCAGCGTGCTGGTGCCCAGCGCGAGCAAGCCAACCGCGAACGCAACAAGAGAATGAAGCGTCGAGAGCTGCGTCATCAAGTTGGTGGGGAAAATTGCCTGCAAAAGGGTATCAAGACAAAAGGTGCCAACAGAAAGTTGCGTCAAAACCAGCATCGCCACTAGTGAGGGATGGGAGTGACCCGGGCGAACCGTGTGAGCGTCCGCCGGGACGAGGTTGGATGGCAATTGGCGACGGGTTTCGTAACGGGTAGTCGGCTGTGTATAAATGGGGTCGGGAGTTCCTGGCAGAAAGAGACCTTCGCGGGCGTCGGCTCGAATCGTTGCCTGATTGACGATCGTGATTCGAATCGCCCCATTCGGACAAGCTTGAGCGCAAGCCGGAGCTTCGCCGACTTCGAGGCGACTAACACACATGTCGCACTTGCGAACGATGCCGCGTTTTCGCGAGTACTTGGGAACGTCGTAAGGACACTTCAGGATGCAATATTGACAGCCGATGCACTGGTCATCGAGGTGACGCACAATGCCGGTCCTTGGGTCCTTTTCATAGGCGAGCACGGGGCACCCTTCCAGGCACGCGGGCTCAAGACAATGATGGCAGGCGGTGGTGATTGTTTGCTGGAAGGGGTCCAGTTCCGCGCCGCCATGAAGGAGTCCGACGTTGCGCCAGGTTTCGTCTTCATCGAGACCATTAAGATTGTGGCAGGCAGTAACGCAGGCTTTGCAGCCGGAACAGGCATCCAGGTCCACGGCGAAGGCGTACTGCTCGCCTTGTCGCGGCGAACGGGCGGGCAGCAACTCGCGGTATAACTTCGCTTGCGCGGGGAGCGTGTGCCGTTCGTGGTGAAAGGCAAACCGTTCCACCGGCGTGAGGCGTTGCTGTTCCTCCAGCAGTTGGTCGATAAGCGTGGTAGCGCAGGCCTCCGAGCCTGCTGTATCGCCGACCTCCGAGCCGGCGAGCGTTGGTTTACAGCACCTGCTTCCAGCGTTCGCAGGCAAGGAAGCCTGCGACACGGCAGGCTCGGAGGCCTGCGCTACATTGCCTTCAATGGTGCGGCAGCTCATTCGTCGTTAGTGAAGATGGCCTGAAGCGTGTTCAAATCGTGCCGCTGTGTGAAACGCTGGAAGGTTTCGCCGGGCTCGCGACGGCGAAGGTAACCCTTGAGCATGCGCTCGAGGGTGGACTTGAGTTCCTCGAAGAGAATGCCATTGAAGACCTGGCGGCCGACAGCCTGATTTGCGCCGAAGCCGCCGCCAATGAAAACGTGATACGCCTCGGCGCCGCGGACCTTTGTCGCCAGCAACCCAATGTCGCCCATGTAATGCTGAGCACAGGAGTGCGGGCAGCCGGTCAGATGAATGTTGACCGGTTGGTCTAAGGTCAGCTTTTTTTCCAGGTAATCTCCCAGGGCGATGGCATGGCCTTTGGTGTTGGCCTGTGCGTATTTGCAATACGAGTTGCCGGTGCAGGCGACCAGGCCGCCGCGCAGATTCGACTGTTCGGTGTCAAAGCCCGCTTTACGAAGCGCTTTTCGGATAGTTCCCACGTAAGTGTCGGGCACGTTAGGAATGATGAAATTCTGCCACACCGTCAGACGAATTTCGCCGGAGCCGTAGAGGTCGGCGAGTTCGGCAATCCGCAGCATTTGTTTGGGTGTCATCTGGCCGACCGGCATAGCGACGCCGACGTAGTTCAGGCCGCGTTGCTTTTGCGGATAAACTCCAATGTGCGAGTGCCGGATTTTCTGTCCCGGGTAGTGAATGGCGGCAGGGTCCAGCGCGGAGCGCCGCAGTTGTTTGCCCAGTAATTTTTCGGTTTCGGCGAGGTACTTTTCCAAAGTCCAGCTATCCAACAGATGCTTGAGGCGAGCGTGCTTGCGGTCATTCCGGTTGCCGTTGGCAATGAACACGCGCACCAGCGCCACGATGACCTGGTTCAGTTCCTCTGGAAGAACCAGCACGCCGAGGTCGCGCGCAAAGGCCTGGTGGCCCGTCGCGCCACCCAGCGCGATCCGGAACAGGGTTTCGTCGCCGACTTTGACTGCCTTGGCGCCGATGTCGTTGGTGTCCTCCACCGTGCCGATAAGGCCGCCACCATCGAACGCGATATTGAATTTGCGAGGCAGGTCGTAAAAGCTCCGATCGTTGATGATAATTTGCGCGAGTTGTTGGCACAACGGAGTGACGTCAATCAGCTCACACGGATCGATACCCGCGGTCGGATTGGCGGTCAGGTTGCGAATATTGTCGGCACCGGCACCACGCGTGTGGAGACCCACAGCCTGGATCCGCCGCAGAACCTCGGGCGCGTCCTTTGGCTGGATGAGGCGTATTTGGAGATTGGCTCGAGTAGTGATTTGGACGTAGCCGGTGGTCAGGTCCTTGGCGATCGCAGCCAGTTCGCGCCATTGGTAAGTCTTCAGCAGGCCGCCGGGAATGCGCAGGCGCGCCATGAAAGCCTCTTTGTTCGGCGACAGGTAAAACAATCCCTGCCATTTAAATCGGAAAGTGCTCTCTTTGTCCGGGGCCTGATTGAGTGCTGCGTTTTCCAGGAGTTGCGGATAAGCATCCAGCGGGTGGAGCTCGCGCTTCACTCTCTCCTCGAAAATCAAATCGGCGGACAGCGGCGCGGCCTTTTCCGATTGAGGCGCCGGGTCGACGTCCGAAAATTTCAGTCCACGCGCGGCCAAGCCGGCAAAGAAGCCTTCGAGATAATCCCGTTGGGCCTCAGTCAAGGGCTCGCCTTTGATGTGCTGCAGTGGAAG
>CAZUVM010000004.1:0-75942 GCA_964623885.1 uncultured Verrucomicrobiota bacterium
CCAGAAACCAATTTTCCTTGCACCTCGCCCATTCTCCATTATTTTCCGCCTCTACAACCCAAACGGCGGGGTAGCCAAGTGGTAAGGCAGGGCTCTGCAAAAGCCTTATGCGTCGGTTCGATTCCGACCCTCGCCTCCATCGTTAAAGATGGAACGATTCGGAGGAAATTCACCCGCAGTGTCAACAGAACTGTCAACAGCCGCTCGGGCTCAGACCGGTGGTCATTTACGGAATTTCTCGATTGAGCCAATCCCCATATCCTTCAATCGGAGCTCCAGATTGGTCAAAACATAGCATTCGTCCGTTTTGAATCGATCGAGCACACGCGCGTACGCTTTAAGGAGTTTTTGGTCGTAAATGCCGGCAAGCGCCTGAAGCGTCATGTGAACCACTCGCGGAGAGGCGTCGTCCAGGCCCAGGATGAATAGGTCGACGAGCGCTTTCTTGTTCTGGAGCCGCCCGAGCGAGAAGAAGGCGCTTACGCGGATTTGTTCATTTCCGTGCGTGCAAAACGGCCTGAAGTCCTCGCTGAAATCCACGCCCGATTCCACCAGCAGATATGACACGAATCGAAATGTCTCCGGCGTGTTGACCGCCGGTAAACGACTTCTCAGGAACTCGCTCCATTCCTTCGATTTATTTCTAGCGTACGAGTAGATGCTCTGACAGGCCGCAAGGCAGTGATCATCGTCGCCCAACAGGTGCGCGCGAAGCGGCGCCCGCGCCATGGGGTATGAGAATTTGGTCAGCATCCGAAGCGCATGGCGGCGTATCTCTGCGTCGCTCTCACCGCAAAGCTCGAGCAGTTTCCGGCAGCTCGCTTGGGTGGCGGTTATAAGTTTTGCGAGACCTTTGAGGGCCTCAAGCCTGGTCTGATGATCTTCCGCATTGGCGAATACGCGCAGTAAGTGCTCGTCATTTCCTGCCATGGTGTACCCGAACCACGTTGGTCCGTCCTGCAGGAGATAGCCAGCTATCACCTCATCGAGCCAGCGCTCGTACCATTCAAGGAAGTTACGCTCGAACGCAAACTGCGGCCGGTGCCGATCGAGGTCCAGGTTCACCACCCTGCCCGCGTGAGGTCCGTTCAGAACGAGCGCATGCAAGTAGGTGCATCCCTGGGAGCCGATCGGCAACAGTCCGGCGTATAACCTCCCGAGTTCCTCGTCGAAATCCTGGTCCGCGAGCGCATAGTCATCGTTGAGGCGCTTTGTAAGCGTCTCCCATTTCTCCTCCGTTATATCCGGCTCGACGATCGCGGGCTTATTCAAGAACAACGACGGGTTCTCCAGAATTTCGTCCACGCCACCACCCAGAGGATAGATGCCGTAAAAAGGTCCGGCAACGGAATTCCTGTAGGATGACCCACCGTTGCCGACCCCAATCAGAAAGGAACGATAACACCCGGGCAATACCAGCGAGTAACGCTCTTCGAACGCGCAGATCTCACGTTCTGATGCAGCTCGGCCGATTCGATATTTGTGATTCCTGGCTCCGAAAACCTTGAGCTTCCGATCGGCCTTGTGCGCTGCCTTCAGTTTGGTCCTGATGCGTTGGATTTGCTCACTATGGTTCACTACGACGCTATTACTACTGCGGTCCAGGTCGTTTCCAGGCCCGCACATATTCGATGTCGAACGTCGAGGGTAGATCGGCGTCAGCCGGCATGCCAAACCACTCGGGCATCGTTTCGCTGTCGAAAATCAGAAACAACGGTTGATGCCAGTGCGTGTTCTGCACTGTGTGTACCAGCACGCCATCAATATACCAGCGCAGTTCCTCGCGGTCCCAATCGAACCCAAAAACATGAAAACTCCCGGCGAAGCGCCAGGGCGATTCCCAGTAGCTGCCCACCGCCCAATGCCGCTTTTCCTCGGGCGTGGCCCAAACGTGCAGGGTCATGTAATAGCGGCGGTCGTGCACGGCTGATTTGCCGCACAATTCGAACACATCAACTTCGGTGCCCCAACCGGGTGATACCTTGGGATCTTCCTGCGTAAACCAGAACGAACTGGAACCACCTGAGTTCATGGGGCGCGTTTTGACCTCGTAGTAGCCGTAGCTTGACCGGGCTTTGGTGTGGAGCGCAGCCGAACTGTAGTCGTGATAACCCCTGGCCTTCATCTCCGCTGGAACCTCCTCCCGGCGCATGGTCAGGTGCAGTTGACCATTTGCAACCACCACGTTTTGCGGATTAAACCAGGCCGGCTGGCGTCCTTGCCACCAATACATGCCCATCGTCCACTTGTTCGTATCCAGCGTGGGTTGATCAAATTCATCCCACATGGGCTCGAACCTCAGCCACCGGCCGTGGTTCTGCTGATCCGAAAGCGGCAGGACCTCGCTTACTCGCCGGGGGCCTTCGTTGAGTGGGCCCTTGAGCGTCCAATGCTTGATGGATTTCTCGTCGAACGTGTTTGTCGCGGCCACTGCGTCGTGGGGACGATTCAGACCAGCAACCACAATCAGGGCGAGCAGAGTGTTGAGCAAGCCTGAGGTCGTATTTGGAGAATGTTGAAATTGAGCCGGAGTGCCGCATGGCCCAGATCGCAGCTTCCGCAGGGGCACCCTTCCAGCCGCTGCGAGCGGGGACCGCTCGCGCCCCGTCAACAGTTTCCAAACACGCATCTTAATCATAACCATACGAAGGAAAAACCGCTAATCCGGGCTAATCTTCGCTTAGTACTTGAAGCGCATAAAATGGCTCACCAAAAAGTGAGCCGGGACAGGTTTAAGACAAAGAGCGAATTCCCTGATTCGGTTAGTGTTGATTAGCGAAGATTAGCGGTTCAACTGGATTCTTAGTCGGGCAGAACTTTGACGCGAATGTTTTTGAACCCGACTTTACTGATGTGGCCTGGCATCGGCGGGTGTCCCTGGAGCGCGAAAGTGCCCTGGGGCAGCCACGTCGCGCCGCTGGAAAGACGGTGCACAGAATCGGCGTCGGTAATCTGATAGGTGAACATGGGCTGGCCATTGAGTTTGACCGTTACCACGCCGTTGCGGCAGATAATTTCCTGGGTGTACCACGCCTCGTCTTTCACGGGAGCGTTGGCCAGATACACCACCGTTTGTTTGTTGTCAGCCGAGGGTTTTTCCGGGCCCCAGGTGAGATTGATCAACCCGTAAAGACTGCCGGTGCGGCGCCAGTCGCTATGGCTGTTGTCCACCTGGCATTCGAGTCCCTTGCTGGGGAAGCCGGCATTCTGGAATTCGGTATGAAAGTAGATGCCCGAATTGGCGCCGGGATAGGTCATAACGTCGACGCGCAAATCGAAATTCTTGAACGTATGCCCGTTGACGTCGCCATCGTAGAACAGATGGGCTGGCCGATGATTGTCAGCCGGACAGTCCATAACGATCATGCCGTCCTCCACATGGAACAGGGTGGCGTTGTCGCCCACTTTCCAGCCGTTCAGGGTCTTGCCGTCAAACAGGCTGACAAAGCCTTCCTCCGATGACGGGGTCTGGGCGGCCAGCGGGTTCGCGGCCAAGAGGGCCAAAACGGCGACAAGCCCGCATCCGACTCGGCGCAGGAGTTTAACACCGGGACGGTCCAGGGCAGGCTCGTTCGACAGCGGAAAGGCGGCAGGGCATGGGGCAACGAAGTTGGCGGTGAGATCCAGCATGCTCTTTTTCATAATGATCGAAGGTATCATCTGACCCGCCTCGCTTTCAATGACAAGCCTCGTTTTGCGGAGTGAGGTTATGAAGGCGTGGGAGACGCCAGAACACCCCTTTGCCGCACCGAATCTTTACAACTTGACGGTTGTTGTGGCTTTACCCGGCTCATTGCAGAACCTTAAAGCGAGGGGCAAAAATTTTTCAAAATTTTGTCTTCCCCCTGTCCTCGGCGGGAAAGTTCGTTTGTCGTTTCATTGACGGGCTGCTGCGACAGACCGCAAAAATTGAACAAAATAACTAAAAAACAGCAAAATCAATGAAAACAGAAACAAACCACAGTATTGTAACACCTTCCGAGTGGCTCGCCGCCCGGAAGGAACTTCTGGCGGAAGAAAAACGCCTCACCCGACAGATGGACGCGGTCAGCGCCAAACGCCGCGCGCTTCCCTGGGTGAAAATCGAGAAGGACTACCAGTTCGACAGCCGAAAGGGGCGTGTCTCGCTCGCTGAGCTTTTTGCCGGGCGAAGCCAGTTGGTCATTCAGCATTTTATGCTTGGTCCAGACTGGGGCGAAGGTTGTCCCAGCTGCTCTTACATGGCCGATCACACCGACGGGATGCTCCCGCATCTGACCGCGCGCGACGTCACCATGATGGCAGTTTCCCGAGCGCCGCTGGCCGAGATTGAGGCGTTCAAGAAGCGCATGGGCTGGGGCTTCGATTGGGTGTCGTCGAATGGCAGCGATTTCAACCATGATTTCCACGTGTCGTTCACCGAGAAGGAAGTGGAAAGTGGCAAAGTAGACTACAATTACACCAGACAATCGTTTGGCAGCACAGAAGCGCCGGGAATCAGCGTTTTCCACAAGGCCGCCGATGGTTCGATCTATCACACGTATTCGGTTTACGGCCGGGGGGTTGAACTGATGATGGGAACGTATCGCATTCTCGATCTAACGCCCAATGGTCGCGATGAGGAGAACCTCGAACGCTCGATGGAATGGGTGCGTTATCACGACAGCTACGACGCCGGCTCGGCGAAATGCGGTTGCCAGCCCAAGGAGGCAAGAGCATGAACACGCCCCACTGCTGTCAACGGGAATTGCGCACTATACGGAGCGTCCTAAACAATTGCCGAAGGGGCAGCGAGACGCTGCCAGAACCCGCAGGCGAAGACGCCCGCGCTACACGCCGAACGGCGATCACTTCCGACGCCGTGGATAGTCGAGATGCGTGTCAGCAAAGGACGTGGCGGCGACGTGCCAGAGAGGCGGCCGGCTGGATCCTCCCCGGCGCGGTGCTCGCGCTCATGCCAAAGTGTCCCATGTGTCTGGTGGCCTATGTGGCCCTTTGCTCTGGGTTAACGATGTCATGCTCGTCAGCGCATCTCCTCATGCGCCTGCTCACCGCGCTCTGCATCGGCACGCTGGCATTGTGCGTGGTGCGACGCGTGGTAAATTCCCGGCAAAGCAAACCAACACTCAATCTCGAACCTACTCAAACACGCTGATGAAAAACGTTCCTACCAATCAATACATGTTTCTCGTCCAAGGCGGCGCATGCAACGACGGCGGGCTTTCGGCTGAACAAATGCAGGCCAAAATGACCGAAGTCTATGCCTGGATTGACAGCCTTACCAAGAAAGGCGTTATGAGCGCGGCGCAGCCATTGACGCCCGAATGCAAAGTCGTTTCGGGGAAGAACGGAAGCATTGTTTCCGACCTCATGGCCGCGGAATCCAAAGAAGCCATCGGCGGCTTCTTCATCGTCAATGTAGCCACTATGGACGAGGCAGTGAACATCGCCCGCACCTGTCCGATGTTTAAATACGGCGGGCAGTTGGAAGTACGCCAGATCGCCGAGTTGAAATGCGATTGAGCCAGAATGAGGCGCCCGGTGACAGCGCGGGCGAGGCAGCCGATCATGTTTTCCGTCATGAAGGCGCGAAAGTGATTGCCACGCTCACGGCTCATCTCGGCACGCACCGGCTGCAGCTTGTGGAGGACGTCGTGCAGGAGGCGTTGCTGCGCGCTCTGCAAACGTGGTCGTATCGCGGTGTGCCGGACAATCCGGCCGCGTGGATGACGCAAGTGGCAAAAAATCTCGCGCTCAACGCGCTGCAACGGGAACAGCGATGGAACGAAAAGCAGGAAGGCATCGCCGCGGAGCATACGCGGTGGCTGTCATCGACTTCTGAAGACATGACACACGAGACTTTCGCCGATGACACGCTGCGGTTGATGTTCGTCTGTTTTCATCCCGAGCTCGCCGTGGAATCGCAGGCCGCGCTCGCGTTGCGCACGCTGTGCGGATTCAGCCCCGCCGAAATTGCCGCTGCATTTCTGACCAGCGAGGCAGCGATCGCAAAGCGCCTTGTGCGCGCGCGTCAGCGCATCCGCGAGCTGGCCCTGCCCTTTGCGGTGCCGGATACCGCCGCGCTTTCGCCGCGGCTTGATGGCGTGCTGCACACGCTCTACCTGCTTTTCAACGAAGGCTATAAAGCCTCCGCCGGCGAGCGCCTGGTGCGCGAGGAACTTTGTCAGGAAGCCATCCGGCTCGTCACTTTGGTCACCCAGCATCCCGCGACACAAGAGCAGCGCGCCTATGCCCTGCTCGCGCTCATGTTGCTCAACGCAGCGCGCCTGTCCGCGCGCACCGACGACGCCGGGAATCTGCTGCGTCTGCACGAGCAGGACCGCACCGCTTGGAATCAGACCATGATTCAGCGCGGCGTACTATGCCTGCGGCACGCGTCGCAAGGAGGGGCATTGAGCGTTTATCATGTTGAAGCCAGCATTGCCGCCACGCATTGCCTGGCGACCGATGCATCGACGACCGACTGGCCGCGCATTCTGCAGCTCTATGACCAACTGCTCGCACTGACCGGTTCGCCTGTCACCGCGATGAACCGAGCGGTCGCTGTCGCGCGCGTCCACGGGGCGCAAGCCGGACTGGACGCGCTCGATAACATCCAGCAACGCTCTGTGCTCGAAGGGAATCAATTCTACCATGCCATGCGCGGCACATTTACCGCCGAACTCGGGCAGACCGCCGCCGCAGTCACGCACTTTCGACAGGCGGCAAAGCTCGCCCTGCTTCCGATCGAGCGCGATTTTATCGCGCGACGAATTGAAGAGTGCGAGGCCACGAATAAACTTTAAAAACCGTGTTGTAAAAATGCTGAAGTTGAGCCGGAGTGACGCATGGCCAGGTCGCGGTTTCCGCGGAGGAGCCGTTCCGGCCGCTGCGAGCGGGGACCGCTCGCGCTCCGTCAGCATTTTCCAAACACGCCCTAACCGCGGTTATTAGGGCGATTCAGTCCGTCGCCGGTTTCACCTCGAAATGGCGGGTCTTGGGTTTGCGCGCCGTGTTGATCTCGGTCTCGATCTCAGAAATCTGGCGATCCAGTCTGGCCAATTCCTCCTGGCGTTTGGCTTCGATCTCCGGGCCGCGCAGCCAGGCGGGCAAAGTGAACAGTTGGACCTCGCGCCAGCGGCGGAAGTAGACGTTGTTTTTGTTGAACACCAGCCGGAGCACCTCGCGCGCCTGCTCGGTGATTGGACCCGGCGCGTTCGCCATGTTCCAGCCTTTCGCCAGTTCTTCGGCGGACGCTTTCCCCGCGGCCTCCCCGTCGATAGTGACGTTATAGTTGCCGGCGCTCAGTCCGGTCACCTGAAGTTCATAACGGTCCAGGTCCTCGAGGATGGGAGCGAGTTTCAGCGCGGGCTCGGCGCGCTCGTCAATCGGCATCGGCAAGGCCTCATCGAGCCGATCGAAACTGACACCTTTTCCGGCAGCCTGCAGATGTTCGATCCGGCAGCGCTCGGCCGACACGACCTTCTGCGCTGCGGCATCGATGTTTGCGGTCGAAACCTGGGGCGTCGCACCGAGCCCTTTCAAGATGGCCCAAGCCATTACTGTGTGGCCGATCGGTCCCGGGTGCACGGCATCCCCGCCACCGACGAACCCCGGGGGATTGCTCGCCCGCTCCCGTTTCAACATCGCCATGTACGGATCGAATTGGTCCACAAACGTCGCCCCGGATTTCGCGGCCACGTCCTTCAATCCATCGGCGAACTTCCGGAGCGATTGGTTCTTCACGTCCTGGTCCGGGTCGGGCCGCTTCTCTTCGATGGGCTGCGGTGTCAGGAAGGCGAGCCGGGCTCCGTGCTCTTCCAGGACCTTTGCGATCTGGCTCTGGCTGCGGACATAGGCGCGGAAAATGTCCTCACGAAACGCCTGGTATGCATGATCGTTCATGCCGAACTTCACGGTTACTAGGGTCGGTTTCAGCGGTAAAACGTCGCGTTCCAGGCCCATGCCGACCGAATGCTCGACCATTTGCCCCTGGCTCGATTCGTCCGCCGCAAAAAGCTTCGCTTCATCCGGATGCGCGCGCTGCCGCAGCCAGGCTGTGTCTCCGCCCCAGCCCACGTTCCTAAACCACAACTTCCATTCCGGGTGCCGCGTCAGCGCGTAGGCCTCGAGATAGGTGGTGTAGAGGCGTTGCTCGGTAATGCTGTCGCCCAGGAACACCACGCGATCTCCGTCGTGGATCAGAAAATCGGCCGCCCAGGCGCCCGCCGCTTGCAGCGCAAAGGCTAACAGCGTCAAAACCGCTTTGTACGTGCTGGATTTCATATGGCTGAGTCTGTTCGTCTGGATTAAAACTGCAAGCCCGCAAAAGCAGCTCTGGCAGGAGGACACAGCGATGCGGCGAGGCATCCCCGTTTTCGGGGATATTGCCGCCTGAGGGGGTCTGATAGGATTCGGCCGCGAATGGTCAAGCGACAAAAACAATGGAAGACCAAGCACCTCAGTTCAACCTCAATGAAACAGATATGAAAGGAATCATTAAACCCTCGGGAGCGTTCAAGTCTCTGCTCGTGGCCGGCTGGCTAGCCGTGCCGATGCTGGGCCTTAACGCCAATGCCATTACTTACACCGACATCCAATGGACTCCGATCAACATCCTTTACGATGACGGCGGCATGCCCTATGCCCTTTGGAGCGATCCTGCCAACTGGAGCATGGGCAATGTTCCCTCGGTCGCCGATCCTACGACGGGCAATCCAGACAAGCTCCATTTTAATCAGCCGCAGGGAGGTATTCCCTGCGTCATCGACAATACGGCCGCCTACCTCGGCGCGATCGCGATTGGCGACTGGGGTCCAGCCAATGGATACGGAACCATTATTATCACCAATGGCGGCAGCCTGGTGGCCGGAACTGTGGCTCCAGGGGGAGAATGGAGCGGGCTCGGTTTCCCACAGGACACCTGCTCGCTGTACATTGGACCGAATTGTTACGCAGCCTTCGGCAGCCATCTCTGGGTAGGCAACGGCACCAACAGCTCTGGCTTCGCGAATTCGGGCACATTGATTGTTAACGGGGGCACGCTGTGTATAACCAACGGGCAGTTGGGTGTAGGCTGGAACGGGACCGGCGGGACGAACTTCATGGTCGTCAGCAACAACGCGACGGTGATTCTGCGCAATTGGGCCAGCCAAACGCTGGGCATGCCGGCCAATAACTCGTACGGTCAGCTGGACATCTCGACCGGCGGCACGATCATCATCTCGAACCAAAATGCGACGACTTTCTTCCCCGGCCTGGTGACGAGCGGACAGCTCACCGCCTACGGCGGCGCGGGCACGGTCGCCTGGAGCTATGACCCCGCGCACAACACGACGACCCTGTACAGCATTGCACCCGTTACCGCCAGTACGCCTGTATTCAGCGGGCAACCTACCAACGTGATCGTCGCAGTGGGCGGCACGGCCACGTTCAAGGTGACCGTCTCGAACGTGTCATGCACTTATCAATGGCTGTTCAATAACCAGCCGCTCGCGGACGGCAACGGTGTATCCGGCTCCAAGACTGCCATACTGACGATTACGGGCGCCACTGCCGCCAATGTCGGGCTTTATTCGGTGTATGCTACCAACACGACTTCGGCTGCTTTCTGGGCCCAGAGCTCCGCGGCCTCGTTGACCACCGAAGCGATTAGCTTCTATCCAGTCGTCACGATCAACGGCATTCCTGGTAACACGTATGAGGTTGATTATACCACGTCGATGGCGGCCCCGGTGACCTGGACACCTTTGACCACGGTTACACTCGGCGGCACAACGCAGTTCGTCGTGGACAGCAGCTCACCGATGAGCAACAACCGTTTCTATCGGGTCGTTCAACGCTGACGGCGGCGTTCTGTATAGAAGGCGGGCAATCGTACAATTAGCCGGCACTCGGGCGTGCCGGCTAAATTTGCGTACAAGCCCCCACCCAACCTCTCCCCTTCGGAAGGGCAGAGGGAGAAGCCATCCGCGCCAGTTGGATTCACGTTCACAATGTGCGTGTGGCAGCAGCCATGGAGATCCCTATCCACGGAGATTCCCGCGCTTGTATTTTGGGAAATGGAGTGCCATTTTTCAGAAATCCCGCATGAAAAGCCCCCTGATCGACTTAAGCCACACGGTGGAACACGGCATGGTGACTTACAAAGGGTTGCCCGCGCCTATCATCTGCGATTACCTGAGCCGCGAGGCGTCTCGCGCACGCTATGCGCCGGGCACCGAATTCCATATCGGCAAAATCGAGATGGTCGCCAACACCGGCACTTACATCGATTCGCCGTTCCATCGCTACGCCGACGGCATAGACCTCTCGCAACTAAAGTTGGAGCAGCTTGCGAATCTCGATACGGTGGTGGTGCGGGTGCCGGCCGGACAAAGATCTATTGGGCGGGAATGCTTCGAGCGTCTTGAGGTCGGCGGCAAAGCCGTGTTGGTTGCGACGGGCTGGGATCGACACTGGCGCACCGATCAGTATTTCGAGGGGAGCCCTTTCCTGACTGCTTCTGCGGCCCAATTTCTGCAACAGGCCGGAGCTACGCTAGTCGGTATTGATTCGCTTAATATTGATGACACCGCCGATTTGGCCCGGCCCGTTCACTCGGTGTTGCTGGCGGCCGGAATTCCCATTGTTGAGCATTTGCGCGGGCTCAATGCGATTCCTGAAAACGGCATGCGCTTTTTTGCGGTGCCCACGAAGGTCAAAGGATTCGGAACATTCCCGGTGAGGGCATTTTGTATGTCGGCAGGATAGACAGGGGGAATATCGACAGGGATAAGCGGATGGACAGGATGTTGAAGCGACAGCGGATAGGCGACCAAGAGTAAGCGACGAAGGTTAGGCGGACAAAGATGGACAGGATGGATGCCTTGAGATGCAGGCGAACATAATCCCTCCAGGAGCAAGCCGACTGGAAGCCGGCGCTCCCAGGTCAAAGGGGACGGTTCAAGGGCTCAATTGTCTATAAATTCCAGAGGGGAAACGCGATCTGCGGCGTAGTAAGAGGCTAAGCGATCGATTGTTCGCTTTATGAAGCCTCTCATCTGGACGCGTATCGTCTGCGCAGTTGCCGCCGGCTTGCTGCTGGCAGGCTGCAAAGGTTTTGCCGTAAAAGGCGAAAAAGAGGCGCGCCAACAAGCACAAGACGTAGGCAATTCCTATCGTCCCGACGGAAAGAAGCCGGCGTTGCCGGTTCTGACCACCAACTCCGGTCTGGCTGATTTCCTGACTTACGCGCTGCTCAATCAGCCCAAGGTGGAAGCGGCTTACTTTGATTGGCTCGCCTCGGTCGAGCGCATCACGATCAGTCGCTCTCGGCCGGATCCACAACTGACATTCCAAATGGATATCCAGGATGTGGTGACGTCGCTAATGCCCGGCCTGATGTTGAGTTTTCCCGGGATGGGCAAGCTGCGTGCGGCTGGTGAACAGGCTGCCGCCACCAGTCAGGGCGGTTACTTTAACTTCAAGGGCGCTTCACTCGAGAGTGCCTACGAGGTGAAGCGCGCTTATTACCGTCTTTATTTTCTTGAGGAAAAAATCCGCGTCAACCGCCAGAACCTTGGGCTGCTCCGCGAGCTCGAACAATTGGCCAGAACTCAAAATGAAGTCGGCAAAGCGACCTTGCAGGATGTGCTGCGAACTCAAATTGAGCAGAGCCGCCTTAATAATGAGATTCTGAACCTGGAGGATTCACGCGAGCCGCTGCTGGCCCAGTTCAAAGCGGCGCTGGGACTCGGGCCGAATGACCCTGCACCCCCGGTGCCCGCGCGTTTCGAATCCACGCCTCTGGACGTACGCCAGGACAAGTTTCTGGACCCGGCGCTGGCTGAAAATCTGCGCCTTAAAGCGATGAGCGCTGACGTGCACGCCGCCGAGGCCGCAATCCGCCTGGCCTATAAAGCGCGGATGCCGGACACCAGCCTTGGGCTGATGGCCGATGCCAAGATGAACCCAACGCTGTATCGTCCGTGGGGCACGGTCAGCATCCCGCTGTGGCGGGATAAATTGGCGGCGCAGGTTGCCGAAGCTCAAGCCAACAAACGCGCCGGCGAGGCCCGGCTTTCCGCGGAGGAGATTTCGCTCGCAGTGGATGTGGCCGAGCGGGCGTTTGTGTATAAGGAGACGACCCGGAACCTCGAACTGCTGCAGAACGAACTGATTCCCAAACAGCGGCAATCTTTGGAGCTCGCCCGTTCCGCATATCTCGGTGGCCAGGTGGATTTCCTGAATCTCACAGATGTCGAGCAAACGCTCCTGCGTTTCGATCTTGACCAGGTCGAAGCTCGGACTCAACGGGAACTTTCACTGGCCGAACTTTCCCTCATTATGCAAGGCATGCCTCCTGCCGGCGATGGAGCAGTGAGCGCAGGCATGTCTTCTCCTATCGGAGGCTCGCGAAAAATGGGCAACGCGATGGCCGCCGGTTCGTCCTCCAGCGCCATGGGCTCCGCGCCGGCCATGCTCCCGGGCAACTCGGCGGCACCACAGAAAATGCAATGAATAATGAACAAGGCAGGGACGCCGTCCTCGGCGTTTCAATTACCCCCTGTAACCGCTAATGAACACGAAGAAACGCGAAACGCAAACGCGACCGGTAGGGACGCCGTCCTCGGCGTCCCCAATCAGATCCGCTATGGATAGAGCATTTGCTGTCATGCTCCTGCTTTCCATTGCCAGTGTGGGCCTCCTGCTTACCGCGTGCGGAGACGGCAGCAAACCGAACGCTCAGACTAAATCCGCGCAGCTCTACACTTGCGGCATGGACCCGCAAGTTATTCAGGATCATCCCGGCAATTGTCCCATTTGTGGCATGAAATTGACACCGGTTCACAAGCCAAGCGCAAATGCGAGTGCGCTGTCAGCCTCGGCGGCTGAGTCGACCAGCATTTCAATTGACCCGGTGACGATGCAAAACATGGGCATCCGCACCGGGGCCCTGACTCGCGGGCCATTGCGCCGGATGATTCGTACCGTCGGCGTGATTGACTATGATGAGACCGCACTCTCCGACGTCACGACCAAGTTCAAGGGGTGGGTTGAAAAGCTATATGTGAATGCGACCGGGCAACTGGTGATGCGAGGCGAGCCTTTATTCGATATCTATTCGCCCGAGCTTTACAGCGCTCAAAGGGAATACCTGCTGGCACTGGATCAATTAACCAATGCTCCCGGTTCGGATTCTCTTAAGACGAGCGCGCTGACCAAACTGAAGTTCTTCGATATTTCCGACGAGCAGATCGCCGAACTGCAGCGCTCCCGCCAACCGTGCAAGACGCTCCGGGTCGTTGCGCCGCAAGATGGCTTCGTCACGGAAAAGCTGATTGTGCAGGGCCAAATGGTGGACGCCGGCATGAAAACTTATCGCCTTGCCGATCTCGGCCTGGTTTGGGTTCAGGCGCAGGTATATGAACAGGACCTTGCGTACATCCGCCTGGGACAGGAGGTTACCGTTACCTTGTCTTACTTGCCTGACCGCGAGTTCCGCGGCCGAGTGACGTACATTTACCCGAACATCGACGAGAAAACCCGCACAGCGAAAGTCCGGATGGAGTTTCACAATCCAGGTTATTTCCTCAAACCGGGAATGTTTGCATCGGTCCATATCATTTCGCAACTGGATCCTTCAGTGCTGCTCGTGCCCGATATGGCCGTGCTGCGCAGCGGAGAAAAGAACACGGTGTTTGTCGCTTTAGAAAATGGAAAATTTGAGCCGCGCACGGTCGTGTTAGGCCCCCAAGCCGAGAACGACACCTACCAGGTCATCAGCGGGTTGAAAGACGGCGAACGCATCGTCACTTCCGGCCAGTTCATGCTCGACTCAGAAAGCCAACTCCGCGAGGCCATCCAAAAGATGCGCGAGCCTAGGGAAGCCGCCCCGGTCACCGAAACCAACGCCTCGGCTGTGGCTCATCCGGAATTGACCGCTTTGTCTTCAACCAACGCCGAGTCAGGCGTGAAGTATATCTGCCCGATGCCCGAGCATGTCTCTATTGAATACGACCATGCCGGCAAGTGCCCCATCTGTGGCATGACCTTGGTTCCCGTTACTCAAGCGGCTTTGGCCAAACTCCAACCCGGCGGCAAGCTTCTGTACTACACTTGCCCGATGCCCGAGCACAGCGATGTGCGGTCCGACAAACCAGGCAAGTGTCCCAAATGCGGCATGACTTTGATTCCAGTGATGCAGGGGTTAGGGACGTCGGAGCGTGAGGAGCGTCGGGAGCGTTAGAGCGTCGAGCTATGCTGCAACGCGTCATCGAGTTCTCCCTGAAGAACAAGTTTATCGTTTTGTTGGGAACGATAGCGTTGGTTCTGGGCGGTTTTTACGCGGTTAAAAACATTCCGCTGGATGCCATTCCCGATCTTTCGGACGTCCAGGTCATCGTTTATACGGAATGGCCCGGTCAGGCACCTCAAATTGTTCAGGACCAGGTTACTTACCCCATCACGACCAAAATGCTTTCGGTGCCCAAAGCCAAGGTAGTAAGGGGATATTCGTTCTACGGCTTCTCATTTGTCTACGTGATTTTTCAAGACGGCACCGATCCCTACTGGGCGCGCAGCCGCGTGCTGGAGTATTTGAGCGGGCTTGGCTCGCAGTTGCCCCGGAACGTCACGCCCACACTCGGTCCGGATGCCACCGGGGTAGGTTGGGCGTTCATGTACTCCATCAACTCGACCAATCGTGACCTGGCAGAGCTTCGATCTATCCAGGATTGGTATCTGAGGTATCAACTGGCCTCCGTCGAAGGTGTTTCGGAGGTCGCCTCGGTTGGTGGTTTTGTGAAGCAATACCAAGTCACGGTTGATCCGACCAAACTGCGCGCCTATAACCTGTCGATCTCGGATGTTGCCATGGCGGTTCAGCGGAGCAACGGGGAGGTCGGCGGCCGCTCGATCGAGCTGTCGGAAAAGGAGTTCATGCTCAGGGTGCGTGGTTATATCGAGAAGCTGGACGACTTGCGGGATGTGGCGGTAGGCGTAGGCGATCAAGGCGTGCCCATTCTGTTGCGCCAGGTAGCCAATGTGGAGTTCGGACCGGACATGCGCCGCGGCATCGCTGAGATCAATGGTGAAGGCGAGACCGTCGGTGGGATCGTAGTGGTCCGATACGGAGCTAACGCCCGCCAGGTCATCCTGGACGTGAAGAAAAAACTCGATCAAGCGATGCAAGGCCTGCCTTCGGATGTGCATTATCAAATCGTTTATGATCGCAGTGCTTTGATTCAACGCGCCGTCAAAACGCTCGAGGAAAAGCTTCTCGAGGAAAGCCTGGTTGTGGCTTTGGTGTGCATTGCGTTCCTCATGCATTTGCGGAGCGCCTTCGTCGCGATTGTAATTCTTCCGATCGCCGTTCTAGTTTCGTTTTTGGTCATGTTCGGCCAGGGCATTAGCTCGAACATCATGTCATTAGGGGGAATTGCCATCGCGATTGGGGCGATGGTGGATGCGGTCATCATCATGATCGAAAACGCCCACAAACACATGGAACGAGACCAGGGCAAAAAGCCGCATTGGGACATCATCCGGGATGCCTCGATCGAAGTCGGCCCGACATTATTCTGTTCGCTATTGGTGATCACCGTCTCGTTCCTGCCGATCTTCATGTTGGGCGAGCAGTCCGGCCGTTTGTTCAAGCCTTTGGCCTTCACTAAAACCTACTCCATGGGCGCGGCGGCGATTCTCTCGATCACGCTGGGACCAATCCTTATGGGCTATTTTGTCCGCGGCCGTATACCCGGCGAGGAAAAGAATCCGATCAATCGATTCCTGATCTGGGCTTATCACCCGGCGATTGATTTCGTGATTAAATGGCGCTGGGCGGTCGTGCTAGCCGCGGCGGCATTGGTCATTTGGGTTTTCCTGCCATGGAATAGCCTCGCCGCTCGCATTTTACCCGACGGCAAAGCCAAAGAGTGGGCTTTCAAAGCAGGGAAGCTATTCCCGTATGAGAATATCGGATCGGAATTTATGCCGCCGCTCTATGAGGGCGACCTGCTCTACATGCCGACCACCTTCCCTGGCATTTCACCCACCAAGGCGCGTGAACTGCTTCAGACCACCGATAAACTGATCCGCCGGTTTCCTGAAGTGCGCCAGGTGTTCGGGAAAATCGGGCGGGCCGAAACGGCAACCGACCCCGCCCCGTTCGACATGATCGAAACCACAATCATGCTCAAACCAGAGGAAGAATGGCCCAACGTCGACATCAACGACGACCAAGGCAAAGTCATCGCCCATCGTCGTCGTACACCGGACGAACTCATCGATGCACTGAATGCCGCCGTACAGATCCCAGGTTTGAATAACGCCTGGACTATGCCGATCAAGACGCGGATTGACATGCTGGCGACCGGTATCAAAACGCCGGTAGGCATCAAGGTCGCAGGGCCGGATTTGGCAAGGCTTGAGCAAATCGCGTCGGACATTGAAGCAGTAGTCAAGACGGTGCCTGGAACCCTGAGCGCGTTTGCGGAGCGCACGATGGGCGGCAATTACATCGAATTCAATATCGACCGTACGGCAATTGCCCGTTACGGCCTGCGCGTTGGTGACGTTCAAGATGTCCTGGAGGTCGCGCTTGGGGGTATGCCGTTGACGACGACCGTGGAAGGACTCCAGCGCTACGCGGTCAACCTTCGGTATAGTCGCGATTTCCGCGAGAATCTCGGCGCCCTGCGCGAAATAGTGGTCCCCACCCCCACTGGAGCCCAGGTTCCGCTCGGGCAATTAGCCAAGATCGAAACCGTGCATGCCCCAATGGGTATTAAGAGCGAAGCCGCCGTTCCCAACGCCTGGATTTACATCGACGTGAAAGGTGTCGATGTCGGTACCTACGTCCAAATGACCATGCGGGCCGTCAATGAAGCAGTGGCCAAAGGCGCCGTCAAGCTGCCCAGTGGTTACAACATTTTTTGGAGCGGCCAATACGAGTATATGCAGCAAGCCAGGCAACGCTTCATGATCGTGATCCCTCTGACACTTCTGATCATTATTTTAATCATTTACCTGAACACTCGGTCCCTCATCAAAACCACTATTGTCCTGCTCGCAGTGCCTTTCTCGCTCGTCGGCGCCATTGGTGTCCTGGCATTGTTGCACTACAACCTCAGCGTCGCCGTCTGGGTCGGCATAATTGCCCTCGCCGGCTTGGACGCGGAAACGGGTGTGGTAATGCTTCTTTATCTGGATCTCGCGTACGCCGATTGGCAGAAGCGTGGTCTTATGCGCCACGTTGGCGATCTTCGTGATGCCATCTACCATGGCGCGGTCAAACGGGTGCGGCCCAAGGCGATGACTGCCTGCGTTATCATCGCCGGCCTCGCGCCGATTCTCTGGAGCCATGGAACAGGCGCTGATGTGATGAAGCGCATAGCTACTCCAATGATTGGTGGAGTGGTCACCTCCACGATAATGGAGTTGTTGGTATACCCAGCTATTTTTTATCTTTGGCGCTCGAAGAAGCTGAGCAAGAATGTTGCATAGGCGAAACGTGTACGGACAAACTCCTTTCATCAACACCCCGGCTGAACCAGGATGCGGCAAAGCTCGTGGAAGTAGCGCAGGCCTCCGAGCCTGCCTTATCGCGGACTTCCAGTCGGCAAGGCGTTCGGCCCCTACGTGGCATGCGCAGGTTGGAAACCTGCGATACAGCAGGCTCGGAGGCCTGCGCTACGGGCTCGCCGCATGTTCGAGCCACGCTTTCAGCAAATATTCAGGTAAAGAGGGTAGTATTTCGAGGGAATTTGATCGGTCTGGCGTATCAGTAAACAGGGCTGAATGAGCCGGGTTACAAAATATGAAAGCAAATCAACCTGCTGAAAAAGACGGTGATATGGACCAGATCTTGAGACAATGGTCTGTGGATGCGCCGCTTCCCCCCCGGTTTCAGGAGCAAGTCTGGAAGCGCGTTGCCCGCTCCGAAACCGGGTCGGAGGCAGCAATTGGCTTTTGGAGCTGGGTCCGCCAGATGGTTGAAGCGAATCTTCCTCGGCCCAGGTTTGCCTATGCGTATGTTGCGATCCTCCTGTTATTGGGTTTGGTTAGTGGCGCGTGGGCAGCTCAACATCAAGCCAACCGTTTGAACGCGGACCTCGGGTCCCGTTATGTCCAGTCGGTCGATCCTTACCATCACGACCGTGCGATTGGCGAATGAGGAAAGCCGGATTCATACTTCTGATCGGGCTGCTCCTGTCGGTCGCGGCCTTTGCCGGAATCTACTACTTCGGCACGGCATCGTCCCGGGCCATGATGAGTCAGCCGCAACCGGAATTGGCCTGGCTCAAGAAGGAATTCAAACTTAGTGATGCCGACTATGACCGCATCGTTAAACTCCATGAAGCCTATATGCCCCAGTGCGCCCAGCGATGCCTCCGTATTGCCGAACTGAACCGCAAGCTTGAGCTTTCGCTCAGCCAGGCTTCCTCTGTCTCGCCCGAGATTCAAGGTCTTTTGGCTGAAAGGGCGACGATGCGTGCCGACTGCGAAGCGGAAATGCTGAATCATTTTCTGCGAGTCAGCCGGATGATGCCCCCGGAACAAGGGAAACGTTATCTCCTGTGGGTCGAGCAGCAAACGTTTCTTAACGGGCAGGCAATGGAGCAACACCACCACGCGGCCAACTCTTCATCCGATCCCATGTCAGGCCAGCATCAAATGTAGGCCTCCATGAACGCACCTACGTCGGACGAACTGGATACTCGTGACATGGCGCGGTTGAATGAGGGGCATGACGCCGCCCTGAACGATCTAATGGAACGTCATGCCGGGAGGCTGTTCCACTATCTTATCCGTTCTCTCCAGGACGAGGAGGATGCCGCGGATCTTGCCCAGGAAACATTCGCTAAGTTGTACCATAGTCGATCAAAATTCGATCCTGCGCAAAAATTTTCCACCTGGCTTTATGCTATTGCCAGCAACCTGGTCCGCGACCGCTACCGTTGGCGCTCGCGGCACCCACAGGTATCGCTCGATATCGAAAACGAGGAAAACAAAAACTCTTTGAAAGAAAACCTGCGCGTCGAAGGACCGGCGCCCGATGAGCAGATGCAGGCGCAGGAACGCGCAGTCGCGGTTCGAAACGCGGTTGCGACTCTGCCGGAAGAACTCCGCCAGCCCTTGATCCTGGCGGTTTACCAAGGACTGCCCCAGGCGGAAATCGCAGCCATATTGAATTGCTCCGTAAAAGCGGTGGAAACACGCATTTACCGCGCTCGCCAGCAATTGCGAACTTCGCTCAATGAGCTGATGCAAATCGCCTGAGGTTTGCTGGTGGTCGATGGAAATCCAGTTGCCATAGTAGTGCCTCAGTCAAGGACGGGCGCCCGCCATTAAACCGCGAATGAATAAAATTGGGGACGCCGGGACGGCGTCCCTACCAACTGCGTGCGGAGCCCGTTAATACCAGCATGGACTCGGGGCTGTGGATGTAGTAATTCCCCCGCCGACAAGCCGCCTTTCGGAAAGCGAGGCGCGGCTTAGAGTTTATGCACTGGATAGCGGCCAGCCTGGTCTCGGCGTTTTTTCTCGGCTTTTACGAGCTGTGCACCAAGCATGCCGTACACGAAAACGCCGTGCTGCCGGTATTATTTCTCAGCACGGTTTCCGGTGCGGCTGTTTGGGGCGTATTGTTTGTAGTAGACATAGTCCAACCGGGCGCGCTGCCATCGAGTTTACGGACGGATCCCCTGAGCGTGATCCAGCATCTTCAACTGGCGCTCAAATCGACGATTGTCGCCGCGTCCTGGATCTTCACTTATTTTGCCTTAAAACATCTGCCGCTCTCGTTGGGCTCTCCCATCCGCGCAATGAGCCCGTTGTTTACATGGCTGGGGGCAGTGACGTTGATGGGCGAGCGCCCGACGTTGCTCGAGACCATTGGCGTGGTGACAACCTTGAGTTCGTTTATTGGGCTGTCTTTCGCCGGCGCAAAGGAGGGAGTCCGGTTCCATCGTGATAAATGGATCGGTTTTCTGCTGCTCGGCACAATCCTTGGCGCGACCAGCGGGCTCTACGACAAATACCTGCTTGGCCGAGCGCACTTCTCGGTTCCGACGGTGCAAGCCTGGTTTTCCATTTACCTTGTGGTGTTGTTCCTGCCCTTTGCCATCGGTTGGCAACGACGCTGGTGGGAACGCAACATTTTCCACTGGCGCTGGAGCATTCCAATGATTGCCTTCTTCCTGCTGGCGTCCGATTACATCTACTTCAGCGCGTTGCGCCAACCCGGCTCGCTGGTCTCGATTGTCATGAGCTTGCGGCGTGGCAGCGCACTGGTGGGTTTTGCCGGTGGCATTCTCGTTTTCCGCGAACCACATGGCTGGCGGAAACTGCCCGCTGTTCTGGGCATTCTTACGGGCATCATCATTACGGTGATCGGCTAAAGGACGCACGCCTCCAAGACCGTTCTTCCAGAGTACCCAGGTTCATTCTACAAAAGCGACGTTGCTAGCCGAAAGATCTACGAGATAAATCCCCATTTCCTCAAAGGCATCAGCGACGGCCCGCACAATTTTCCATCGGTCTGCGAAGATTTCCCGATGGTATGTCTCCCGTTCGCTCCATACTTCTTCAGGAAAGTCTGGTCGCTTATCGAGAAAGGCACCGGCGAAATCGAGCACGAACGGGCGGGTGACAATGGTCATTTCTGATTGCGTGCAGATCGTCATCGACGCGTATCAACTGAGGCACGTGGAAGCCGAGAACCTTGGTCACCTTTGCCTCCTGCAGGCGCCGATAGACATCACGCTCGCGTCTGTAGAAAGCTGGTTGATTGAGCGCCTTGACTGCAGAGCGATCTTCCTTGCCCTTACAGTAGGCTACGCGTACCATGCCGTGGATGCCAAAACCAAGCCGTTCACCGAGCCGCAGGTTGTACCGAGCGGCGTAAGCGACGGCGTTTGTGAGCGCAATGTCACTCATCGATTACCAATCTAACAGTTACTTCGGCCACTCTGCCGATGTGAGTATCACGCTGCACCTGAATGGAAATGCGATTCCAGTTGCCCAACTTGGTCCGGGCTTTCTGTTGCTTGATGCTCCGATTGACCATCCGCCTGGCGATGCCAGCATCGTTTTGCGTGTCGACCAGAGTGAGCGGAGTTGGAGCGTCCGGCTGCCGGACGGCATCTCTGCCCACTGCGAGCGGGTTTTGATAGAGGGTAACTGCTGATGCCGTGGCCTGGCCGGTTCGGTGGCGTGTCGTCGTGCACCAGTTGAATTCCCAGCCACTTCTGCACCGGCTCCATGTTGGTAAGGTCATGAGCGATTAGAACGATAAGATTACGTTCACCGAACCGCTTACCCTGGTGGACTGCCGGAGGTCTCATCCCACACAGGGCTGGTCTTCCAGTTGAAATGGATCGCCAGGACGCGGAACAGGAAGGTTGCGCCAATGGTGATCAGCGCTGCCTGTGTGGCTTCCATGTTTACCTGCAAAGCCAGGATCACAAAAAGCAAGCAGCCCAGGACAACGGCCAGCACATAGAATTGGCCGGGCTTGAAAAACAGCGGCTCCTCCCGCACCAGCACGTCCCGCAGCAGGCCGCCGCCCACGGCATTGACAACGCCAACCAGGATCGCCGCGGCGACACTCAGGTCCGCCCCGAGGGCCTTTTGAATTCCAACCACAGCATAGGCACCCAGGCCGAGAGCATCGAGCCAGGCAATCACCTTGTTGAATCGGATTACATGTTCACGCAACAGGAAATCAACCCCGGCAGCGGCGACAATGACCAGCACATAGCGCGAGTCTTTCGTGACTACCGGTGGGCCTTGAGAAATGAAGATTCCGTCGCGAATCAGGCCGCCGCCTACGGCGGTGGCAAAAGCCAGGGCCAGCAGTCCGATCCAGTCGTAGCCGCGTTTCAAGGCCGCCAGCCCGCCGGTCAGGCCGAATAGGAAAGTCGCCGCCAAATCAATATAGATTGGAAGATCAAAATGACCTTTAAGCACAGATTCTAAGGCCGGTGAGTGTGACAGGGAACCATGCCTCACGCAACGATTGTCCCCCGCACGACCCGCGTGCTACTGTATTTTACCGCCGCCGCCGCACTGGTGAAGGCTTCGGAAGCTCGAATGAAAATAGCTACATATAACGTGAACGGCATCCGCTCCCGTTTGCCCAATTTGCTGGAGTGGTTGCATCGTGAGGCGCCTGATGCAGTTTGCCTGCAAGAGTTGAAAGCGGCCGATGAAGCCTTTCCGGCGCTGACCATTCGCTCTGCAGGCTATAGTGCCGTTTGGAATGGACAAAAATCCTGGAACGGCGTGGCTATCCTGGCACGGAACTCACAGCCGATCGAAACCATGCGGAAGCTGCCTGGGGGTGATGATGACACACACAGCCGTTATATCGAAGCCACAGTGAACGGCGTTCTGATAGGTTGCCTGTACCTGCCCAACGGCAATCCTCAACCAGGCCCAAAGTTCGACTACAAACTTGCCTGGTTTGAACGACTGATTCGCCACGCCCAGACACTCATCGAAAGCGGTCAGCCGGTCGTTCTGGCCGGCGATTACAATGTGGTGCCCACTGACATTGACATCTATGACCCGCGCTCCTGGCGGAAGGACGCGTTACTCCAGCCGGAGACTCGCGACTGTTATCAGCGGCTCCTTCGGCAGGGCTGGACCGATGCCGTGCGGGATCGGCACCCGGACCAGCGCGTCTACACGTTTTGGGATTACTTTCGTCAACATTGGGAAAAAAACTCGGGGCTGCGGATCGATCATCTATTGTTAAACCCTCCCCTCAAGTCTCGCCTGATGGAGGCCGGTGTGGACACGTGGGTGCGGGGCCAAACTAACGCCAGCGATCACGCCCCCACCTGGGTTTGTTTGGAATAAGATTCCCGATATATTCTGTTCAGCCGTTTCGAAAGTATCTTGCTGCGCCTTCGGCTATGAGGGTCGCCGAGTCATCGAAGGGAACGCGGTCGGTGTTGACCACAAAGTGGTAAAGCAAATCATCATCGATGCGGGCGTGGAAATTCGCTCTTACATAGCGCTCCCGCCCGCGGTCTTCTTTCTCGACGAACCTTGTCGCCGCCTCCGCCGAAAGGTTGTGGCTTGCCTGAATGCGGCGAATGCGGGTTTCCAACGAAGCCACCAGCCGGACGTGGAACACATGCGGCAACTGTGCGGTAACGACGGTTGCGCCACGACCAATGAGAATCACATGGCCCACCTTGGCCAGGTGCTGCATGGTTTCGACCACGTGCGGCACAAGCACCCAGGACGGCGGACGCAAACCGAATAGATCATCGAGTACATCATCCACATAAGACCGCTTGTCTTCGGGCATTTTCCGGGCCAGTTCCAGCGGCAAATGATGTTCCTGCAGCGCCCGCTCCACGAGTTGGCGATCCAGAACCGTCCAGGGCTGATCCGTGGTTGGATCGGTCTCGCGGAGCAGTCTGGCCACGCGCTCGCCGACTTCATGCGCGCCGGCCCCGGTTTGATGGGAAATGGTGATGGCGGGTCCGGTCTGCCCAGCAAGGCTTTTCGCGGGAATTCCAGCCGCACCGGTGAACTGGCTCGCAACGAATGATCCCGATTTATCGATAGTCATTGGCATAAATCCAAACGCCTCCAATTTCTTAACGCTCCAAAGTTAATATAACACCATTCGCGCCCCGCTGGCGCCGATTCCAAGTCAATGCATAATCGCTGCATGAGAATCCAGCTTGCGCACGGCGGCCGTTTTGGATGAGCTTTCGCCATCAAGGCCTCCGCCACCAATCGCTATGCAGCAGGCCCCATTCGGATTCGACTCGGCGATGAAGCACGAAGCCGCAACTTTGCAGGAACGAATCCGGAGTGTGCAGTTGCCCCGCGGGCAGGCGGGTTACCACGCGGAAGAAAATATACATGAGCCAAAGAATCACCCGGCTGCGAATGCGGCGCAGCCCGGCTGCCGCAATTTGGAAATCAGCGATTAGCCAGTGCGCGTCCAGGACCGCGGCGGCCGCGAGCCGATCGATAAGGCACTGCAGTTGATCTTTGCGAAAGCAATCGAGGAAGAAATTCGTCGCGATAAGGTCGAAGGTTTTGATGGGCGGCGGCCAGTTCAAAAGGTCCGCGTGAATGAAATCCACCCGGCTGGCTGTGACTCCATTGCGTTGCAGGCAGCGCCGGGCCTTATCAAGCATCGGTCTGCTGGCATCCACGCAGACCACGCGCGCGCTTGGGAAACGGCGACAGCATTCCATGAGGAACCGTCCATGACCTTCGCCGGCTAGAAGAACATTTCGGATTTCCGGCACCGAGTCGATGAATCTGGTGCGGCAGCGCTGCAGTTTTTCTCCCGCCAGGACAAACTCCATCCAGCGGTAATGAGGCGCCAGCACATCAAAGCTCATTGGAGACAGGGCGCGGTAACCAGCGCTCACGATGCCACCACCAGCCCGCCACCAGAGCGCCGGCTGCATAGGCCAGCGCATCCAGAGGATCGCCGGTAGTGTGTGGCACAAACTTCGGGCCAATCCATTCGAACAGCAGCGACCAGAAAACCAGGTGAAAAAGGATTTCCGAAATTTGCGGCGGTGCATCGTGCAAGCGCAAGCCGAGTTTCCGGTGCAGCCAAAGGACGGGCGGCAGCGCGCACGGGATCAGCCAGCAATCGTTGAAGTGCGAGTGAAAGAACCCCGTGTGCAAATGAGGCTTCACCAGCCAGCGGTTGATGGCGTAAACAAAGCAACCCACGATGAAGAGCGGGTCGCGCATGTAACGGAAGCGATGCACGTCAGAGCAGGTTCAGGATAACCCAACCGGCGAGGGCGGCGATCAGGAATTTCAATAGAATGATTTTAAGCATCAGTCGGTCCTGGAACATTATATCGCAATACGATATATGTCAACGGCGTTGCTTACCACGGAATCACTTCTTTGTCGCGCCAGAACAGACCGGTTTTGTCCTGTGGGGCGTCCGCCGCTAGCCACACAATTCCAGCGGCACCCTCCTGAACCGAGCGTGGCGCGTTGGCTCCGCCCATTTCTGTGCGGCACCACCCGGGGCACACTGAATTGACCGCAATGCCTTTCTCCTTCAGTGCGGCAGCAAACAGGCAGGTTATGGCATTAAGAGTGGTCTTGGAAGCCGCATAGGCCGGGGACCAGGTGCCCATATCGCTAAGTTGACCGGCCCCACTGGAAACATTGATGATTCGGCCGGCCGAACTCTTGAACAGATGCGGCACAAAGGCTTGCGATACGCACAATGCCCCTAAAGCATTCGTCTCGATCGTCCGCGCGACTACTTCGGGCGAAATAGTCAAAACATCCTCATCGCGATCGGCGACCATGGCCGCATTGTTGATCAGCACATCAAGTTTCGTTACCGCTTTAGCGGCCCGGACGACGCTGGAATCGTCAGTGATGTTTATCTCCAGGAAAGATGCGTTGTTGAGTTTGGCTGCAGCCGCAGCTCCCTGCTTTTTCCTGCGCGCAGTCAGGACCACCTGCCAACCGCGGTCCGAAAGCTGCCGCGCCACTTCGAAACCCAAGCCGCGATAGGCTCCGGTGATAAGTGCTGTTTTCATTCACGCCGTGCTTTGCCCACAGTCATTCCGTGGACCTTAGCCGTGAACATTCCGTCGGAAATATGGAATTTCAACCGCGGATCAGGGCACCCCCAAACACATATCTCGACAATTACCTTAGAGGACTGACGCCAATGCTTCGGAGCGCGGAACGTCCCGGCCCGCCGCAGCCACGAGGCAGCGCCCAAATCAAGAATCTCCAAAGCGTTGGACGCCGGAACGTTTGTGGTGAACAATAGGGCTCACCATGAAAATTGTACTCATTGGCGCCAGCGGCACGATTGGGCAGGCGATTGAGAAAGCACTTTCAGCCCGCTACCAGATCGTGAAAGTCGGCAGAACGAAAGGTGAATTCCAGGTGGACCTTGCCTCCGCCGAGTCCATCAACAGCCTTTTTGAGAAGACGGCTCCTTTTGATGCGGTGGTCTGTGCCGCCGGAGCCGCGCGATTCGCGCCGTTAGACAAGCTTACGGACGAAGATTTTGCGTTCTCGCTGGCGAATAAACTCATGGGCCAGGTGAACGTTGTGCGGCTGGGAACCAACCGCATGAATGATCGCGGCTCATTCACGCTCACCAGCGGAGTGCTTGCGTCGGAACCAATGCCGGGAAGCGCCGCCATTAGTCTGGTCAACGCCGGGTTGGAAGGATTTGCCCGCGCAGCGGCGTTGGAACTGCCACGCGGCATTCGGGTGAACGTCGTCAGCCCGCCCTGGGTAAGTGAAACTTTGCAACGCATGGGCAAAGACGCTTCCGCGGGCATGCCGGCGCAACAGGTCGCGGCAGCCTATGTAGAAGCGGTGGAAGGGCGTCGCAATGGCCAGGTGATCAGCGCGCGAGAATTCAAAACGAAGTGAATGCGATCAACTTGTTCTTCTTTAACTAAGGCCTTTGTTGGTCACGGAATTTCGGCTTCCACCAGTTTTGCCAGCAGGATGAGTGATTCCTGCCAACCTAGATAGCAGGCTTCGGGCGGGATAGCTTCGGGCACGCCTTCCTGCACGACGTTCAATTCCGTCCCAACCCCCACCTTCTTCAGAGTTACTGTAACCTGAAGTTCTCCGGGCAGATTCGGATCGTCAAATTTGTCCGTATAGCGGATGCGTTCGTGTGGAACCAGTTCGAGATACGTGCCGCCAAAGGAGTGGCTCTGGCCGGTAGTGAAATTGGTGAACGACATCTTGTGAGCGCCGCCGACCCGGGCCTCGAGCTGGTGGACTTTGCCCGTAAATCCATTCGGCGGCAGCCATTTCGACATGGCATCAGCATCCAGGAATGCTCGATACACTTTTTCGGGAGACGCGCGGAGCACGCGATGAAGCTGGATGGTACTCATAATTGGAGAATCACGTTCTTGAGCGCGATACGTCCGCTAGCTTTTTGCGAATGTCCAGTCGGCATCTTCCGGTTCGACTTGTTTCAGTCACCGGTTTCTGTTGCTTCAGGATTTGGAAAAGACGCTCCATGGTGTTCCAGTTTCGAGTAGTGGCCGAGCCGCCGAGGTGCTTCTCAACGCGACCCAAAAATTTGATCGTGTCCATCGCCCTGCAGATCATCACTTCAGTTTCGAAGGGCAGCCGCCGGCACAACTCTCGACGAAGCTCCGCCTGGCTAATCGGCTTTTGCACCACAAAGGTTCCCGCCGCTCCAACATTCACAATGCCGAAGCCAGCCATCTCGCTGGCCAGCACACTCGGACGAAACGTCCTGTGCCCGCCCACATTCACGCCTCTTAGAAATACAACGCAGGCCATAGGTTGGCTTTGATAAATGACCGCATTTTTGTGCGGTTGGCTTCAGGACAGGCCAAAACTACCATTTTGAAATGGTAAACACCGGAGCCGGCGGTACATGCATGAAGTTGGCTCAAGCGCATTTGTATCCAAGGTGAACCGAGAACCTTCTGCAAAGCAAGAACTGACCCGTGTATAATTCAATAGCCAAGCTGCTCAATCCATTGCTGCTCTCCTTCGCTCTTACTGACTCCATCACGGGTTTTTCCGAGGGACTTACAAACTCGGGTTTAAATCAGTTCTCGTACGGCAAGGACGATTTGGGAGCGACTTACACGCCCCAAGCCACAACTGTTAAACTGTGGGCGCCTACCGCTGAATCCGTAAAGATTGCGCTGTTTGTCAATGCCACAAACCAGGAGTGCTCTTTAATTCCAATGTCACGCGACCAAGATGGAATTTGGTCCGCCAGACTGGAGGGAGACCAGAACGGCAAATACTATTTGTGCGAAGTCACCCATCGCCGAAATGGAGCTGATAAGCCAACCGTTTATCGTGTCAACGATCCGTACGCTCGCGGCTGTTCTGCCAACAGCGGTCGAACCTTAATCTACTATCCTCGAAAAACCGACCCGGACGGCTGGGCCTCCGATCGCTTCGTCTCGCTCAAACAGAATGTCGATGCCGTCATTTACGAAGTCCATGTACGCGACTTCTCCATTAGCAAGAATTCAGGCATCTCGGTCGGCCGCGGCAAATACCTCGGCATGGTGCGGTCCGGAACAAAGACGCCGTCGGGCGAGAGCGCCGGGCTGGATCATCTGAAGCAATTGGGTGTCACGCACGTGCACCTGCTGCCGACGTTTGATTTCGCCAAGGGGGACGAGACCCAGGCGGTGGACCAATACACTTGGTATAACTGGGGATACGACCCGGTCCTCTACAACACACCGGAAGGTTCCTATGCCACAAGTCCAAATGGAACGGCCCGACAAAAGGAGTTCAAGGAAATGGTCCAGGCGTTTCATAGAAATAATATCGGCGTGATTTTTGACGCCGTTTTTAACCACACCGCCGCGACAGATGACCATCCCATGTCCATTTTCGACAAAGTAGTTCCCGGATATTATTACCGCATCGAGCAGAATGGTCGTTATGCGAACGGCACCTGGTGCGGGAATGAGTTCGCCTCCGAGAAGCCCATGGCGCGGAAGTTTATCGTCGATTCCATTAAGTATTGGATGACGGAATACCACATTGATGGCTTCCGGTTCGATCTTATGGGCATCGAGGATCGCGACACGATGCTGGAGGTCTATCGTGAGGCGAAGAAGATCAATCCGAATGCAATCATCTATGGCGAAGGTTGGCAAATGGAGCATCTGCTGCCGGCCGATCGCATGATGACCCAGGCCCATGTGAAAGGAACCGGAATCGCCGCCTTCAATGACGGTATCCGTGACAACATCAAAGGATCCGTTTCGCAAGGCGAAACGCCTGGATTTGTGCAGGGCGCCGGTCCTCCCGGTGGCCTCGAACAGTTCCTGCTGAACATCAAAGGCCAAAGCACCGATGGCGGAATTCTCGTGGCTTCGCCAAATGAAACCATCAATTACGATTCGGCGCACGACGATCATTGCCTGTGGGATAAGCTGCTGCTATCCGCGCCCGACGTGCCTGAGTCACTGCGGGTCAATATGGACAAACTCGCCGCGGGCATCGTGCTGACGGCTCAAGGGGTTCCTTTTCTCCACGCCGGAGACGAGTTTCTGCGCTCCAAAAACCGAATGAAAAACAGCTACAACTCCAATGATCCTCGCGTAAACCCCATCGATTGGAGCCTGAAATCGAAAAACAAAGAAGTGTTTGAATTCTACAAAGGGTTGATTTCACTCAGAAAAACCCATCCTGCGTTTCGCATGTCGCAGAAGTCGCTGGTCGACCAGTGCCTGCAGTTCATTCCAAATATGCCCAAAGCTGTGGTCGCGTTCACCCTTCACAACCATGCCAATGGCGACGCCTGGCAGAACATTCTGGTGGTGTACAACGGTAATCGGCAGGCGCAAGATCTGACGATCCCTGGCAACTGGATCGTCGTGGCCAATGATAAGAACGCTGGAACGGAACCGCTAGGCTCAGCCCGAAACCAAATCCGCGCGGAAGCTTGCTCGCTGGTGGTTGCACACGCGGAGAATTAGGTTTCGGCGAAGCGCGAGCGATCTCAGCCACGTTCCCGCTCACACATTCCGACAGCTGCGGGCGGGGACCGCTCGCGCTCCAGCATTGATTCCAATGCGCTCCCTAACCTTTACATGCGCGTGGGCGGTTTTAATGTTGTCGTCGACCGGTCTCATATGAACCAATGAAAATTTTTTGCGACCTGAGCACCGACGACGCGACGCTGGCGCTGCTGAAGCGGGGCGTGGCTCCGCATGAAATCGTGCTTCCTGGCAAAACCGCTGCAACCGTGCTTTCAAAATCCGAACCGGACCCGGCGATCCTCGATGCCGAAATCGCATTCGGCCAGCCGGATGTCGTAGGCGTTCTGCAAGCCAGGAAACTGCGTTGGCTCCACATCTCAAGCGCCGGTTATACCCGCTATGACACTGCGGAATTTCGCAAAGCCGCTGCCGAACGGAAACTCGCGGTCACGAATAGTTCCAGCGTCTATGCCGAGCCCTGTGCCGAGCATGTCCTCGCTTTCATGATGGCACAGGCGCGAAAACTGCCGGAGGCGCTCCGGACTGTTGCGCCGGGAGATTCAAACGAGTGGCTCCACCTCCGTAGCATTTCCGCTGTGTTACACGGCCAAAACGTGCTGCTTCTCGGATTCGGCGCTATCGCCACTCATCTGATCGAACTCCTCCGGCCGTTTCGCATGCGAATCGTGGCTCTGCGCCGCCGACCCAGGGGTGAAGAAGAGGTTCCCATTATCACCCGCGACGAGCTGCCGCAGGCGCTCGCACAGGCGGATCACGTCATAAATATTCTGCCGGCCAACCCAGGCTCTACCCGATTCATGTCGAAGTCCGAGTTTGCCGCCATGAAGTCCGGCGCGATCTTTTACAATATCGGCCGAGGCGCTACTGTCGACCAGGATGCGTTGGTCGCGGCGCTGCATTCCGGTCATGTCGGCGCCGCCTGGCTAGATGTGACCGAGCCGGAACCGCTCCCCGAAGGACATCCATTGCTGACCGCCCCGAATTGTTTCATCACCCCACATACTGCCGGCGGCCACCAAAACGAATCGGAAATGCTCGTCCGCCATTTCCTGGCGAACTTCGAACGTTTTGTTAAGGAAAATCCTCTGAAGGATGTGGTGATGTAGATTAGCAACAAACGGTATGAAACATCTTTCCCTGTGTGGCTGGTTCGTAGTCAGTGTTTGTCTTTTCGAAAACATCGCGACTGCCCAGGAATTCAACCAACTCACCCCTGTGCCGATTCAATCGGTTACCATCGAAGACTCCTTTTGGGCGCCAAAACGAAAACTTTGGCAGGAAGTTACCATCCCAGACTGCTTCGACAAATTTGAGAACGACCGCGGCGGAGCGCTCAATAACTTCGATCGCGTTCGCGACGGAAAATCGGACGGCCACGCGGGTCCTCCCTGGTACGACGGACTGATTTACGAGATGATCCGCGGGGCGGCGGATTTTCTGGCTGCCAATCCCGATCCCGATTTGGAAAAGCGGCTCGATGGTTACATCGCTCGAATTGCTGCAGCACAAAATCGCGATCCGAATGGCTATCTGAACACCTGGACGGAGCTGCAGCATCCGAATCAACGCTGGGGTCTCAACGGTGGCAACGACGGTTATCAGCACGAAATGTATAACGTCGGCGCGTTGTGCGAGGCGGCGGCGCACTATTATGATGCCACTCGAAAGACCAGCCTTCTGAAAGTGGCGGTTAAACTGGCCAACTACACCTGTGACCAGGTTGGCCCAGCACCGAAGTACGAACTGGTTCCCAACCACGCCATCGCCGAAGAAGCGTTCGCCAATCTATACCTGTTCTTCCGCGCACATCCTGAGCTCAAACGCACTATGCTGGTGCCAGTTGACGAGCGTCGATACCTGGATTTGGCCCAATACTGGATCGAAGCACGCGGGCACCCGCGCAAAGATCAGCCTTCCTACGGCGCGTATAACCAGGATCAAAAGCCGGTTTTCGAGCAAACCACCATTGAAGGTCATGCGGTTCGTGCCGCCCTGCTGTTCGCCGGCGTGGCTGCACTCGCAGGCATCAACGGTCGCGATGATTATCGTGAAACAGCCATCCGGTTGTGTGGGAACATGTGCGGCAAAAAGATGTACGTCACTGGCGGTGTCGGCGCCACTGCGGCGGGCGAGGCCTTCGGTAAGGATTATTTCCTGCCCAATGACGGTTACCTGGAGACATGCGGCGCGGTGGGTGCCGCCTTTTTCGCCGAGAACCTGAATTTGCTTACCGGCGACGCGCATTACGCGGATATTCTCGAGCGCGAACTGTATAACGGAGCACTCACCGGCGTGTCCTTGGGCGGCAAATCCTACACCTATGTCAATCCGCTCGAATCGCAGCATGGCAATTCACGCTGGTCGTGGAATGGTTGCCCCTGCTGCCCGCCCATGTTCCTTAAGCTCATGGGCGCGATGCCCGGTTATATCTACGCGCAGAACAAAACTGGCATCTACATAAACCTCTTCGTTGGCAGCAAAGCCGCCGTTCAAGTCGCCGGAGAGAAGGTTCTGATCAAGCAGGTCACCAGTTACCCGTGGCAAGGCGACGTAAGGATTGTATTGGAACCCTCGAAAACCGCGGAATTCGATTTACACATCCGGATTCCGGGTTGGTGCCAGGGGATGCCTTCCGATGATCTTTATCAAGCCGCCAACCGGCCAGGCGCCGGCGCTGCCCATCTGAAGGTTAACGGCAAATCTGTGGAGAATCCTGAAATCGTTCGCGGTTACGCCACGTTGCGCCGCCGCTGGAAACACGGCGATGTCGTGGAATTAACTTTGGACATGCCGGTGCAACAGATCACCGCGAATTCCAACGTTGAAGCGGATAAAAGCCGCGTAGCACTCATGCGCGGTCCCCTGGTCTATTCTTTTGAAGGCGCGGACAACAGTGCCGCCGTCAGAAACCTGGTCATTGCTCCTGGAACACAATTCAGCTCTGAATACCGCAGCGATCTCCTAGGCGGTGTGACCGTCCTGCAGGCCACCGCGACTGGAGTTTTCCAGAGCCCGGCGAATGAAGTCTTTGCTGCGCCATTCAAGGCGACTGCCGTACCCTACTACGCGAACGCCAATCGTGGCACCTGTCCCTTGCAGGTCTGGATGCCCGAAGCTCGCGACGGCTGCAACCCGCAAAAACAGGAGTAAGCAATCGAGAGTTACTAACTCGCATGACCTACCCGCGCGAGATTCAACTCCAGACCTCCGGCCATCGCGAGATGCATGACCTGACTGAGGAAGTGGCTCAGGTGGTGAGCGCCTCCGGCGTTCGAACGGGAATTGTCAACGTGTTCAACATCGGCAGCACCGGCGCTATCGGCACTATCGAATTCGAGCCGGGACTGCAGAAAGATCTACCGGCGGTATTGGATAAGCTCTTCCCGCCGAGCCGCGGCTACGGCCACGAACAAGCCTGGCATGACGGTAATGGTCATTCGCATTTGCAAGCCACTATGCTCGGCCCATCGCTCACCGTTCCGATTCAGGACGGCAAGCTGGTCCTGGGCACCTGGCAACAGATTTTCCATATAGAGCGCGACATTAAAGCCAGGCATCGGATAATCCTCATCACCGTCATGGGCGAGCATTGATCAGCCCCTGCCAGTCTCATTAATGGTGTCTACACTCATCTGAGTCAGCCGAGCCGCAGCACGTTATTGTGTTGTTGGCGGCATGGGCGCGTTGGGAGTAACAAATCCGTGCCCAATCAGGTCGAGAGCCAAAGCTTCGGCCGTTTCCCGGGAGGAGGCTTCGAGTTCCTTGCGAAACAGTTTTGCGTCAGCGGCGGCCCAGTCTTTGATAGGTTTAGCAAAACTACAGTAATGAATCGGCCGGGAATAGATTTCCTGGCCGTCGGAAGCCCTCAATATCGTAGCTTGAACATCGACGGCGAGGGACATCGATTGACCATGGCGCTTTTGGGGGATTAGCCGAGCGTCGAGCATTTGAATTTCCAGGGCGATACCTTTGTTGGAAAGCAGGGCGGACGGCGCAGATTCCTGTGGCTTTAGCGGGGTAAGGTTGGTGAGCCCTATGAGAACCGATTCATCGGTACGCTGCACGCTATTGATTGTTTGCGAACGCAGGCGACGAGCCACGGTGTCGGCGACAAGATCGTCGAAATGGGTTTGTTCAGGTATATCATTGAGCGAGCGGGTAAGCTGTTCAGCCTGCTCGCGGGAATGCCGGCCGAAAGCGCCCGCGGTTTGTTCCCAAAGACCAAGCGGGAGGGCGGCGATGCAGGAAATAGCCTGAACGACCGCATTACGATCGTTTTCAAGGCCATCCATTTTCCATTCTGTCTCGGTTTGATCGCCCGGGCTGGAGGCCGGTTCGGGCGCGGGTGTTTGCGCGCGGAGTCGGTCATCCGGTTTGCCGAGGTAAACGGAGATGGTGAGGAGATTGGGAGGAGCTGAGTTGGTAGGCAGTACAGGTGCGACGTCCTTGTTGGCAGGGATTCCAGTCTCGGTATTCCCGCCGGCGGCGTTGGTTAACTCCAAGGCCCAGAGGCGACGGTCGGCGAGCATAGAACGTAGGCTGAGAGCGAGCAGTGTTTTCGGTGAACGAGGCAAGCGAGGCGGGAGGCTTAAAGCGGCATCAGAGCGGAGCGAAGTTCGCAGGCTGGAAGCCTGCGATACAGCAGACTCGGAGGTCTGCGCTACATGGAGATGCGGAGGCGGGGAGGAAGACAAGCGTGAGTGTTCATGGCCAGGACCGATTAAAAGAGGCGGCTCGGAGACGGGTTGGAAGAGATCGTCGGCGATTTGGTCAGCGAGGATCTGGTAAGCCGTTTGAGCGACTGAATCCAGCGCTTCGGGGTCAGCCCAATCGACGAAGAAAGCGGAACCGCTCTGGTAGTGATACCGGCGGTCGAACAGAACTATTTCGTCAGAGATTCGGAACAGCCTTGCTCGCGCCGCGATGGAAAGAGCGTACTGGTTGTGAGAGGTTGGGCTGATTTTAAGATCGAGTTGTTCCGCGGTTATCTCGAGTCGCGCGCTGATGGGTTCCCGGTTGGTTGGGACAGTCGACAGCGAGGCGGCGCAGAGGAGGAGGCGATGTGTTCGTTGCCTGGCAGCGTCGGCAACCTTATCACGGAGCATGACAGAGCCGGCATTGGTCTGCATGGCAAAGAGCAGGTCGTGTTGGGAGTCAACCAATTGTGCAGGCGAAAGGCGATGATGGCTGGCGCGGGCGGCGCCATAGGCAGCTGCGAACGGGACAGCTGCGAACTCGATGACGCCGACAGCCGCTTCCAGCTGAGGGTGCCCGAGGTTAGGTGTATCCAGTACACTGCGGGTAGCAGCGGCAGCCCCTTCGCCAGCGGATTCGAGGTGGTTATTGGGTGGGTCGAAGGAGATCTTCGCAGGTTGCGAACTCGGGGTAATTAAAATCGCGCCTGGGTCGAGGTCGGCGAGGGTGAGTTTACGAACGTCGGCTGCTGTATTTGACTTTGATCGGCCGGTAGCACAACCCGCGCATAGGATCATACAAGCCGGCAGTATCAGCAAAGCGGCGATTCGAGGATAAGTGACACCTATGAAGGCAGTGGGCAAATTTCGCCACACTCCAGTCCATCTCAAGCGAGCAGCGTGGAATACGAAGATCCTGATGCTGGAGCGGTTCACAGTAGTTTGACAAATGCCGATGGGTTCTGTTCAGCAGGTTATCGAGCGAAATGCGAAAACGCAGTGCGGTTGAAGCAGAGCTTCAGATGGTAAGAATGCAGTGTCAACCCGTAAGGAGCTCTCTCAAATACTCGATGAGCAGTTGAGGGACTAAGTGAATAATTAGGGAATAAGAATGTTAATAAAAAAAATTATTTTTTCTAAAATAAAGCTTGCCACTGCCGGAGGTGGGTGCAAGACTCGCAACCGTCCCAGTAAAAGTTCGTGAGTGTAATGGGTCATTTTAATGGGTCATTTTTTTGGTTAGTTAGTGGGCAAAGGGTCATTCTTGTACATACTCAGCGGGCAAAAGGCGCAGGGTGATTTACGGTTAATGACTTACGATTATCGATATCGGCAATCGCTTTTTGTCGAATATCATTGAGGCACGGACGGTGTCTGCTCGCGGCGGCCGTAATGGCAACATTTATGCTGCCACAGGCAAGAGGTCAGGCCCCGAATCTGTTGAGTTACCAGGGCCGAATCCTGGTCAGCGGCGGCGCGTATAGCGGCACCGGGCAGTTCAAATTTGCCCTGGTCAGCGCGGACGGCTCGCAAACGTATTGGAGGAATTCGCCGGACAATAACAATGACGGTCAGCCGGACACTAGCGTTTCGGTAGCAGTAAGTGGAGGTCTTTTCACAGTATTCCTGGGCGACACGAGCCTCGCGGGTATGGCGGTGCTGCCGCCAACAGTGTTTACCAATCCGTCGGTGCATCTCCGGATTTGGTTCAACGACGGTGTTCATGGCGTGCAGCAACTTACGCCCGACCAGGTGGTAGCACCGGCAGCCTACGCGCTAATGGCGGCGAATGTTGGGAACGCTGTGATTACGGCCGCCAATTTGGCGAGCAATACGGCTAGCGCGATCACGTCGACGTTATCGGCCCGTGTGGATGCGCTGACCGCGCAACTGAGCGGTTCGATCAGCTCTTCGTTAAATCCGCAGGATGCTTCATTGCAATCGCAAGGGTTTCGTTTGATCGCCACCGTTCCTGCGCCCGGGTGGGTAACGAGCGCGGCAGTCGATGGGCCTTCCGCCGCGATAGGACAAGCGGGCGCGTGGACTGGCCAGCAGCTTTTAGTTTGGGGAGGGGATCTCGGCGCGGGTGTCGATTCAAGCTCGGGGGCGGGTTACCGGCCAGACTTGGACGATTGGCAAACGATTTTAAGCACGAATGCACCCGCAGCTCGGGATCAACACACCGCGGTATGGAGTGGGCAGGAACTGATTATTTGGGGTGGGGCGTCGGCAGGAAGTTTTGTGAACAGCGGTGGTCGTTTTAATCCTAGTAACGCCGTCTGGACCACGGTTTCCGCCACGAATGCGCCGGCAGGGCGCATTGGGCATATCGCGACTTGGACCGGCAGCCGGATGGTGATTTGGGGTGGCCGCAACAGTGTGGGGGTGCTGGGCGACGGAGCATACTACGATCCTGCGGCAAACCTGTGGACGTCGCTGCCGTCGGCCAACGCGCCAAGCCCGCGCTTCGGAGCGGCAGCGGTGGTGACGGCAGACCGGATCGTCGTTTGGGGAGGGACTGATCCTTCCGGTGCTTTGAACACGGGCGCCCAACTGCTTTTTGGGGCTAATGGAGTGCCAACGGGTTGGGTCACCATGAGTTCCCTCAATGCACCGTCAGCGCGGAATGGACACTCGATGGTTTGGACGGGGCAAAAGGTGCTGGTTTGGGGCGGGCAAGGAAGCGGCAATTTCCTTTCGGATGGAGCGATGTATGACCCCGTCGCCGATTCATGGTCTCCGATAACGGCCACAAATGCTCCCACTGCCCGCAGCGCGCATAGTGCGGTGTGGTCCGGACAGGAGATGCTGGTGTTCGGCGGTGAAGCTTTTTTGGGCACCCTGGCAGACGGAGCCGCGTACGATCCCGTGGCCGGCACTTGGCGACCTCTGAGCGGCACTGGGAGTCCGCAAGCGCGCAGCAGTGCGACGGCCGCCTGGAGCGGCAGCGAATTGCTGGTCTTCGGTGGCACGGCCAACGGCATTCCGGTTTCCTCACTACAAAGGCTTAATCCACAGGCCACCTGGTATTTGTATCGCAAGCCATGAAATCGAAATCCGGCATTCTTGTTGCATTAGCATTGGCGGCAGCGTCTTCGAGTTACGGGCAGTGGCTGACGCAATCCATTCTGATTAAACCGGGGTGGACCGCGGTTTATCTGCAGGTCGACGCGTCTTACACTAATTTGGATACGCTGGTAGGGGCCGACCTGAACAATCCAATCAGTCAAATCTGGATGTGGCAGACCGCGCCGACCACGCAGTTTGCCTCGAGTCCTCAGAGCCCGGTGGTGCCTAATAGCCAATGGGGGGTGTGGGGGCGAGTGGGGGTGGGCCTGCAGAACACCTTCAACGCGCTCGCGCCCAACACCGCGTACTTGGTCTATTCGGCGGCGGCGACGAATTACACCTGGCACGTGCAGGGCGTGCCGGCTGCGCCGCAATACAATTGGACGACAGCGGGCCTCAACTTCATCGGCTTTCCCACCGTGCCGACGAATCCGCCGATGTATGACACCTTCATGTCCCTGGCCCCATCGCTTCAGAGCCTGGCGCAGATATTCGTCTACCAGGGCGGCAATCTGGGCCCCACCAACCCCGCCCAGTTGTTCGCGTACCACACGACGCCGGTAACGCGGGGCCAGGCGGTCTGGATCCGCACGGGCACAGTGTTCAACAGCTATTTCGGACCATTCAGCGTCTCGCTCCAATCTGCGGGCGGCGCGAGCTTTGCCGACTCCATCAGCCAGTACAGCTTTCAACTGAGCAACACCTCCGACACGAACGTGACAGTGAGCGTGCAACTGCTGGCCTCGGAGACGCCGCCGGCCGGGCAGACCCCAATTGTCGGCACGCCGCCGCTGCTGGTGGAAACCTCACTGAATACCACCAACCTTACCTACAGTTACACCAACCTGGGGCTGGGCCAGGTGTATAGCTGGACTTTGCCGCCCCAGGGGCAGAACGGGTCGGATATCAAGGTGGTGCTGGGCTTGAACCGCTCGCTCATGTTCGCGAGCCCGGGCTCCTTATATGCCGGCATCTTGCGCTTCACCGACTCATACAATTTCTCGCAGGTGGACGTCCCGGTGTCGGGGGTCGCATCGTCCACGGCCGGCCTATGGGTTGGCAACGCCAATGTGACGCAGGTGGGTAACTATTTGAAGAACTACCTGATCGGCTCGAACAACACGCCGGTGATTTCAAGCAATGGCAATTATATCATCACCAGCATCAACACCAATCTCGGGTCCGTGGTCCAACCCTTCCCGCTTCGGCTCATTCTGCACAACGACGGCACCAACGTGGTGATGCTTCAGCACATCTTCTACGGTCTGAGCCGGTACAGCAACGCCATGCTTTCCACCAGCCAAAGCCTGCTCGACCCCAATCACCTGGACTCCGCGCGGCGCATTACTGCCACGCATTTGCCGTGGTCGTCCACCAACGCCCTGTGGCATCTGGCCGGCCGCCTGGGCTCAGGCGCAGTACTCACGACCACCGTCGGCACCGCCTACGACGATCAGTCCTCCAACCCTTTCCTGCATACCTACCACCCGGACCACGACAACCTGGATGCGACGTTCCAGAACGAGTTGGCCCAAGGTTACGAATCCTACGGCATCACCCGCCAGATCACGCTCAACGTCAGCCCCCCGGCCAACGATTTCGTTAGCCTCACCAGCAGCGCCCAAAACCTCGTCGGCTATTACCTCGAAACCATCAGCTTGAGCGGACTGGGAGGGGCGACGCGCAACTTTTACGTGACGGGGACTTTCGCCCTGACACGCCTTAGCACGATTCCAACACTCAACCAGCAATAACCGTGAGAACACCAATCCGGAAGCCTGAAATGAGGGGAGCCTCCAGCGGCTCGCCAGCGCAAACACAAACTCAAGCCTGTATTATGACAAATCGAAGCCACCCGGCGGGCCACGGCCGCGCCATCGTCACAATCCTGTTGCTGCTGGCGCTTGGCGCCATGCCCGCGGCAGCGCAAACGACGCCCAACCCACCAGGCCAGATCAGCTACCAGGGATTCCTAGTGGACGCCAACGGCGTACCGCTGGCCACCAACGCCCCGGTGAACTATGGCGTCATCTTCCAGATTTATAATGTGCCTTCCGGCGGTACGCCGCTTTGGGGCGAGCTGCAGACGGTAACGGTGGACCGCGGCTACTTCAGCGTGCTGTTGGGCCAGGGCAGCTCGATTGGCGTTCCCTTCACCAACAACCTCTCCGGACTGTTCGTCGCCCCGGACGCCTCCGACCGCTACATCGGGCTTACGGTCCAGAACCTGGCTGGTGGAAACGTGGAGATCCAGCCCCGGATGCGGCTGTTGGCGTCCCCCTACGCCCTGCTGGCGGGCACGGCCAACAACGCGGTCAAGCTGCAGGGCTATGACTGGAGCTCTGTGTTCACCGACACCGGCAACCCGGTGAGCGGCACGATCCCCGGTTCTAAAATCGCCGCCAGCAGCCTGAGCTCGGCGCAACTCACCAATGGCGCAGTGGGCACGGCCCAAATTGCCAACGGAGCGGTTGGCACTGCGCAGATTGCAAACGGGGCCGTAGGCTCGGCGCAAATAGCCAATGGGGCCGTCGGCGCCAGCCAACTCGCTTTGCCCTTGTACATTCCAGGCAGCTACGGTCATTACGATTTCTTTTGTATAGGTTGTCAGCCGGCGGGCGTGATCGAAATCAACAATCCCTATGTCAGCAGCTACCCTTACGGTGCCGATTACGGGATCAGCCTGGAGGCGGAAGCATGCATTTACGCGAACAGCCACGCCGGATACACAGCTTACATCGCCGATTCAGGCTATGCGGCAGAGTTTTACGGCAATGTTTATGTGAGTGGTACGCTGAGCAAGACCGCGGGGTCATTCAAGATCGATCACCCATTGGATCCAGCGAATAAGTATCTGTCGCATTCGTTCGTTGAATCTCCGGACATGAAAAACATCTACGACGGGGTCGCCACCCTGGATGCGAATGGCGACGCCGTCGTAACTCTCCCGGACTGGTTTGAGGCACTGAACAAGGATTTCAGGTATCAACTCACTTCGATTGGGGCACCGGGCCCGGGATTGTATATCGCACAAGAAGTATCGGGAAACCGGTTCAAGATCGCCGGGGGTGTTCGTAATGGCAAGGTGTCATGGCAAGTCACCGGCACGCGGCACGATGCCTACGCCAACGCTCACCGGATTCCCGTGGAAGAGGACAAACCCGCCAACTTGCGGGGAACTTATATCAGTCCGGTCGAGCATCAGCAGGCTGCGGAAAAGAGCGAACGACTGGCTCTACACCCAGCGGGGCAAAAGGAAGCTCAGAAATGAAAAGAAAACTGATTCGGCGCCAGCGCCGGCAGAAGCCATGAGCGAGACTCGTTCCAAGTGGCCCAGTGCGCAACCTTCGTTTGCGCAGGGGACAAAACTCTCGAAACAGAGGGAAGATTTCTGTTCCAGAGGCTTGATTCTATGATCACATTAACATTTCGAAAGCGGGTACTGCGCGCGGCCGGGCTGGTCGGGTTCGGTCTGCTGGGCTTCGGCTTTTTGCTTGGGCCGAAGGTGTCCGCCCAGACACAACCGCTGCAACTCGACCAGCAGGACATGCTCTTCAACACCTTCTTCCAGTTGGGGATCAACTGGCAATCCTACGCCGGCGTGCCGTTGTCGAGCACCAAGGGCGTTCCGCCAGGGTCCGACGGGCGCGCACCGACGGTTTCCATGCAAAGCACGAACGGCGGAGTGACGACGGCACCGCCCACCACGAATCAGTTTCATGGATTTGTTTGCTTCGGCGCCATCCCAACTCAAACGACGACCAATCTGAATGGCAACGCCAATTTCGCCGCCAACGCCCAACTTCTCAATTGGCCGCGTGGAGAGGCCAACGGCACGGTCATCGCCGTCTTGCGTTCGGCCCAGGTGGGAGCACCCTATCTCGGGCAGCGGGTTTCATTCCTTTTTGGCTCGGTAATCCCGGTGCCAAGCACGGACGAGACTGGCGTCACCCTGCCGCAAGGCACAAGCGTGAACTATTGGTTGCCGGCGCCTTACACAACCAACGGCTACACCAACGCACCCTATTATTGGAGCCCCAACGCCCGGGCGGTGTTTGCCACTCAGTCCGGCGGCATAGATATCACCTGGCAAAAAGCGACCCCCTCCCTGACCCCGCCGTCTAACGACACCAACTACGTCTTCCAATCCGGAGTTTATTATAGCCTCTATACCCAGCATTACCTGGTCTCCGGCAGCGCGGTCAAACCGCCGCAGAAGATGTACTGGACGGAGGGGCCATTCGTAAACCTGGGCAAGCCGGTGGGCGTGCCGCCGGCGCAGGTGAGCGACGTGAACGTGGTTTACAACAATAGCTTTCCCAGGCGAGTGGCCCAGGCCTACCAGGACCCGAGTCAGACACCGATCGTGGACACCAACATGCTGCAGGAGACGCGCACCCTCTGGTTTGACAGCACCGCCGGGCAAATCCTCGCTTACAACGTCGAGGGGAGAGCTTTTGTGGAATTGCTTGGCGAACTGAACCCGGATGGCGTCACGCGCCGTTTCCTGGGCTTCGAGATCGTGGATGTCTTCAAACAGGCCACGCCCGTGGATGTGACGGCCAACCTGGGCGACCGGGTGCCCGCCTATGCGACTCTCCAGGATGATTCGGCGCTCCTTCCGTCGCCGGTCAATACGCTTTCCGGTGGGACCTTCTATTACCAGCAGAATTTCGCTAACAGCAGCCAAATCAATTTGTATGCGACCCAGGAAACCAAGAACCTGAATGATTTCCAGGTTTACTGGCTGCAGACCGGGGTGGCAGGATTGCGGTGGCCTTTTCTCTTCGTGCGTTACGCGGAGGTCTGGCCAAACGATGTCCGTAGTTACAGCCACTATTTGCGTCCGGTGGTGGCCACGGACGCCCAGGCCCAGTTGACGGCGGTGCAACTGCCCACTCAAAACGCTCCCTTCATCCAATACCAAGATCCGCTGGATCAACCCCGGGCGAAACTGACCTCCACTTTTGCCTTTTACACGTTTCTGATTCCAAAATACCCGGCGCATCGGACGCTGCTGCGCTACACGGTGTCCGACCAGGTCGCCTTTGAGCGGGTGTTCTCGTGGCTGGACACGGGGATCAAATCCAACGCGCTGTTCGCCAGTTCGGTGGCAACGAACCTGATGGGCTGGGACCCGACCAACCTGGTTTTCAACTTCGGAGCTCAGGTGTATCAGACCCCTTACGTGGTGAACCAGACGGTGAATGTGGGCGACCGCATTTCACCGCCGAACACAGAGATCTGGAATGGAACGAACTACTGGGCGGGCTACATCCTGCAGACCAATGGCACTTCGTTCAATCCGAACGCCTACATCGACCCCTTCGTCGCCGGTTTCGACCAGGCCAACCTGGGCTCGATTATCCCGGTCAACGCAATTCCGGGCCACAACACGCTCGAGGTCTGGTGGTTCCGCGTCAACAACGCCGACGGCTCGAGGGGGTTTCTGCCGACCTATTGGCCCTCGGTCGTTGGCAACTACACTTTGCAATGGCCCGCTAACGCGCGGCAAATCATCCTGGCCTCCAACGCCGGAAGCGGCCCGCTCGACGCCATTGAGGCCGTCGGGGACATTTACTTCCAGAACGATCCGACGCGGCCTGGCTATAATCCCAACGAGGAGCACGCCCTAATGCTCGGCGGCCAGGCCTACGCGCTGCGCGACGACCTGAATATCACCAACGTCAACGGCTACTCCTCGGCGCCCTACGTCCTCATAGAATACATGGACAGCGACAGCCGCCCCTCGATGAGCGCCTTCAAGGTGCGACGCGAGGCGCCGGAGGCGGGCATCCTGTTCGATTACGTTGTCGAGGCAGGCACCCTGCTGCAGGAGCCGATGCCGCTGCCGCTGCTACCGCTGCCGATCGTAGGCTCCGGGGCCAGCGCGGTGAACTACAACGTGGAGCCTTCGTCCAGTTCCGGAGACTTGCCGATAGGCTGGAGTCCAAGCGATGCCAGCGGGCCCTATGGCTACTACGGCAGCTTCACCTACCAGGACCGGAACCATGATTACTGGGTTTATCGCGGCCTGCATGCCGGGTTGCCCCCGCTCCAGGTGGGCCAATATAACGCGAACAACAACACCTTCGGCCCGTTGCCACCGGCTACGGCCGTGTTGAATCAGCCGTTCAATTACTTTGTCCACGTTTCACGGCGGGTGATTTCGCTCACGTTGAGCACTATTCCACTGTTGCCGCCGGGGTTGAATACACAAGAAACGACGAGCGGCCTGGAGATTGCCGGCGTACCAACCGTGGCGGGCTCCAACTACCTGACGATTATCGTGCAGGACACGGGGGACAACACCTTTGCCACGAATCATCTTTCCCTAAATGTGGTGTCCAACGGGACTGTCGTCGCTCAGGGACCGCTGGCCATTACCAGCACCAATCAATATTCGATGGCGGTGGTGACCTTTACGAACCGCCCGCCACAATTGGCCCAACCGCCGTTCCCCACCAACAGCTTTACGATGCAGTTCTATTACGTCACGCAAAACGGTTTCGCCTGGCCGGGGATCGCCAATCCGCCGCCGTCAGGCTCGATCGTTCCCTATCTCCGGCCCAGGGACCCATCGGGGAACTTCTTGGGCGATGCCACATCCTCGAACACGCCCAGCTTGAGCATCGTTTATCGCCCGGTCTGGCCGGCCACGCCGCCGACCCTCTATTCGGCCCAGAGTCTCACCGTGCCGATCAATGGCCTGGCCGCGGTGCGCGGCCAGAGCAGCGTCCAGCTTCTTTATCAGCAATCTATTGGCCTGGACATCGTCAATGCCCCGGCCAGCGCGATCCTGAACGACCCCACCCGTCAAAAGACCACCGATCTGGCAACATCGCCGCTGGGCGCCATCCCCGCCAGCGTCCGGACCGACAATTACCAGGGCTTGATCTATTTCCCCGACTTGCCGCCTCACTTGGCCAACCGGTTCTGGTTTGACCCGCACCGGGGGAAGGCTGGCGCCCTTGTGCTCGGGGGCCAGTTCGTCAACGACCCGGTGGGCCTCCAATACCTCCTTCTGAACGTCCTTCGAGATTCGGACCTGGCCGCCGTCAAGGCCCTCTGCCCCAGCAACGATACCATCAACAAGCCCAACTGGGACGCCGCTATCGATGCGTTGTCCACCACGGTGCAAACATTCTACGAGAACCCCCAAGTGCCAGGCACATACATCCCTAACCCTAACCTCACGACGACAGTCGGCGTCGGCGACCTGACACCAATCAATAGCTCGGACACCGCCGTGGACTCTTATGCCCTGAGCGCCAGCGGCCCGGGCACCGGCTATATCAGTTATATCACCGGCAATGGCCGCGCGTTCACGCCGATCGGCAATCCGATTACTGTTTATGTCGCTCGGGTCTCTCCGCCGTTGTTCACTGGCGAAATCAAGGTGTTGCCCTCCGTCGATCCCCTCAATCAGTTGATCACCTTCCAGCACACCTCTGATGTTGGCGGCCGGTTCAGCGATTACCAGTACGACTGGCGGATCATGCCCCCGGTGAATGGGTTCCCGCCGCCGCCGCCCTATGAGAACTGGGTCGCGTTGACGAACGGCATCGGCGTGCCTCGTTATACGCTGGGCGGCGCCGGTATCCAGGCTTTGAGCGATAACTGGATCGTAATGCGCTACCGTTCCATCAACCCAATAGCCAATCCCGCCGACACCAACTGGTCGGCCTGGACGTCTCCGCAGTTGGCCGAGGGCTGGATCAAACGTGTGCTGGGCGGCATCAACCCGATCGACCAACGCACCACCGACCTGTTTAACAACCAGGTCAACACCACCGTGAGCATCATTGCCCAGGCGGGCCACCGTTGGGAAGGGGATATCGCCCTGAACCTGAGTACCATCAACAACTACGGTCTGATCGAGATTTACGAAACCGTCCTGAAGCGGGGCGAGTCGCTGAGCATCAACGCCGGGATCAATTACGGCCCAGCTAACGACGCCCTGTTGCTCGCCGCCGGCTACCTGAGCGACCTTTACACCTACCTGGGCAACGAAGCCTGGGCTAATTCCCTCAATCCGACGATCGGGGTCAGCGGCCAGGTCAATAACATCGCCACTTCCAAGTTCGTCTTCGAAGGGGAGACGGCCTCGTTGCTCGAGCAGAACCTGGACCTGCTGCGCGGGCGCGACGATACCCTGCTCCCGGGGGTCACCACTCCGCCGGTCTATAACCGGCTTTATTGGAATTTCACGCAAGGAATCATCGCTGGAGAGGTGCTCTACGAACTGAACTACGACATCCAGGACGAAAATGGCGACGGCGTGATTGATGCCGCGGACGCGGCCATTGATTATCCCCAGGGTCATGGCGACGCGTATGGCCACTACCTGACCGCCCTGACCGGCTATTATTCATTGCTGATGAACCCCAATTTCGACTGGGTGCCTACGGCTGAAGCCGTCTCGGTGCTGGGGCTGCCGGTTTCCGTCAACTATCAGAACGAGCGCAAGTTCGCCGCCGCGGCCGGCGCGGTGGCGCGAACCGGCGAGCAGATCTTCGGACTGACTTGGCGCCAGGACTACCAGCCTGGCGGCACGGCGGCGGGCTGGGGGGCCTTTTCGAAGAACCGGGTGAACGCGCAGCGGTCCTACAGCAACGGCGGTACTGCCGAGCACGTCACCGAATACTGGGGGATGGACCATTGGGCGGCGCGCGTCGGCCTGGGCGACTACATCAACTGGGTGGTCGGCAACGCCATCCTGCCTCCCGTCGACCCCGACCCCACGCACACCGGCATCCAAAAGGTGGATCGCACCACCGTGCCGGAGCTGGCCGAATTGCCCGCTTCCGCGACCGCGCTCCAGACTGACATGGATAATGCGGAGGGTGGCAACACCCCGTTAGGCCTGCCGCAAAACGCCATCCCCTTCGATATCAATCCCTATCAGGTTACCGGCGCCAATCCCACCACTCATTTCGAGCAGATTTACGCCCGCGCCCTCGGCGCTCTGAATAATGCCCTCGTCGCCTTCAACGCTGCCGCCAGCGTCACCCAGGTGCTGCGGGCAGGTAACGACAGCCAGGCTTCGTTCCAGGCCTCCGTCGCTGCCCAGGAACTCGCCTTCACCAATCAGCTCGTCGGCATTTACGGCACTCCTTACCCCGATGACGAAGGGCCCGGCCAGACTTACGCCCAAGGTTATAATGGGCCGGACCTCATTCATTACATGTACGTCGACCGGCCGGACGAGACCGTTTACGGCGCCGCCCTGACCAACACGCAAACGTTCAAGGTCGATACCACGCAACTGCCCGCCGACTGGCAGAGCGTGCTCTACAGCAGTGTCTCCTTCGCCACCAACGGCGGTTCGCCCAGTTATCAGAACTACATCCAGTTCCAGGTCGGCTCCGACGGGTTCTTTGACAAGCCGGCCAATTTTACCTCGGAACGGGCTTCCCCAGGCAGCATCCAGCAGGCCATCGCCACTTACATCCTCGCCCACGACGCTCTCACTGCGGCGCTCGGGGACGCGGTCGACGCCAAGGTCCAGTTCGACAAGGCCGTTGCGGTTTTTAACGCGCAGGTAAGCACACATAATAGCACCAGGTCGATTCAGGGGAACGACGCGATATTGACCAGTACCTATAATGCCGCCCAAGCGGTGAGCGATATCGTCCAAAGAGGCCTGAACGATGCCAAAAGCGTAGCCGCACAGCAGGCGGCTATCTTCGCCAACGCGCTGCCCAAGAGCATCATCGTCGGCCTGGCCGATGGCGGCGACGAACTGGCGCCCGCGCGGGCGGCCATTCAGCAAGCCGGGGCTGTCGTCGGAACCTCCTTCAGCGCCCTGGATTTTGCGGCCTATACGGCCATCCGCGGCCTGCAGGTCGCTTCCCAACTCGCCACGTCGATCGACACCCTGCGCATTGCCGACATGAATTGGGACCTCCAACTCCAACAATCGGTTAACACGCTTGGCAACCAACTGATCACGGTGCAGGGCAAACTCAATACCATCAACGCTGACTTGTTCAACCTCTCCCAAGCCAAGATGAAATACGACCAGCTCGTGGCGCAGGGGGAAGCCATCCAGCAACAGCGCCAGGTGTTCCGCCAAAAGGCCGCCTCCACCATCCAAGGCTATCGGATCCAGGACGCCGCCTTCCGCCTCTTCCAGAACGAGGACCTGCAGCGCTACCAGACCTTGTTCAACGTGGCCGCCCAATACGCCTTCATGGCAGCCCAGGCCTATGATTACGAAACCGGCCTGCTCAACACCGACGCGGGCAAAGCCTTCGTCAGCCAAATCGTCGGCGCCCAGGCTCTGGGCGTCATCAACAATGGCCTGCCCTTGTTCACTGACCCCTCCAGCGGGGGCGACCCCGGACTGGCCAGTGCGCTGGCCGGAATGAACGCTGATTGGGGCGTGCTCAAAGGCCGCCTCGGCTTCAACAACCCGGATGGCTACGGCACGATCGTCTCGCTGCGAAGCGAGAATTTCCGTATCCTGCCGGGGTCCGCCGGCAGCACCGCCTGGCAGGACGTCCTGCAGCAGGCCCGCGTCCCCGACCTCCTGGCGGACCCGGACGTCCGCCGCTACTGCATGCAAATCGACGACGGCAGCGGCTTGCCGGTGCCCGGCATCATCCTCAACTTCAGCACGGTAATCGCCAACGGCTTGAATCTCTTCGGCCTGCCGCTGGCCGCTGGGGACCACGACTTCAGCTCCGGCGCCTTCGCCACCAAGATCTTTTCGGTGGGGGTCGACTTCGATGGTTACATTGGCATGGATAATCCCACCTCCGTCGGCGTCGCTACCAACACGACCGACCCCAATGCCCTGGCCGCCACGCCCTACATCTATCTTATCCCGGTCGGGACCGATTCCATGCGCACACCGCCTCTCGGCGATACCTCTACCGTGCGCTCCTGGAACGTGGCCGACATCGCCGTCCCCATGCCCATCAACGTCAGCGATGCCGATTTCTCGAGCAACCCCTTCTACCAGGCCAACGATTCGTTGTCCGAGCCGCTTTACCAAATCCGCAAAGACCAGGCCTTCCGGCCGGTCTCCACCACCGCGGCCTTCACCACCAGCATCTACAGCGGTAACGGCCTCACCCGCTCCCAATTCAGCAACACCCGCTTGATCGGCCGCTCGATCTGGAACAGCAAATGGAAGATCGTCATCCCGGGCAGAACGCTCCTGAGCGACGCCAACCAGGGCCTGGACCGTTTCAGCAAAACGGTCACCGACGTGAAGTTGTATTTCATCACCTATTCCTATTCCGGCAATTAACCCTATTTTGCATATCTGGCTATGACATCGCTGTTGATTCCTCCAGAAACCGGCGCGGTAGTCCACGCCGGTGAAAAAGTACCCCTGGAAACCGGGAACCTCATGATGACTTTTCGGTGCATCGCCTTCGCCCTGGCTGTCGCGACAATCCTGTGGGCGCCGACGGACACGGTTGCTTTCCCGCCAGCCCCGCATCATCTCATTTACGGCACCGTCAAAGATCAATACGGCACTCCGCTAATGACCGACCAGGCGCAGGTGATTCTGGTTACGCCGACGGGCGTACAGCTCATGACCACGGTGGTCCCGGGGATTGGCTTCGAGATGAACTACCAACTCGAAGTGCCAATGGACGCCGGTCTAACAGCCGATCCTTATGAACCGAACGCCTTGGTGGTAGGTGCGGCGTTCAGTATGGTAGTAGTTATCGGCCAGACCACCAATGTCCCCATTCAGATGACGGGCAATCTCTCGCAACTCGGACAACCAGGACAGCAAAACCGCATCGACTTGACTCTGGGCGTGGACTCGAACGGGAACGGGATTCCCGACGCCTGGGAATTGGCGTACCTGGCTACGATAGGCTCAAATACTAGTCTTTCAAATCTCACTGCCAACACTCGCAGCCCCAACGGGCTGGCGCTATGGCAGGAGTTCCTGGCCGGGTACTATCCATTTGATCCCGTAGATTCGCTTTCGCTACGACTGCTGGGCATCAGCGGGGGATCGGCACTCCTCCAATTCCCGGCGATGACAGGCCGGTATTATTCCTTACTGGGTTCCAGTGACTTGCACTCCTGGGTGCCCCTTTCGTTCCGGGTACCGTCCGAAGGCAATGGTGGTCCGATTCATACCTATTATTATTCGCCAAGTATTCAGTCGGTGCAGGTGCAGACGGTTCAATCGGCGCCGGGTTCGCGGCCGGCATTGGGCTTCACCCGGGCGGGCGGCCAGATAACGCTTTCATGGCCGACAAATTCTTCCGGGTTTATTCTGGTCAGCGCGCCTTCTTTGAACTCGACAACGTGGCAACCGGTTTCGGCAACCCCAAGTATTGTGGGGAATAATTACATGCTCACGAGCGCGGCGACGGGTTCGGGACAGTTTTACCGATTATCCGCAACCCCCGCTTTTCATTATTTCAGGCTGGTACTGCAGTAAGAACGATTGGCTCCGCTTGTTCCTGACTTTGCTTGGGCGTTGCGCAAATCTGGATGCCGAGTTTAATCGAGTTTTAAGAACTTCAATACCTCGGGCGGCGGTCCTTCAAACTGGAGCAACGGGACGTTGCCAACGTACTGAAGATCCTTCATACCCGCAGGCGTCGTGTAAAAGCCGCTCATGGTCAGGTTTCGGAATGTGCGGAAGAATTCGGCCGCCGTCTTGAATTGCGAAGGCGCGCGCTCAATGGAGCAAATGTCATCGCAAATACGTCGCTTCTGCGTGTCGTTCAGTTCCATGAAGGCAGGGCCGAATCGCTTTTTAGATTCGGCTTCGAGCCAGACCAACCCATGCAGAACGACCTTGCGGTCCTGCTGTTGCCGCGGGTATGGCGCACTGACCCATTCGTCGATGAAATCGGGCACTTTGAGCACGCTGGCGCTTGGGGAACGCTCGTCGGCAGGCAGGAGGACGTCGCACAGGGCGGAGACGGTTCGATGCTGTTCGGCAGAGAAGGTCAGCGGCCAGAAGTCGCCGGGCTTATGGACATCCATTAAGTTTGGGTCCCGGCCATAGCCGGCGGGCAATCCGCCGGTCCCGAGCCCGCGGGCGTCCAGGAAGGAAACCGCCGCGCTGGCGGTAAGCATCCACTTGATCGCCTGACGGCGGTCCATGCGTTTTAAATCGTGCATATTACAAGTCTCCTTTACGAGCCTGTTCGAGCAGGTAGTCACACGCCCGCCACGCGTTGGCCATAATGGTGAGGGTCGGGTTCTTATCGGCATTCGACACAAACGGACCGCCATCGGTCACGAACAGGTTTTTAACGTCCCACGACTGGCAGTATTGGTTTAGCACCGAATGTCTTGGGTCCGACCCCATGCAGGTGGTGCCGACTTCATGAATGATCGAGCCACCCGGATCAATGGCTTTGCTTCCGTCCAGTTCGGGTCGGCCCACGACTTTGCCACCCATGGCTTCGATGATCGTCGCAAAGGTTTTCTGCATGTGAGCAGCCTGATTCTGCTCGTGAGCCGACCATTTGAAATGAAATCGCAGAAGCGGGATTCCGAACGCATCCTTTTTGTTAGGATCGATTTCGCAATAGCTGTCTTCGTTGGGGATCATTTCCCCGCGGCCGGCAAAACCGACAAATGTTCCGTAATAGCGCCGAGCATCTTCCTTGAGTTTGGGGCCGTAGCTGCCGCCGGTAAACGTGTCGAGGCCGTCGAAAAGCCCCGCGGTCGGCATTTCACGCCCGCCCCCCAACTCGATATGGTAGCCGCGAGGGAAATTCATGCGGCGGGCTTGTTGCTCGTGATATAGCCACCAGGGCATGTAGACATGCAGGCCGGAAGCCCCGTCTTCATTGTACGCAGGACAATTCTCGAGGGCCGGGATTTGCCCAACGAGATCGCTGCCAACCGTGTCCATCAAATAGCGGCCGACCTTGCCGCTGCTATTGGCCAACCCGTGCGGAAACTGCGCACTTTTGGAATTGAGGAGAATGCGTGCGGACTCGCACCCGCTGGCGGCCAGGACTACGACTCGCGCCGCGGCGTGGCGATTCTGTCGAGTCTTCTTGTCGACATAGTTGACTCCATTTGCCTTGCCGGCTTTATCAAGCGTGACTTCACGCACCATGGCGTCAGTCAGAATATCGAGATTGCCGGTGGCCAGCGCGGGCGGAAGATGAACGGTTGTGGATTGGTAATTCGCCCGGATCGAACAACCGCGCCCGCAGGGCGTGGCGTAGAAGCATGGAAGACGTGGATCCATGGCCGCGGCCAGTTGTTCACGAGCCCGCGCATTATCCGGATGCAGCATCGCGGGAACTTTTTGCGAATCCAGCTTCTGCGTCAGGATGGCGCGATGGACGGGAATAACAGGAATCTTCAACTTGCTGCACGCCCGTTGAATCAACAGCTCATAAGCACGCGGCTTGGGAGGTGGTAACAAGATGCCAGGTGAAGAATTCGGCGTATTCTCGAGCCCTTCGTTGCTTCCGAAAACTCCGATCAGGGCTTCCACTTTGTCGTAGTACGGCGCGAGATCAGGGTAATCGATTGGCCAGTCGATTCCCAAACCATCGCGCTCGCGCGGCTTGAAATCATACGGTCCCATGCGCAAGGCGATGCGCCCCCAATGATTGCTGCGCCCCCCGAGCATTCGGGCACGCCACCACATAAAGTTTTGATCGGTACCGCCGACGTCCGAGTCAGTCGCTTCGTACCAGCCCGTACCGCGTCGGCTCCGTTTAACGAGGTACGGCTCCTTGGGAACGGTCCAGCCGCCTCCAATCGTGGCATCGTAAAAACCAAATGGCTTGTCCGGCGTCGCGGCATCACCAAGCGGCGCCTGATGAGAGGTGTTGAACATGGGCGTTTCGTCGACCGGGTTGTAATTGCGGCCGGCCTCAAGCATCAACACCTTGAGCCCACCCATGGCGAGAACATAAGCACTTTGGCCACCTGCGGCACCGGAACCCACCACGATGACGTCGTAAATCGACTTACTTTCCCTGCTGGTGATAAAACCCATAAGAGCAATTAACGCGCTTTCGCCGGCGAGGTCAACCCGGGGGAATCGAGCAAGCAGGACAATGTGACTCGCGCGGCCTGCGGAAAAACTTATTGGCTGAGGGCGCCGGCACAACCGCCATCGGCCGGACGACGGTGTCCGGTGAAGTCATCGAGGAACGGGCCGTTGAATTCCCACGCGTAAAGCTCCTCGATGGTGGTGCCAGAGTCCGCAAGAGTGCCGCGCGCGATTCGCAGGAAGTCGATGGCGCCATTGAAGTAGTGGCCTGCGGCTGAACCGCCGACGTAGAGATCGGCATCGTTTTCAAGGGACACGGCAGGATGGAGACCGGGCCCGGAGACGCTGAGCTTGCCATCAAGATAGATACTAAACTTTGTGGCGCGATCGGTCTCCGCAATGATGTGGTGCCACTTGCCATCATTAATCCTGGCATGGCTGGCCAGGGAAACGTTGGCCGCGGCGGATTTGGTGATCAATGTGGCTTGTCCGGACTCATTGACACGCAGCCCCCAGCCGGCGGAGTTCATTTTCTGGACGATGACAGCATCAGCCAGCCCGGGAACAGTTTTGAAAAAGACCTCGATGAGGAAGTTATTCGTGTAAATCTGCGGACTGCTCAATTCAGCACCGGTTACGGTGCGCGTTAGATGCTCGTTGCGGCCGCGAGCATCCAGGCTGATCGGATGCATGATGTCGGCGTTGCTAAGCACGGCGTATTGGTTGGTGCCGTTGAAGTGCAGAGCGCCCTTGGTCCAATTCTCGAGCGGGCCCCGTTGGAAGTCGTCGAGCGAGACGTTCACGCACTTGAGCGGATACGTTGGCACTTTGCGGTAATCATCGCGGCCGGTGTAATAGGGTGACATGCACCAGTGCTCGTCCAGTATGCGCGCCGGGTCTGCCGGGATGGAGCAGAAATTCCATTCTGCCACAGTCTCATATAGGCTCCACGGAACGAACACCTTCGCCCCGAGCCCGTGCGCGGCGGAATTGCGAGCGGGTCGGAAGTCATGCGCCGCGGCATCGCGCAGAGTCGGTTGGGTAGCAGTAAGGCCGACATCAGCGGCCAACGGGCGATACTGTTCCAGGGCGGAACGAAAATCTTCAAAAGTCTGAAGCCAACGGCCAGAGGGCTCCAACACGCCGAAGCTGTCGCCGATATCATAGAAAACATTGCGCGTGTAAGCGTCGGTCTCGAGCGCAAATTGTTCGTGCGGTGGTTGTGCGTGAGCTTGCAGACCGGCCTTGGCAGTGCGGGCCGGATCGGCATCACGAAAGACGCGCAGTCCCATGCTCTGCCAGACGTTGCCGAGGAACTTAACGCGGCCGGCTTGCGGCTCCTGTCGTCGCGAGCCGGTCACAAAATTGAAAACGGTATTATTAAAGAAAGTGTTCTGGTAACTGATGATCTCCTGGAACGCCGAGGTATTGGCCAGCTTGCCCGTTGGGCCCTTGGATTTGCCCCAGGCGATGTTATTGAAGTAGTAATTCTTGAACGCGCCATCGAGGTAATAGGCGTGCCCGAAACGATTCTCGGCGTTTGGGTTTAGTTCGTGGTCCCAGCTTCGGTAGCCCCCAGGATTGCCTGAGATGTTGTCATAGACATAGGCTGGGCCACCCTGCCAGGTCTCGATCCCGCCGAAATCGTCCACGTTAATGAGAGTATCAACGGCTTTGTTATGGTGAATCAGGATTCGCGTGAATGGACGATCGGTGGCCGCGCCGCTCGCTTTTGCCCCGTGCACGTCAATCCCCTGGGCGCAGATTCGATCGAATATGTTGCCGGCCACTTCCGCGGTTTGGGCATACTCGACCTCCAATGCCACCCCCTGATCGAACAAGTCTGGACGCAGACCGATGTGATCGAATCGATTACGCAGCACGCGGACATCGTAAAGTCGGCCCATGGGAGGGCTCACATCACCATACGTTGTGCTGTCGGCAAGCTCGATGCCACCCGAATCCGCATCGGAGAAAGTGTTATCCTCGATTACGACGCGATCGATGGCGTCTTCGCGGCCCAGCGCCTTGAGTCGAATGCCCTTATGGACGTGTTCGAAGGCGCAATGGTCCACTTTGATGTCCGAGCCGCTGCCGAGAAGCCGCACGCATCCGGGTTGCACATCGAGGCTCTCGTGCGACACCCAATAAGGGGCGGCCACGAGATTCCAGTAAACATTGGGAAAGCGGAAAGTGAGACCGTTAACATGCACGTGGCTCATGCCGCGGCTTTCAAGCATATGAATCCGCTTGGCGACCTCGATGTGGGCGGTATTGGGATCCAGATCGCCGGGAAGCCGGAGATACAGCCGGCCGCCATTGCCACGCTTGTCGAACCAAAACTCACCAGGGCTGTCCAGGTATTGTGGTTTATCTTCGAGGTAATATTGGCAACCGCGGATGATCTTGTAAGAAGGTTCGCCGCCCCATTGTCCTGGGAAGACTAGTGAACCCTTTTCGCGATCAACGGCGAGGACTCTTGCGGGGAAAGGATTGCCCATCACCCAACCTTTGGTGGTCCAGACGATGGCGCCCGCATAAAATTCCTGTGGCTGGTTGGTATTGATGTGCTCGAGGTCGAACGCCAAGTGCCGGCGCTGGCCATTAATGGTGGCGTAGTTATCGAAAGGTTTATCGGGATTCTTCCAGGTCCACCACTCGCTCTTGATGTCATCGGGATTGGTGATGTGCCAATTAGGCGTGCGCGCCAGAACGAGGCGAGTGACCTCGCCGTTTTGCCCGAGCATCCAAACCAGACGGGGAGCCCAATCGAGGTCTACGAACCAAACTTTTTCGCTCTCGGGAATGAGCGGATTATCGGCACCTTGCTTCCAGTTGGTCACAATTTCCGAGCCGCAGATGACGGCCGGGCCCGAGCCCCAGGAAGGATCGCGGGTGAGGACGATAGGGTTTTCCGCTGTGCCGGACTCATTCGCATCCAATTCACCGCGATAGGTTACGCCTTGTTTGAAGATGTAGGTATGCGGCCCGCGGCAGGCCTTTGCCTGGCTGGTGGCATTCGGATCCCAAGGTTGATGTTTCCAGGGTGTTCGCTTTGAAGCCCCGTCATTGGCATCGTTGCCGGAATCGAAGTCGATGTAACGGAGGGAGCCGGCGGGTTTGAACTCGAACGGGTGTGGCGCCCATTCGAGGTCGCCGGTCGGCAGGACTTTGGCTTGAGGTTCCTGCCAGGACCAGTGAGCGGTGGCGGCTTGAGTGCAGGTGAGCCCAAAGCCCACAATCAACAAGATCGAAATGCGAACGAAAGTTTGCATGTCAGCTCGGACCGGCGCTTGACATCGTATATCAATGACGGGTGCAGTTACACGAAAAACTCACGACCAAGTCTGCAGGAATGGAAGTCTCGCAGGCTTGGAAGCCTGCGAGACTGCAGAGTCCTTTCGGACGGTCACCAAGGTCTGCGCTACGAGATGGTTACTTTGGCGTTGCGTGGGGATCATCACGTTGCGAGGATTAGGTTATGAATCCCTTAAACCGCCGATCATTCATCGGAACTGCCGCGGTGGGTGCGGCCACACTGGCGTTGCCAAAGAGGAGTTGGGGAGCGGCCAGCGAATTGGAGCCAATCCGCAATGAAATCCAGAAACAACACGACGCGTCAGTGCGCCGTTTGCAGGAATGGATTCACCAGCCATCGATCGCCGCCGAAAACCGGGGAATGTCCGAGGGCTGTGAGTTGATGATACGATTGTTGAAAGAAGCCGGCTTTCAGCAGGCGGTGCGTGTTCCAACGGATGGGCAGCCGGGAGTATTCGCCACTTTGGATGCAGGCGCGGCGCGGACGGTGGGTTTGTATTTCATGTACGATGTGAAGCAGGTGGATCCGGCGGAGTGGTCATCGCCGCCGTGGGACGCGGCTTTGGTGGACAGGCCTGGTTTGGGAAAGGTCGTTATCGGCCGCGGTGCGGTGAACCAGAAAGGACCCGAGGCGGCGATGCTATCGGCGCTGCATGCGATTCGCGGCGCTGGCGCGAAAATGCCGGTGAACCTCGTGCTGGTCGCGGAAGGCGAAGAAGAGATTGGCTCGCCACATTTCCCGCAGATCGTGAGTCGGTCGGAAGTGCAGTCGGCGCTGTCAAAGTGTTCGGGAATTTTTATGCCGGGCGCAGGTCAAGGGTTGGACGGGGTGGTCACGGTGAGTCTAGGAGCCAAAGGAGTGATAGAGCTGGAATTAGTATCAAGCGGCGAAAAGTGGGGGCGCGGCCCGCGTAGCGACATTCATTCTTCTAACAAAGCGCGGGTGGACAGTCCCGCCTGGCACCTAGTGGAAGCGCTGGCCACGCTGGTTTCGAAGGACGGCAACGTACCGGCGATCGACGGTTTTGCCGATGCCGCGCTTCCGATTAGCGCGGAGGAAAAGAAGATGATCGCCGAGGCAGCGCGGCGCATGGACGAAGCGGAGGCCAAGAAGTTGTTGAGTGTCCATCATTGGGTCAATGATGTGAGCTGGACGGAATCCCTGGAGCGATTGGTTTCGTTGCCGACGGTGAATATCGAGGGACTAGTCGGCGGTTACACCGGGCCGGGAGGCAAGACGATTCTACCGCATCGGGCGGTCGCGAAAATGGATTTGAGGCTGGTGCCGAATATGACAGCGAAAGGGGCGCTGGAAGCGCTGAAGCAACACTTAGAGAAGCGGGGTTACGCGGACATCGAGGTGAACATGACGGGCGGGTACGATCCGACCAGCACACCGGCTGACTCGGCTTTGATTCGGGCGGAGATTGCGGTTTATCGCCGCCACAAGATTGAACCGGTGATGTGGCCGCGCAACGCGGGGTCGTGGCCTGGGTACGTGTTCACTGGGGCGCCGCTCCGGCTGGCTGCCGGGCATTTCGGTTTAGGGCACGGTAGTGGGGCCCATGCACCTAACGAATACTTTGTGATCGAATCAGCAAATCCGAAATTGGAGGGGCTGGACGGGGCAGTGTTTTCGTTTGTGGAGTATTTGTACGAACTGGCGGCTTAGGTGGGTGACCAAACGGACAGAAGATTACGATTATGATTACGATTAGGATTGAGGGGGGGATGTTGCCCTAGATCGTGCGGGACTTAGGTGGACGGATGGGGACGGGGCGGCCGGGCTCAGCGACGGCCACATAGACGACCTCAGCCTGGGTGACGCGGACGGTTCGGTGCGGCGGCGCGGCGCGCTTAGCTTCGACGGTGACGCGGATGGTGATGGAGGTATTGCCGATGCGGACTAGATCGGCATAAAAGCTGACGAGGTCGCCAACAAAAACAGGCTGGATAAACTTAACTTCGTGCATAGCGACGGTGACCAATTGGCGTTCAGTATGCCGTTGAGCCTCGACTACTCCGGCCTGGTCGATGTAGCTGAGAATGATGCCGCCGAAGATGGTGCCCATAGGATTGGTGTCGCGCGGCATCATCACGACGCGAATAGCGGGCTCAAAGCGAGTTTGATTGGCCATAGGTAGCAAAATCCAGCCAGTTACTGATGTTCAGCTTCGGTGCTGCGGTCGCGTTTACCAACGATCCAGTCGAAGGTCACGTTTACCCGAGGCCTGGCGGCAAGGTAGCTTGGGGAGCTGCCGGAGAGATCGACTCTTGGAGGCTCAACATCGAAGTCGAGCATCGAAAGCGAGTTGGTACCCGAGATCTTAAAGGCCGTCTGATCCAGAGGTAGAACGGTGACCGGGATAGTGATGGTGTTGGTGATGCCGGCAATCGCAAGTTTACCGGTGGCGTCGAAATGAAAGGGCGGGACATTATTACTGGCCGGAGCCGAAACGAATTCATCAAGGTAGAATGTGATTCGTTCGGAGGCATTTGTGCCGGCTTTGAGGTGAGCGTAAACGATTTCATCCATCGAATCGCTGAAAGGTTTGCCCTCGTCGTCGATGCTCTTAAGCGAACGAATGGGGACGAATGCTTCGGCGCGGGCATCCACTTTGACCGGTTTCATTTTTTGGCTAGCTCGAGAAGGGAAATCGTGTCCGAACTCGAAGTAACCGCCGATGACGAGGCTTTGGAGCCGCCATCGAGTGTGGATGATATTCGCCGTGCCTTCGACCGTGATTTTGGAGCCGGGGCGCATGGTAAGCCGTCCAGTAACAGAAGTGAGCAATGCTACCTGCTGGACGGCCCCGGCGGGAGTTTGTTGTCCGGGTGATTGCTGCAGGGATGGTTCGGACCGGGTTTCGTTAATGCGGAAACTGGCCTCGGCCAAATCCGTGCGCGATTTGGCTATTACGATTTTGGATGCGGGTCGATGCTCCGGTTCGGCGGTGTTGTCCGCTTGTGTCTGTTCCTGGCGGTTGAAACCCGCGGCGGTCGCAGGGGAATGAGTGGTGGTGCAACTCCGTGAAAACGCCAGCAGGGCAATTACCGCGCAGGCGCCCGCGAGTGAGCCAATCGCTGTTTGGGCGCGCGTTTGCATGGTTCAGCAACGCGGACATGGGTCGGCGCGCAGCGCGGAACCGCTCTTCCGACCACGATCTGCTACTTAGCTGGAGCGGGTGTCGTGCGCGGGGCGACCATCCACGTAAAAATCAGCTTCACCTCGTCGCCGGTTTTGAGGGCGCCGAGAGCGATCTTAGGAGCCGGCGGTTCGATTTTGAAATCGGTCATTTTAACGGAAGTCGAGCCGGTGATTTTGAGCGCTTTGTTGCCCAGCGGCAGGACGTTTACCGGCATCGTGATGGCATTGGTAACACCAGCCACTGCGAGGTCACCTTTGGCTTCAAAGACATAAGGATCATCTTTGGTTTTCGCGGGTTCCTTGAGCGTTAGATCCGTGAGGTGAAACATAATGCGGGCGGACATATTGGTATCGGCCCGAAGGTGCTGGTACATGACATCGTCCATGGCGTCGCTGTAAGGGGTGCCATTGTCTTCAACGCTCTTGAGCGAGCGAACGGGAATGAAGGGATCGGCATGGGCATCAACCTTGCCCGGAGCAACTGTCTGGCCGGGCTCAGTGGGAAAATTCGGGCCCGCTTCAAAGGAACCGGCGATGATAGGGCTTTCGACCTGCCAATGGGTATGGATCATATTGGCGGTGCCTTCGATGCGCATTTTGCTGCCCGGCTTCATACCGAATCTGGTCATGGGCTCGGCGGCGCGAGCGCTTAAGCCGGCAAGGAGCGGTAAAACAAGGCTGGCAGCAATCAAAGTTCGAATTTTCATGTGGGTAATTATTAGCTGAAGTAAATGCTCACGCAAGGTTTCGATGCGACGATTCAACCTAACTCATATAGATCAGGCTTCCACTCGACCCGTTTGCCGGTGTTCACCGCCTCGTTGGCTTTGACGGCGATTACGGCCGATTGGTAGCCATCGAGATAACCAGCGACCGGCCGGCGCGGCACTTTGGCGACCTGCTCATTAATCAGCGCGACGTCGTCGCCGAGCGCCATTTTATTGTCTTCAACGGCCTTGCTGAGGTCGTCGGAATTGAGCAGGAACCGCTGCAAAGCGACATAGAGGGGCGCTGCTTTGACCGCTTGTTCCTGGGCCAGGGCTTCGCTGGGCGGGGTGGACTTGCTGGCACCGGCCACGAGCGCAATACCGGTATCTTTATAAAAGGTCTGTTTGGCGGCGTAAACTTCCCAACCGAGCAACGGCGAATCCACTTCTTTAAACAACCAGGCCTTGCCATCGCGCATCATAACGGCGGCGTTGCTGCCGTACATCATTTCGTATTCGCCATCGAAAGAATTAGCGAGGGTCGCATCGTAAACCATGTTGATGCCGCCGGGGAATTCGAGCACGACCTGGGCGGTATCGGGCACGTCGCGGTCGTCTTCATTCCAGAGGTTAATGGCGCCAAAGCCGCTGGCGGCATGGGGCAACGCATTCAGGAACCATGTGGCCTGGTCGATTGGGTGAATGCCCAACTCGCCCACCAAACCGAGCGAGGTGGTTTTGTAAAGCCGCCAATTGAGGGCCTTCTCGCGCTCGGGATTGGGGGAGATGGCGCGCCAGCTTTGTTTTCTATGCCACTGTGAACGCGCCATGACGGATTTGCCAAGAGCGCCGGAGCGGATAAAGGGCAGCAGGAAGTGGCGTTGAGGATCGGCGCGCATTTGCAAGCCGGCCTGAAAAATCTGCTGCGGTTTGGCTTTCGCAGCCAGGGCAATGGTTTTGGCGTCGTCGATGGTGTTGGCCAGCGGAGCTTCGCAATAGACGTGCTTGCCTGCCTGGAGTGCTGCCAAAACCAAATCTTTATGCTGGTGCGTCGGCGTGGCGACGATGACGCAGGGGATGTCCTTGTTTTCGAGGATGGTTTTGTAATCGGGAGTTTGAACGGCGCCGGGAGCGACGGAGGCGGAACGGCGCAGGAATGCAGGATAGGTGTCGCAAATCGCGGCAACCTCTGGCATGACCCATTCATCGACCTGCCCGATTTTAGCCAGCGTCGCCAGCAATTCACGGCCCCAGGCCCCCAAGCCGATTACGGCAACCTTGACAGTTTTTTTGGGGCGCTTGGGTTCGGCGGCGGGCTCGTTGGTTTGAGCAACTAGCTCGACGCCGCCGAGCATGGCCATCATGGTGGCGATAGAACCGCCGCGCAGGAAATCGCGGCGATTGAAATCCGCGGCACCGCTTTGATTTTCAGCATTAGTCATAGAAGACAAATAGAGATGCCGTGAAGGCATCAGGCTCATTCGATTTTCTGGGGCTTCACATTCCATTGCTCAAGGCCCAAAGCCCATTTAATCCCATTAAGGATGTGCTGTTGATAGGCCTCGGCAACTTCCTTGGGGTTTTTGCGATCCGGCCAGTTGGGATCCCAGACGTCCTCACGATGTCCAAGGGAGGTGTAGAAGACGCGGCCCTTGCCGAATTCTTTGCACCAGGAAATGGGATAATCACCCGGGGTTTTGTTGTTAGGATGCTTATCGAGCGTGAGCAGGCCGTGCACTTTCGTGCGGTCGAATTTCTGAAATTGGTAGATTTCATCAAAGACTTTCCAATCGGCCGGGATATGGCGGCAAGCGGGGCATTCTTTGTCTTCGTTGATGGGATCGACCTGCACCTGGGCGCCGTGCTGTTTGAATTCGGCGCCGACCATATCGAGGTAAGGCTCGAAATGGTGGAAGGTGTCCCCGGCGGCATGCATGCCGACGAAACCTTTTCCGGATTTCACCCAATCAATGAACGCCTGGGGATCGGGCAAGGGGAGGTCCCCGGTGGTGTTGGCGAAGATCACGGCATCATAATTCTTGAGCGCCTCGGGGCTCATTTTTTCAGACAGCACCTGCTTGATGGCGGCATTGACCTTGTCCTTGTCCGGCTTGCCGTCATCGCCCCGGAACTGGGGGTCATTGGGCTCGACGCGCGCGTAGTCTACTGTAAAAGCGTCACTCTGGGTGCCCAATTGCGCAATGATTTTTTCGGCCGTGGCAATTGAGCTGTGGCGGAACCCGGTGGTGGTGGTAACCACCAGGACTTTTTTCGGGGCAGCCAAAGCGGAAGTTGACAGGGCGAAGGTGCCGGCGATAAACGCGGCACAAAACAGTCCGACTGATAGACCCATATTCGTTATTTTCATAATGATAATGCGCCGCCAAACTAATTCTGCTGAATCGTTTGACTCGCGCACCCCGGATAAAATTCATTTTTGCACCTTGGGTCAAGGGCCAAATCCGGGCCTATAATGAAAACCTAACGAAAGGGGGTAGAACCACGCAATACACAGCGCAGCAGAGCCGCAACCAAAAGGGGAGGCCAATTGAATTCATTGGAGGAAGAGAACGAGGACGAGGACGAGAGTTTGCGCAGGCCGAGGAAACTTTCATGGATAGTAGTACGACACGAAAGGAACTAAGGCATAGGCGTCTTTTTTACCTGGCGTGGTGATAGATGGGCTGACGGCCGGATTGGTTCACCCGGTTCGGCGGGGAGAGGTTTTCGACCGTCTACTGACTTGACTCAGCGTAAGGGGGGTGCTGTAAATAGCAGTGGAGCACCGGTGCCTGAAGCGGTGACCACATTAGTTTATGGCCGACATCAAATTCTCCTGTCCGCACTGCAATCAGCACATAACTTGCGACGAGCTTTGGGGCGGGCACCAATTGCAATGTCCGAGTTGCCAGGGAACGTTGACCGTGCCGTCGCGGCCGGCGCCAGCTCCGGTGCCGGCGCCCGCGCCGGCCAGTGCGCCGGCGGCCGGATCGGGGAGCTCACATGTTTTCAAGGCGCCTGCAGCGAATGCCCCACGGCTTAACAAGGCACAGGCTTCGGCTGCCGAAGCCGGGGCACCACCGAAAAGCATTCCTATTCGCAATCTGGCGCCGCCGAAGCAGAAGAAAGCCAACCCGATTGTTACGGTTTTGAAAGTTACGGGCGTAGTTGCGGTCCTGGCTGTTGCCGGTTATTTCGGATTCATTTGGCTGCGGAAGTTGCAGGATAAGTCGAATGAGAGCACCCGAAGGGAAGAGGCGCGGCACTCAGGCGAAAGCCAGGTGGGTCACATCGCGAATTTGAACTCAGTCCTGGATGCGACCGAACCAGGACATATCGGGGAGGTCCGGGGCGTACACAGCTCGGGCGCAACAACGCGGTCGACGGGCGTAGGGTCGGAAATCCCGATGGGGGACGAAGAGGCGCAGCCGCGGAGGGTTGGGACGGCGGGGGCCCCAGCCGGGCCAGTGGTTGCCCCGGTGTACACGCTGGACATAGCGCAGGCAAAGATTCCGGAGAGCCGCGCCAATGGCAATATTTCCGGCACGAATTTCGTGGCCGATGCAGCGCGCATCGATCCGATCGGTTCAGCGCAGGTGCTGCGGCTAATCCAGGGCCAAGCTATGTCGCCCGACCGCCAAATCCTTGTCTATCTGCATCTCAAACCGGGTGAGAAGATCGGCGGGCAAACCTTAAGCATTGCGAGCGACGCGCACGGACCGCAGGTGGCGAAAAGCTGGAAAACCAATCCCAAATACGCGCCGCTAGTGAGACAGTTCAGCACCGGGTATGCGATGAAACTTGAACTCGGGGCGGCGACCAACGATGCCGTGGCCGGAAAGATCTTTCTGGCCCTGCCTGACCCGGAGCAAACCGTCGTAGCGGGCAGTTTTACCGCCAGTTTGGCCGCAATCGATCCGAACATGCAGGCGTTTCCCGTGGCGACGCCGGTAGCGGCGCCGCGTCAAATGACGCCGGCTGACCGGGCAATGTACGACCGATATGGAATCAAGAAGTGATGGCGGCTAAATCCAGTTTTCTGGACAAAGTGCTGGGCCGGATCGCCCGGCTCGATACAGAAGGTTTGCAGACGGTGGTTCAGCGCCTGGCTCGCGAGCGCTCATTTCTCGAGACGCTTTTCAACACGATTGAAGACGGGGTCCTGGTAGTGGACGAGGAAGGTCGAGTGCTTTATTTCAACCAGGCGGTAACACGTTTGTTAGGATTGCAACCGAATGTCGAAGGGCAGCCGATCACGCAGTTCATTCCGGAGCTGGACTGGGAGAAGATCGCGCGATTTGATTCCGCCGGCGGGCAAGGAGTGGTTCGTCACGAGTTCGAGGTGCATTTTCCACGACCGCGGTTTTTGCGGCTGTACGCAGCGCCGTTGGACGGGCAATCCACCGGCCGAAGCGGCGTCGCGCTCATCGTTCACGACGCGACCGAGGCGCGGCAACAGACATTTGAGGCGATCGAGAGCGAGCGACTCCAGGCACTGACATTGCTGGCGGCCAGTGTGGCGCATGAGATTGGCAACCCGCTCAACGCGCTGCACATCCATTTGCAGCTCATGGAGCGGGAACTTAAAAAATTCAAGAACGCCTCCATCGGCGCCGCGAGCACCCGCAACCGACCGCGTTCGCAAGTGCTGGCGGAGAGCACCGATGCCGCGGAGAGCGCGCGCAAACTTGAGCAATATTTGGGTGTAGCCAAAGGCGAAATCAACCGCCTCGATTACATCGTGACCCAGTTCCTGCAGGCGATCCGTCCAACGCCACCCCAAATTAAACCCGCCTCGTTGAATGAGGTCGTATTGCGGACGGTTGAACTCCTGCAACCGGAAATGAACAACCGAGGATTGGAGGTCCAGACGCGATTGGCGCGGCAGTTGCCTTTGGCGCCGATTGACGCGACTCAAATCCAGCAGGTTTTGATCAATTTAGTACGGAATGCCATGCAAGCCATGACCCGAGGCGGCACCCTCACGCTGCAGACGGCCGAAGGGTCGGATGGGGTCTGGCTGAATGTGGCGGACACGGGTGGAGGCATTCCCCAGGAACAGATCAACCGGATTTTCGAGCCGTTCTATACCACCAAAAAGAAGGGTTCAGGTTTGGGCCTGATGATCGTTCAGCGCATTGTGCGGGCGCATGGCGGCCGGATCGAGTTGGAAAGCCAGGTTGGGCGCGGCACGACGTTCCGGGTCTGGCTGCCGCTGCACGAACGCAAGCCGCGGCTGCTGGAAGCGCCTATGCACGACTAGGTTTGCTTGGGCCGAATCGCGGTGGGTGTGCTGAATTTGAGCCGGCGTGCCGCACGGCCCGGTCACAGTTTCCTCGTGGGCAACATTCGGGCCGCTGCGAGCGGGGACCGCTCGCGCTTCGTCAATTTCTCGAAACAGGCTCTAACGGTCACTCAGCCGCGACGAGTTTTTCCCAGAGTGTATCGTTGAGCAGGACTTTTTTGAGGAAATCGGTCTCGTCTGCAGGCGGCGTCGGAGCCTGGCTCGGGTTGAGCGGCAGGCGAATGGTGAAGATAGTGCCCTGGCCGGAATCACTCCTGGCCTCGATTCGTCCGCCGTGATGATGGACAATGAAGTAGCAGGCCATGAGGTGAATGCCGTATTCAGTTGGGGTATCGCTGCGCACCACGAATGGATCAAAGACGAGCCGTAAGGCCTCCTTAGGCAGGCCCGGTCCGTTATCGGTGAGCTGGATTTTGATTTCCTGCTGATCGGGAGCTCGGCCATTGAGCAAAGTGGCGGAAATGACAACACGGCTACCCGGCGGGAGACTGGCGATCTCATCTTTGAATAACAGCTCGAACAGGCGGTAAAACTTGGGCCGGTCGACATTCAGGGACGGGAGGGTTGCCGGGATCTGATTGTCCACTTGAAGATTCTTGGCGGTGAAGCCCTGCCGAAGCTGCTCGACGGTTTGGTCAACAACGGTGCGCAGTTCGACGCGGTCGGAGAAGTGAAACGCCGGCGCTTCGGAGGCGGTCCAGAGGTCCTTGAGCATATTGTTGATCTTTTCGATTTGGCCCTGGACGTTCTGGTAGTACTCTTTCCAAAAATCGGGGTTGCGCAGGCCATTCAAGTCCATCTTCTCCTCCTCCATTTTGGCCGGCGCCAGATCGAGGAAAGTCTTCACCGCTACGAGCGCATTGCGGATATGATGGCTGAGACCCGCCGCCAGCAGCCCAAGGCTCACGATGCGGTCGGCGATCATCATGTTATGCAAGACCGACATCTTCTCCCGCAGAAGCTGGTCGCGCTCGCGCTGGACGAGGAAGAATTCCAGGCCACGTTTGAGCGTTGTTTCCAGTTGGGGCGGGTCCCAGGGTTTGGTGACGTATTTGTAAATGGCCCCGGTATTGACGGCGGCAATAGCCGCGTCCATATCGGCAAACGCGGTAGCCAGAATACGAATGATGCGCGGTTGGAGCTGCCGCGCTTTTTCCAGCAGCCAGACGCCTTTTTCGCCCGGCATGCGCTGATCGGTCATCAGCAGGCCGATATCATCCTGGTGCTGTTCCAATAATTTGTAACCTTCCTGGGCATTGGTAGCAGTGAGAATTCGGAACTGGTCTTCGAAGGCGCGCGTGAAGTACTTGAGCGACATCTCTTCATCATCGACGTAGAGGATCGCGTAGCGTTTATAATCGTAAAGGTGGTCCATTGGGGTGCTGGACTAGAGGGTGAGTGGGTTAAAGGAAAAGGTGGAACGGTGCTGATCTCCGCCCGCGAATTTGGTTCCGTAATCGGGGTCCACGAGTGCGATTATATCAGTGTGGTTTCGGTTACGTCACTATCTAAACACAGGTGCATTTGGATGAGAGTTCAAGCCGCCACTCCGGCATCCTGCTGGACCAAGCCGGCATCGGGCGCGCCTTTGGCGGGGAATTGCAGTGTGAACTCAGTGAACTTTCCCAGCTCCGTCCGGACGGAGATGCGTCCGTCGCAGTCCTTGACGATCCGGTAGCAAATGGCCAAACCGAGTCCCATGCCGGCGCCGACGTCTTTGGTGGTAAAGAACGGATCGAAAATCTTGTTCAGGTTTTGTGGCTCAATCCCGGTGCCGTTATCGCGGATGATCAGGATGCTTTTGCCTGCCTCGACGCGGCCTTCAATCCAAAGCGTCGGTTTTTCGCTTTCGAACCGTTTGTTTTTCAGGGCGTCCAGCGAGTTCTGCACCAGGTTCACGACGGTATGGATTAATTTGTTCTTATTGGCCCACACGGTCTGGTGCTCGGTCAGGTTCTGGACAAGGTCCACCTTGTCACGCCATTCGTTGCTGAGGAACCGCAACGAGGCGCCGATCACTTCGGCAATTTCGACCTGGTCGCGGCTCTCGGTTTCCGGATGGGTAAACATGCGGAGATCGGAGACAATGTTCTTCACGCGCTTGATTCCATCCTCCACATCGGTGAGCACTTCCTGATAGGCCTGCTGTTGTTCCGGGGCAAGATATTTGCCTTTATTCCTCAGGGTGAATAGGCCGGTGGCGGCAAAGTTCAATGGATTATTGATTTCGTGGATGATCCCGGCGCTCATCCGGCCCAACGAAGCCAATTTTTCGCTCTGAACCAGTTGGATTTCCGTTTCCTTAAGTTGATCAACGGTGGTCTCAAGCACCTTATTCTGCTTGGCGAGCCGTCGCTGGAATTGATGAGACTCGATAAGGTTTTTGATCCGAACGTGCAATTCGGTGGTTGAAAACGGCTTGGCGAGGAAATCGCTGGCGCCCGCCGATAGGGCCGCGAGCTTGGTTTCCTCGTCGGCGCGGGCGGTAAGGAGCACGATGGGTGTAGTTGAGGTCGAGGTCTGGTCCCGTATTTCCCGGCAGGCCTGCAACCCATCTTTTTCCGGCATCATCATGTCCAGGAGGATCAGGTCGGGAAGGAATTGTGCGGCTTTTTCAATTGCCTGCTGTCCATTGACGGCCTCGAGCACCTGGTAATGCGCGCTTAGTTGGGATTTTAAGAATTTCAGCATGTCCGGCTCGTCGTCCGCCACCAGCACCGTCGGGTGATCACCATTGCGCGCAACCTCTACTGGGCTCGCTGCGGATTGCGCCAGGTTCAAGGCCGGGAACAACTCGGCGCGACGATACAAGTTGGCCAGCCATTCCTCAGCGTTAACGGAGCCATGCGTTGAAGTGATATCGGCGCCCGGTTTTGCAGCCGCTCCGGCAGCATCGGCCGGGAGAAAGGGCAGAGTGATCGTGAAGGTGGTCCCGAGGCCTTCCTGGCTCTGGACTTCCGCCGTGCCGCCCTGGACTTCGGCCAGCTCTTTAACCAGCGCCAGGCCGATCCCGGCCCCCTGGAATTTGCGTTTCGAGGAACCGTCCGCCTGCCAAAACCGGTCAAAAACGTGCGGAAGGTTCTTTTCCGAAATTCCCATGCCGGTATCGGCCACGATGAGGACAAATTTGTCATCGCGCTTCTCGGCGCGCAACTCGACGGTACCCCCGGACGGAGTGAATTTCAAAGCATTGAAAACGAGGTTGAGCACGATCTTCTCGAGCTTATCCCGGTCGCCTAGCACCACGCCCACAGCCGGATCGGCAAACGTCTCGAGCCGCAGGCGCTTGCCTTCGGCGACTTGCTTCGCCGCGCTGGCCAGACCTTTCACAAAATCGCTGATCTCGATGGGCTCGTGTTTAACCTCCATGCGGCCGGATTCCAAACGCACCAGGTCAAGCAGGTCGTTGATGAGCTTGAGCAGGCGCATGCCGTTGGAATGCATGGTACCCAGCAGCTCCCGAGTCTCAGGGTCCAGTTTGAAGCTGTTCAAGAGTGTTTCCAAAGGAGCGATCAACAACGTCAAAGGCGTGCGCAGCTCGTGGCTGATATTGGCGAAGAAGCGGCTCTTGATCTGGTCCAGCTCCATCAGCTTGCGATTGGTTTCCTCCATCGCGCGCCGGTTCTTATCCAGCTCCCATCGCAGGGAGAATTCCTGAAATCGGCGGCGAGCATTGCTGACGCTGCCCAGCACGACAAAGGCCGCGGTCAGGAATAGAAAGGTGGTGTTGTTCAGGAGATACTTAGTCGGCTGTTGCGCGGGCCGGGCGATGGCGACCACGACATACATGGCGAGCACAAAAATCGTGATGAAAAGATTTTGCCGGTACGTCCAGGGCGAGATAAGGCCCATGGCCAGCAGGATGATGTTCAACCCCGCATAATAAGGAGTTAAAGGGTCCGGCAGGATGTAGATCATCCACAGGATCATCATCAGCGGGCCCATGAACCAGGTGATGCCAAAAACGCGGCGGGGACAGGGGCGCGGGCTCTTGTACCAGGCCCAAACCAACGCGGTGAGCAACCCACAGAGCACGCGTAATTTGAAGAAATCCATCATCTTGTCCGGGTACATGAAATAGTCCATGACCGAACACGACAGGTTGAGCGGAATAGATACAATCGAACCAAAAACGGCATTGCGGACGTAATCGCGCTGGTTCTGCTCTTCGTAAGCCTTTTGGATCTCAGGATCGTTCATAGGGGTTTCCGAACTTCCAGGAATATGTTCGTTCCGGTCGGTTCCGCGACGACACGGCAATCAGCCGGAGACGCCTGGTGCGGCGCCAAAGTGGCCAGGTGGTTGGCGTCGCGGTAAATCAAAAACCATTCAAGAAAATGTTCGATGAAGTTCCGGACGGGCATGTTGGGCGCGAAATTGCCCACGGTCAGCAACCCGCCCGGACGCAATTGGTCGTACAGATAGGTATTCAGCGCTTTGATAACACGATCGTTGAGATAATCGTAAAGGCCGGAGCAATAAATCAGGTCATAGGACGCCTCCTCCAAGACCTGGCTGGTGCTGGCGCGCAACATTTTTTGGACTGATTTTTTGACCAATTGAATTGAAGTTCTGCGCTGGTGCCGTTTTCGGACCTCGTCCATCCGGCCTCCCACATAAGCGAGGGTTTCCTCATCAAAGTCCAGCAGGTGGAACTCGGTTTGGTCGGCCAGCGGGTGTTCGGCAATGAAGTTTTGCGCCTCTCGGGCCGGGCCGCACGCAATATTGTAAATGCGCGTAACGCGCCCGGCTCGCGCAACGCGACAGGTTTCATCAGCGATTCGGGCCTGCAGATAATCAACGCGATTTCGAACGGCCTGCGGGCCGACCTGGTCGAGCAAGTAAGCGTCAACCAGCTTGGCATAAAGGGAGTTACCTTCGAACCGGTTGCGAACGATCATGTTCATCATCTCGTAGTCGCCCGCGTACCCCAAAGGTTTGCTGTAGGTGCGGTGAATGAAAGGGCCGCACAGCAGGCAGGAATGGAGCTGGCGCTGGCCAAACGCGCGATGGCCGGGAACCAATTCCGGCTCGATCTGATCGGCAATCGCTTCGAAACGTTCAAACATGTTGGTCAGAGCGGGCGTGATCCGATGGCGCAGTCCTTGAGCAATTTCCAATTCGCGTTTCGCACGGTCAAACGGAGGGGAAGTTTGCAGAGTCAGTTCGATCTGTTCCAGCCAGAGGCGCAGGTTGGAAAGAAAAGTCTGAATATCGGCGATCACGACCTTGTAGTCCTGATGCACGCGGTAGAATTTTTCCCAGCGTTTAAGGAAAACGCCGAAGCCCGTCTCACAGATTTGCTCCGGGCTGTGGTGTTCGAGCGACTCGAACCCGATGAGAGGGACGGACAGTGAGGCTTCGCACAAAGTGCCGGTGCCCGAGTTCATCATGCCGCTGACAACAGCTCTGCCGGTGTAAATCGGAGTGTTGTCGGCGAGGATTTTGAATTCGCCGAGAAGCTCTGAGGACCGCAGCACGGTTTCCGGTCCATGGAGTTCAAACGTGATGGCCTGGGGCTTGAGGTGGACTACGTTGGCCTGGACATCGAGGCCAAGGCTGGTCTTGAAGGTGACGATGTCCGGAGGCGCCATGACACCTACACCTGATTCGTTTTGCGTCAGGGTCTCAAGCATGCTCGTGCCAGTTTCTGCAATAATCATGCCTAAAACCAGACCTAAAACCGCACCACCGGCGCTTACGCCACCGCAAAGCCTCAGGCCGATTCCGTATTGGTGCGCATCCTGCTCCGACAGATGACTCGCCGCCGCAAGCACAGTTTGGCGGTTTAGTTTCAGGACACTGCAATCTAAATAACAGACATATAATATGGCAACGCAACCGAATAACGCGCGGGTTCGGCCAAGCCATGCGCGGACATATCAACTGTGGGCCCTCGCCGGCCTAATCCTCCTTCAATCCCCTTTGCGGGTTTTGGGACTAGGCGACCGCATTGCCAATCAGGATGCGGAAGCCATCGGACGGGGCAATGCGTTCGTAGCGACAGCCGATAACCCGGCCGCGCTCTACTACAACCCGGCCGGCATCACCCAACTCGAGGGCCAAAACCTTCAGGTCGGCGCGCTCGTGTATCTCAATATTTATGCCGATTACCTTTCGCCTTCCGGGGAGCATTTCGAGAACAACCATAAAATCCTCCCGGTGCCGAATGTCGATTATGTTTTCACTCCCAAGGATCAACCGTTCTCATTTGGTCTCGGCATTTACGCCCCATTCGGTTTAGGTATGGAATGGCCGGATAACGCTCCTTTCCGCGACGCCGGAATCAAGGCGCAATTGACCTACCTAACGATTAATCCGGTCGTTGCCTGGAAACCGATTTCAAGCCTGTCCATCGCCGCCGGGCCAACCTTCAATTATTCGGAGGCCGAATTGATTCAGGGCGTGATCATGTCCCCGTACCAGTTTCACTTCAAAGGCCACGATTGGGGCTATGGCTTCAATGCCGGCGTGCTGTGGCAACCTCACCCAATGTGGTCGTTCGGGGCCAAGTATTTCAGCCCGACGACTATGGACTACGATGGAACGGCGTCCTTCAATCCCAATCCTGGATTTCTGCCACAGCCCACGTTGACCAAAAGCCATCTGAATTTCCCACAAATGGTCGTGGGGGGTGTCTCTTTCCGGCCAACCACAAACTGGAATTTCGAAGTCGATGTCGACTGGGCGGATTGGGATCGAGTGAAGAACCTGACGATCGATAATATCGGCGTGCTGCCGCTCAATTGGCAATCGAGCTTCTTTTACGAATTCGGAATCACGCGGCAATTAGGGAAAGGTTATTACGCCAGCGTTGGCTACTTTTTCAGCCAGGCATCAACGCCTGATCAATATTACACGCCGCTGGTACCTGATACGGATTTGCACATTGGCAGCCTTGGAGGCGGCTACAAGGGCGAGCATTGGACCTGGGCTTTTGCGCTGCAAATCATAGGCGGTTCCTATCGCAATATTCAGAACAGTGTCGATCCAACCGTCAACGGCCAGTACAAGCTATTTACCCCAACGCTTTCTTTCTCGGTTGGATATCATTTCTAAGCCGGAACGATTCAATAGAAGGGAGCTCGCCCGCCTCGGGCGCCGCCAACCGGCGCCCTCGCTGGTTGGTCCGTATCGGCCCAAGCTCACCAAATAGTGAGTAGAAATGACGAAGCCGGAAATGCGGTTGGCGAGGCGCCAACCGCCGCGCCCGAGGCGGGCGCGGTCCCTTTCAATTGAATAGTCGCAGTTTTTGCGCACAGGCACCATCGCAGCCGCTGCGAGCGGGGACCGCTCGCGGTCCGTCAGACGAGTCCGGTTTTCTTGGCTTTGCGGTCGACAATCGCTTCCGTGAACCAAAGCACCTCGTCGAGAAACGCAGTGGCGCGTTTTTCGTAAACGAGATCGTTAGGGGTGCCGTCCTCTTTGAAGCTGTCGTGGATGTGTGAAACCGCCAGGTTTTCCGGAATCGGAAAGGCGCCCATGCCGATGGTGACCAACCGGAGTTGCGCCAGGCAATTCAAGCCGCCGAAGCCACCGGCCGAAACCGTGACAATCCCGATCGGCTTGCGCTCATATTCCGGCAACAGGTAATCCAGAGCATTCTTCAACACCCCGGGATAGCCGTTGTTGTATTCCGGGCTGACGATGATGATGGAATCGGCCCGGCCAATTTTATCGCCGAACTCCTGCAGACGCGGCGGAGGATCGTCGCGCCGGTGCAAGCGTTCCTCCATGATGGGGAAATTGTATTCTAATAGATCAAGCAGCTCTGTTTCCACTCTGGATCGAGCGCCCAACCGGGCATACACAAACCGCGCGACTTTGATGGATTGCCGGTCCCGTCGCGTGCTGCCGGCGATGATGGGAATAAAAAAGGCCATGTGATGAACATGGCCTTACATTTTGATCGGGCAAGCTGAATCCTAAAATACTAACGTGCCCGCGCGAAGCGGCGCATGGTCCAAACCAAACCTCCAAGCGCCAGCAAGCCAACGCTGCTAGGTTCAGGCACCGGCACGAGGAATCCACGAATTTCACCACCGCCAAAGGTCGTCGTGTGGATGTTCAAATAAGCCTGGTCGGCCGCCATCGCCGCCGCCAACGCCGATTCGGCGCCCGCGGTGGTCCCTCCGTTGGCCGTAATATATGAGCCATTCCAGCTCGTAGAGGCAGTAAGGTCCAGTGTATTCGAGTAGGATCCACTGGTTACCCCGATGGGGAAACCAGTGAAATAAGGCGTCGTGGTCGCCACACCAGCCGTCCCACTGCCCGGGGGACTGGCGGGGGCGTGGATGTGAGATGCCGTGGTAGTCCCGGTGAGCCCGCTAAACGTAAGTTCTATTTGCAGAGAATGCAGCGAGTCATCGTAAACGACCTGCGCAAAGCCGGTTCCCGGCGACGAGTTGGCTGGATTCTCATTGGGCCCGCTCAGATTGGCGTCATAGGTGAAAATCGAGGCCGCGGCCGGCAGTGCGAGGCCTGCAGCCAAAGCAATTGCGGCACAGAGCTTCCAGGCATGAGTGTTCCTTTTCATAATGATTTGGGTAACTGATTTCGAATCTAGATTCATCGACAATTAAAGTCAATAGGTTTTCGGCATTTGAGTCAGTGAGTCGGAGGTAGGAGGAGCGAGGGGGCTCTCCGGTTCCCGAAAAAAAAATATTACCGTTGCCGGGCCTGGGGTTCAGCCGCCGAATTGCACACCGCGGCGTTCGCGGCCAAGGCCGATGGCAGCGACTCCAATGATGAACACGGTGGCGGCGGTGACGGCCATGGCGGTAGCATAGCTGAATTGGCTGGCAAAGAGCGCTTCGAGCCACGCAACGCTGCCCGCCAAGAGCACTCCGCATTGGTAGGCGAATCCCGGCAGGAACCCGCGCACCGGATCCGGGGACAGTTCGTTGATATGGGCCGGGATGATGCCCCAGGCACCTTGGACCATGAATTGCATCAGAAAGGCGCCCAATACCAGCCAGGCCGTTCCCGGGCCATAGGCCCAGAGCGGCACCAAAAGCAGGGCCAGGAGCAACGCCAGCATCATGCCGCGCCGCCGACCCCAGCGATCGGAAAGCCAGCCAAAAAAGATGCCGCCGGTAATCGCACCAATATTGTAAATAATTGCAATCACAGCCACTTCGCGCGGCGAAAAACCGCGTTGGAGCTTGAGAAAGGTAGGATACATATCCTGGGTTCCGTGCGACGCGAAGTTCATCATCGTCATGAGCGCCGTGAGGTAGAGGAATAGCCGCCAGTTCGATAGAATTGCCCGCCCCAGACCGCGCCAGGATTCGGAACGAGTTTTTTGCCAAACGGCGGATTCAGACACTCCGTAGCGTACAAATAAAGCGAGCAGCGCCGGCAGGCCGCCGATGAAGAACATTGGGCGCCAGCCCCAATGTGGAAAAACCGTGAAATAACAGCAGGCGGCCAGCAGATAACCCACTGCGTACCCTTCCTGCAGCACACCGGACACAACACCCCGCCATCGCGGCGGCACTTTCTCCATCACCAGCGAAGCCCCTACTCCCCATTCGCCGCCCATGCCGATGCCAAAGAGCGCACGCAGGATAAGAAAGGTCGTGTAATTGGGCGCCAGACCGGAAAGGACTTCGATCACCGAATAAAAGACCAAATCGAGCGTCAACGGCAGCCGGCGGCCATAACGGTCCGCCAGCAAACCGAAGATGAACGCCCCCACCGGCCGAAACGCCAGTGTGACGGTAATCGTCGCGGCAATGGCAGGGATGCCTTTATGAAACTCCTGAGCGATTGCCGGGATGGTGAAAACCAAAACAAAGAAGTCGAAAGCATCCAGCGTCCAACCGAGGAAGCTTGCCACCAGGGCTTTGACGTAATCCGAGGCCGAACCCGGCGGCGCAGCTTCGGAGCCGTTCGCCGTGCCAGGACATGACGAAGCGCGGTGTTCGCCGGGAGTCACGCGGCGAGATTACTGCACGGAACCTAAGGGGCACGATTCTTTTTGGATCGATTCTGGCCGTGGCCAGATCACTCGGCCCTTTAGTTTTCCTCTCCCTGCCCTCTGCACATTTCCCGTTCACACCGAAAAGCCCCTGGCCTTCGAAGGCAAGGGCAGGGTTATTCCCTTGACCACCAATCCGCGCGGGCGCAGTCTCCCATTTTCACGACCTATGAAGGCTCTGTTGCTCTATCCCGAATTCTCGGCGTTGGGATTCTGGAATTACAAAGAGGTTTGCCACTTGATGGGAGCCAAGTACCCGGCATCCCCTTTGGGTCTCATCACGATGGCCGCGCTCCTGCCCGCGGACTGGGAGGTGCGGTTGGTCGACCTGAACACAACTTCCCTGAACGACGCGGACATTGACTGGGCGGACCTCGTGTTCATCGGCGGCATGTTGCCCCAGCAAGCCCGGTTCTTGCGGCTTATCGAGCATGTTCACTCGCGCGGCAAGAAGGTAGTGGCCGGCGGGCCCGATCCTACCTCGCAGCCCGAGGTCTACCGTTCCGCCGATTACCTCGTTCTGGGCGAAGCGGAATGCTCGCTGGCGCCGTTCCTGGCTGACCTTGCAAAAGGGGCGGCCAGCGGGACCTACATGTCACCGGAAAAGCCGGACATGACCACAAGCCCCGTTCCCCGTTTCGACCTGCTGAAGTTCAACAACTACCTCATGCTCGGAGTTCAATTCTCCCGCGGCTGCCCGTTCAACTGCGAGTTCTGCGACATCATCGAGCTCTACGGCAGAAAACCAAGAACAAAGACCCCGCAGCAGGTGGTCGCCGAACTCGACATGCTGTACCGCCTCGGGCATCGAGGCCACGTGGACTTCGTGGACGACAATTTCATCGGCAACAAGGTCAAGGCCAAGGAGATCCTCCGCGCCGTCAAAGAATGGTGCAAGGAGCACGGGCATCCGTTCTTCTTCTCCACGGAAGCCTCCATAAATCTCTCCGACGATGAGGAACTACTGACGCTGATGCGGGAGCTTGATTTCCGTTACGTCTTTGTCGGCATTGAATCAGGCGACCATGACGTGCTGGTCACCATGCAGAAGCAACAGAACGCGAAGCGGAACCTGCTCGAGGCCCTGAACAAGATCCAGCGCCATGGGATCGTGGTCAACGGTGGTTTCATTGTGGGATGCGACGGAGAGACCAGCGATTCCGCGCGGAAGATGGTCGATGTCATCGAACGCGGCAACATCGTGATGTCCATGGTCGGGTTAATGTATGCCCTCCCCAACACGCAGTTGACGCGCCGGCTGAAACAGGAGCACCGGCTGCTGGAAG
>CAZUVM010000005.1:0-27551 GCA_964623885.1 uncultured Verrucomicrobiota bacterium
GCATCCCACACCTTGACCGTCTTATCAAAACTCCCCGTGACAATACGGCGGCCGTCCGGTGAAAAGGCCGCGCAAAAAACGATATTGCTATGACCTTTAAGCGTGAACAAGCTGCGACCGATCTCGTTGCCAGATAGCCCACTGTCTGCGTCCCACACTTCCGGTGTGTAATCCTGGTTGCCGGTGACCAACCGCCGGCCGTCGGGGTAAAAAGCCAACGAAGCAATACCGCCGCCATACCCCTTCAAGGTGCGGAGTTCCTGACCGGTGGCCGCATCCCAGAACTTGACCGTATTATCGGCACTGCTTGTGGCGATCCACTGGCCATCCGGGGAAAAAGCCACACATAGGACATAACTGGTGTGCCCCTTTAGAGGAAACAATTCCCGGCCACTGGCCGCGTCCCACACCTTCGCCGTCTTATCATAGCTCGCAGTCGCGATTCGCTTGTTGTCAGGAGAAAAGACAACGCATGCAATCCCACCGGCGTGGCCCACGAGCGTAAGGAGGTTTTGCCCGGTGACCGCATCCCAGACTATGGCCGTCTTGTCGGCACTGTCTTGACTTCCGGTGGCGATCCGCTGCCCATTTGGTGAAATGGCCACAGGCCAAATCTTCCCAGTTTGCCCTTTGAGGGTGAGCAATTCTCGGCCCGTGTCTGCATCCCAGATCCTGGCCGTCTTATCCCAGCTCCCGGTGACAATCCTCCGACCGTCCGGGGAAAAGAGCGCGGAGCGAACCACGTCACTGTGCCCTTTAAGTCTGAACAATTCCCGCCCGGTGTCCGCATCCCATACCCTGGCGGTCTGATCGTGGCTGGCAGTGACAATTCGCCTACCGTCCGGAGAAAATGCAACCCAAATAACCCAGTCGCGGTGGCCTTTGAGAGTGAGCAGCTCTCGCCCGCTGGCCGCATCCCAGATCTTGGCGGTCATATCCATACTCCCTGTGGCAATGCGCCGCCCGTCAGGTGAAACGGCTACACTATTCACCGTACCGAGATGCCCTCGCAGCGTCATCAAGGCCGCATGAGTTTGCGGCTGCCAATAATACCATTCAAAACCGCGGTAGGGAGAGTTCTCGGTGTCCTCCAGTGCTTGCCGCAACCCACCGATGTTGTTTTGGTCCCAGGCTTGTTGGGCCACATTCATGTTGGCAACGTAGAGAAGCCGGTTGGCTTCAGCCTCGCGCCTCTCCACCAGTTCGCGCTGTTGCTTCTCGGCTTGCTGCGCTGCCTGCGCAGCGAGCCGCTGCCCCTTTTCGGCATTCCTCGCCCGGCTAGCCTCAATCGCCTGCCAACTGCTCACGGCGCTGCCAACCACCAATGTCGCAGCCACCACCGCTGCCGCGGTAAACGACAGTTTGTTTCGTCGCCAGGCCTTTTGCAGCTTGTAGGCTGCGCTGGGCGGCCGGGCTACCACGGCTTCATCCCTAAGGTGGCGTTGAACATCCATCGCCAAACCATTGGCCGTCTCGTAACGACGCGTGCGGTCTTTCTCCAGGCACTTCATCACAATCCAGTCCAGGTCGCCGCGAATCAAATGCGCCAGCTTGGGCGGTTCCGATTGACGATGCTTGGCCACGGTCGTCTGTTCTGCCGCATCCAACGTTTCCAGCTTCGTTGATGGCCGCGCCGGTTCCTCTTCCCGAATGATGCGGCGCACTTCGTCGAAGCCGGCTTCCCTCAACCGCTTGGCTTCAAACGGAGTCTTGCCGGTCAGTAACTCGTACAGCAGCACACCAAGCGAATAAATATCGCTGCGCGTATCCACGTCCAGATCGGTCAGCCTGGCCTGCTCGGGACTCATGTAGGCCGGCGTGCCAATAAATTGCTCAAACGCCGTGAACAGGGTTTTATCGGTCAGGCGTTGATCGGTGGTGGCTTTGGCAATGCCGAAATCGATGATCTTGGGCACGAGGACGCCGTCGCGATCCGCCACCAGGATGTTGGAAGGCTTTATATCACGATGGATGATGCCTTTCTGGTGGGCATGCTGGATCGCTCGGCAGACTTGAATGAAAAGCTCCAGGCGCGCCACGGTGCTGAGGTTGTTCTGGTCGCAGTAGTCGGTGATCTTGATCCCACGCACCAGTTCCATGACGAAATACGGCCGGCCAGTTTCCGTCGCGCCCGCGTCCAGGACCTTGGCAATGTTCGGATGGTCCATGAGAGCCAACGCCTGCCGCTCGGCTTCGAACCGGGCGACAACACTCTTGGTGTCCATCCCGAGCTTGATGACCTTGAGCGCAACGCGTCGGCGAACCGGTTCCTCCTGCTCGGCCATGTAAACCACCCCACAACCGCCTTCGCCGATTTGTTGCAGCAGTTTGTAGCGGCCAATCTTATCGCCTGGTTTCTCGGCTGGAACTGACGAGAAACGGATAGTCCCGGCCGGTCCGGGTGAAACCGCGTCCGGGCCTTCGAGGCAGTCGCAAGATTTTTCGCTGGCCTTAAGCAGTTCTTCGACGCGCTGTCGCAAGGCAGCATCGTCAGCACACACGCGATCGAGGTAAGCAGCGCGCTCTTCGCGCGGCAATTCCAGCGCCACGTTGAACACCTCAATTTCGTTTTCGGACGACTGAGGCATAGGTGAACTTAATCATTCACCCTTCAGTGCGAAATAAACAGCGCAAAAGGACAAAGAAACTCCCTTTGGGCGCAGGACAATGATCAAGGAAGACGTCCGTAGTACTTGAAAACAGGCCAGTATAAAATGGTGAGTTTTAGACGAGACTAGGGCGAATGCGCCGATTGATCGCGCCCGCAGCAAAGCCATCACCCGCGGAGCGCTTAGTACATGTGGTTAGCAAAAAGGCAAATTCCTATCAATTGAGTTCGATACAACACCCGGCCAGGACGGTTCTCGTGGCTGAGGCTTAAACGCTCATCCCGTGGTCGTGGCACGAAGCCGTTCTTGCAGGAGGCGAGGCGCTGCCCTATGAGGACGCGAAGAACATTGTGAGTTTTGTGGACGGCCACATCAGTTATTTCAAGTTTTACTGGAACGGTGCTCGTCTTCCGGATGGCGGCATGTCCTTTGCGTTCGCATACAATCCGCCCGCCGGTTACGATTATCAATGGAGTGGAGATTGATATGGGGAGTCACCCATTCAGGCCGCCGGCAGTTCGATCCAGAACGCGCTTCCTCTTCCCAGTTCGGATTCGACCCCGCAAGTACCGTGCATTCGTTGCATGGCCCGGGCGACAATCGCCAGCCCTATGCCGGTGCCTTCGTAGGCATGCGCGCTCCAGCCGCGCTCAAAAATTCCGAAGATCTTCTCGTGGACCTGGCGCGGGATGCCGATACCTTCATCGCGCACCCAAATACGAATGTGCCGGGATGCTTCTTCGGTCGGGGCCTGCTCGTGCTCATCGAGCGCGCCCGTGGTCGAGCTGAAAACCAATGCGCGCGCGCGGGTATTGGGCGAGCCATGCGCTACCGGCTCACTCGAGATGGTGATTCTCGGCGGAATCCCTGGGGGCACAAATTTCACTGCATTATCAATGAGGTTCGAGAATACCTGTTCCAACAGGCCGCGGTGACCCCGCACAGCGTGCAAGGGCCGGTCGACGGTAATCGCCTGCCGGACGGCGGGAAGCTGCAAGGAAATGACCTCATCGAGGATCGGCTCGAGCACAACGGTCGCGAGGTCGATTTGCTGGCGGGAAACCTTGCTGAACTCGAGGAGGTCACGCGTCAGGCTTTCCATTCGCCTCGAGGCCCGCCCTATTTTTTGCACCAGGTGCCGCGCGTCCGCCGGCAGCACGTCGGTGAAATTCTCGAGCAGGATCTCGCAGAAGCCGATCATGCTGCGCGCGGGCGCCCGCAGATCATGGGCAAGGGTATAGGAGAAAGTTTCGAGCTCAGAAACGGTTTCCCGCAGTTGCGCGGTGCGCTCCTGAACCTGCGTTTCGAGCAGTTGCGCCTCATCGCTGAGCAGCTCTTTCGCCCGGTGCAACTGGCGATTGGTGCTTTCACGATCCAGGGCGGTAGCCAGGTATTGGGCAATGGTGCTCAAAAGGTCGGGCTCGTCCGCGGCGATCTCATCACGAATCCCGGTAGCGAAGCAGAGCAAACCCAGATTGCGGTGTTTGGCCACCAACGGCAGGATGATCGCCGCGGTCAGGCCAGCCTGCTTCAGCGCGCTGTATTCGGGCCCCTCGACGGTGCGCAGCGAATTGAGCACCTCAATGCCGGGTGAGGTCTCCTCCGCGAGATGCGCGAAGGGGCAGGCGACAAACTGCCGCTGCGCTTCAATCGGCACTCCGCCGATGGCTTCCAAAGCGAGCAGGCCGGACTCGAAATCCCGCAAGTAAACAACAAAGGTGTCAAAATCGAGCTGCTCCGCGATTTTGAAAAAGAGTTGGCGGACAGCTTTCTGGGGCTGCTCCGTTTCCAGCAGACTCGCCAGGGCCCAGGAGAGCAATTCATCGCGGCGATGCTGGCGCGCGAGCGCCTCGGCCTGGCTTTCCCGCTGCGTGACGTCCTCGATGACGACGACGACACCGCAGATTCGGCCCTCGGCAAACAGCGGCGCGAGGCGCGCAGTCTGCAGCATTTGGGGTGCGCTCCGGTCAGGAAAGGTCGCGCGCAGTGGCAACAGATAACGGTGCAGAGCGGTGGAAAGGACGCTGGACTCGCCGGCGAGGGCGCGTTCGAAATGGCCGGTCAGCTTGCGTTCGCTCAGCTCCGGGTACAAGCGGAACAGATCCTGGCCGGCGACTTCTTCCAGGGGTCTGCCGCTATGCTGTTCCATCCAGGAATTCCAGCTTTGCACCCGCAACGACTCGTCCAGGGTGATCACGCCGTAAGGCGCAAATTGCTGAATCCAGGAAAGGACCGCGGCTTCCCTTTTGGATCCCGGATGTTGGACTGGATCGGCCATGGCTTTTTAGCGCAGTTCGCGTTCCTCCCATTTTTGTAACTCGTTCAAGAGGGTTTCCAGGGAAGTGACCCCGAGAATGATCACCAGGTAACCGCTAACGTTGCTGGCGCGCATATGAAAACGGGTATGGATGACCAGCGCATATTCGAGTTCATCACCGCCCACGGTGATCGACCGAAGCACCTTGTGCACCGATTCCACCTGGAGATAGGGGACCGTAAAGGTCACCTGGACCTTGAGGAGATTGCCAAACGCACCCAGGCAGGCGTTCAAAACGATGTTGCCAATCTCCGTGATCACCTCGCGCGCGGCGCCATCCAGCTCTTCGGTGTCCGCGCGGTCGGTCAGGAGGCTATTGAGCAGCAGGGCGGCCCGGCGGTCCAAAAGCAGGATTGCGTTGCCGGCAATCGGTCCGGAAAAAACCTGGTTCACACTCGCCACATCGCCTTGAATGACGCGCTGGAGCTTTTCTTTAATCTCCGGGATCAAATGAATGGCGACTTCCGGGACTTCGAGGGAAATGCGATGGCCGGTGAGGTCAGACAAGGCGGCGGCGGCGCGGGCGTAGCCGATGTTGATGAGCTCCGTCAGCGCGTCCTGCTGGCTCGTGGTCAGTTCCATACCGTTCCTCCCGCTAAAACGATCGTCAGCACCTCGGCAAGTTGCTCCTTGGTCACGGGCTTGTTCACCATCGCGACCGCGCCCGTATCTTTGACGATGTCGCGGGTGGTTCGCTGAATGTCGGCGGTCGAGACCACTACCGGCAATTGCGGATTCAATTCCTTCAGTTTGCGCAGCACCTCGACGCCATACATACCGTGCATCAACAGATCCAGGATCACGGCATCGTGATGGTTGAGGGCATAGCGCTCGAGGGCCTGGGCGCCGTCGGAAACATCTTCCACCTCATAGCCCAACTCCTCCAATATCTTGCGGATCATACGCCGCGCCAGGCCCGAATCATCCACTACCAGAATTCTGCTTTTCATAAACGTTTCCCGATCTCCTCCGCCATTGACGACAACGATACTTCGCCATCACTGAGACCCACCTCGACGACGCAACGCGGCATGCCATAAATGACGCAACTCGCTTCGCTCTGCGTCAGGATCGTCCCGCCTTGCGCTTTGATCCAGCCGGCGCCTTCCTTGCCGTCGTCGCCCATCCCGGTCATCACCACGCCCAGCACGCGCTGGTGGTATGTCTCGGCCGCCGAACGAAACAGCACGTCGATCGATGGCCGGTGCGGTTTATCCGCCGGGTGAATCGAAAGGTGGACGACCACGGAACCTTCGCTGGTCCGCTTAAAGGTAACATGACGCCCGGCAGGGGCGAGCAAGGCCTCGCCGGGCCGAACGACACAGCCCTCGAAGGCCTCACGGACGGACAATCGCGAGATCTCGTCCAGCTTGTCGGCAAACGGGGCCGTGTAACCAATGGGCATATGCAGTACTATAACCAGCGGCACCGGGAAGTCATCGGGGAATTGCGGCACCAGGTAACGCAGCGCCTGGGGACCGCCCGTCGAAATCCCCAGCACGACGATATCGACATGCGTGGCCGGCCGGAACGACGGCACACCGCCCGGACGCACTAAAGATCGGGGCGAGCGCGACGACAGCGCCGCGGCTTTGACTTTTTCAATCAGCTCGTCGCGCACCGCCAAAAGGCCGTTGTTGGCCAGCGCGGTCGGCTTGCGAATGAAATCAACCGCCCCGGATTCCAGCGCTTCGAGCACGTGGCCGGCATCCTCGGGAGACGCGCTGAGGAGCAGGATCGGCACTGGCTTGCGTTGCATCTGCTGGCGCACGAAGCCCACGCCATCGAGTACGGGCATGAGCAGGTCGCACGTCACCACGTCGGGATCGAATTGCTCGACCATCGGCAGCGCGTCGGCGCCATTCCTCGCCATGCCCACCACCTGGATCTGCGGGCTGGTGGAGAGCATCCCTCGGATCGCTTTGCGCACGAACGCCGAGTCGTCAACGATCAATGTTTTAATGATGCCCATCCGCTTCAGATTCGCACATACACCAGGGCGTCGCCGATTTCCTTCAGCTCAAAATCGGTGGTCATCCGCAACAACGACTCGGAGGCGCCCACGAAAAGATGTCCCCCGGGCGGCATCTTGGCCGCGATCATCGCCACGGTTAGCCGAATGGCGTGGGGCGAAAAGTAAATAAAGACATTGCGACAAAAAACCGCTTGCACGCGCGCAAAGCGGGCCACTTCACCGGGTTCGAGAAGATTGGCGCGCGCGAATGTCACTTGTTTCCTGATTTGATCGGAGAGCTTCCATCCGTCCGACACCGGCTCAAAGTACTTTTGCCGCAGAGTGGGAGGGAAAGCCCGGAACGACTTCTCCCGGTAAACGCCCCGGCGCGCTTTCTCGAGGGCCGAGAGACTGGCGTCGGTGGCCACAATCTCGACCGGCAGCGTGTCGAGGCCAGCCTCCGCCAGGGCGATGGCAATCGAGAAAGGCTCCTCGCCGGTGGCGCACGCCGCCGACCACACCCGGAAGGGCAGCGCGTGCTTTTGAAACCACTGGGGCACGATCAAATCGACCAAGGCATTGACCTGGGAAAGCTCCCGCCAAAGGTAGGTCTCCTGCACCGAGAGCGCTTCCCAGGCCTGGTCCCACTCGCCGCAAGCGTTCTCTTTGAGGGCGTAATAGTAATCCAGGAACGAGCGGAAGCCTCTGGCCTGCGCCTGCGGTTCGAGTTTCTCGAGGAGGAAATCGAGTCGGGCGTTTTCAAAGAACAAGCCGGTCCGGTCATGAATCAAGTCACGCAGCAGTTGGGGCACACCGTCAGGGACCCGGAGGGGCTGGGACCCAATGTCGCTGGAGACCGACCGGAAACTCAAGCACGACCCCCGGCCTCACGACCCCCGTTCTCACCCCGCGCTAACGCCGGCTTGCGCCGGTGATTGCGTTGCCCGGTCGCGCCCGCGCCTGCGCCCGGTTCGCCCAACATGGCTTCGATGGCGCTGGCCGATTCTGCATTCTCGCGCGAGACGTCCCGGACCTCCTGCAATCGATCCAGAATGACCGTCGTCGATTGAGAGTTCTCGAGATTGGATTGGGCGATCATTTTGATTTGTTTGGCAATGTTGGCCGAACCGGTGGTGACTTGCTTGAAGGTGACCTCCTGTTCGCGCATGGCGCGGCTGGCCTGCTTGGTCTGAGTGTCCAGGTTGTCGGCGGCGGCAGTAATCTCCCTGGCGGCGGTGGATTGTTCGGTCATCGCCTTGGCGAGGCCGCCAAACCGGGTAATAAGCTGGTCGGTTTCGCGGGCGACTTGTTCAACGGCGGTCGATTGCTCCGCCAGTGAGCGCACGGTCGAGGCCGCGCCTTTTCTCATGACCTCGATGGCTTGCACCATTTGCGTGGCGCCGGCGGCCTGTTCGGTGGTCGCCTTGCGGAGCTGGCTGGCGACGCTGCTGGTGGTTTCGGCGGCCTTAATGACTTCGCGCGCGGCCTTGGCCTGCTCGGCGTTTGCCTGTGAGACTTCCTTGGCGCTTTTGCGCATTTGGGCCGCCGCTTGCACGATCTGCGCGGCGCCTTTGGCTTGTTCGGCGGTGCTGACCGCGATCTCGCGAACCTTGTTGGCCGCGAGCGCGATGGACTCGCTCGTTTTTTTCACCCCCACGATCTGTTCGTCCGAGGCGCGGCTGATCTGCGCGACCAGCGCCGAACTTTCGGCGACGCCGCCCAGGATCGTCTTCAGACCCGACAGGCCCGCTTCGGACAAGCGGTTGCTCTCTTCGGCGACGCGCGCGCCGGAATCGGCTGCGGCGGTCGCGTCGCGGGTGGCGTCTTCCAACCCGCGCACGATCTCGGCCACCTCGGCGGTCGCCTTGGCGGAGCGGTCGGCCAGGTTGCGAATCTCTTCGGCCACGACGGCAAACCCGCGCCCGGCTTCCCCCGCCCGGGCGGCCTCGATGGAGGCATTGAGCGAGAGCAAATTCGTTCGTTCGGCGATCAGCTCGATCGTGCCGACGATGCCCGAGATATCGCGCGTGCGCTTGTTCAATTCCCGCATCACGACCGTCGATTGGTTCATCGCCCCCGACACTTTGGCGATGCCTTCGATGGACTTTTGAATCGACTGGCCGCCCTCCTCCGCCTGGCGCGACACCCGGTGGGAAATCTCCTCGGTCCGCTTGACCAGGCCATTGACGGACCGGCTGGCTTGCTCCAGTTGCGCCGTGTTGGCGGAGGCATCCGCGGCGGCCTGTTTAATCGCATCGCTGTTTTGCGCCACGTTCTGGATCGAGCGCGCGATTTGCTCGATGGAGGTGGTGGTTTCTTCGACGGCGCCGGCCAGACTCTCGCTCATGCCGCGCACTTGCTCGAAGGAGGCCGCCATTTCATTGATCGAGGAGGAGGTCTGCTCGGCCGCCACAGCGAGATCATCGGAGCTGCGGGAAACGCTCTTGATGGATTGCCCCATCTCTTCAATGGTGGCCGCGTTCTGGGTGATGCTCGAGGCCAGGTCTTCATTATCCCGGCGCAGGGATTTAACAGAGGCGGCGACCTCCTGCATCGCAGTCCGGATCTCCTGCCCCGAGGTAGCCATTTCCTGGGCGCTGGCCGCCACGGCGTCAATCGATCCGGATAACTGTTTGACCGAAACCATGGTTTGGGTCGCGCTGGTGGCCATCTGCGCGAGGTTGGCGCTCACTTGCTCCACGGAAGCGGCGTTCTGGTTGGTGGCCGAGGCCGTCTCCTCGGTGGAATTCGCCACCGACGCCGCTTGGGACGCGGTCTCTTTCAAGGAGCGCGCGAGCTCGTTGGCTTCCGCGTAAATGCCGTCGAGGCTGGTATTTTCGTTCTCCAGCCCGGTGGTAACCCGGGCAACAATCCGCAGCATGTCGGTGGTGAACGTGGCGGATTTGCGGGTGGGCGGCGCTCCGTTTTTAATCCGCCGCTCGGACGCTAAGGATTTTTTTGCCATAAGGATGTGCGGGTTAGTGAGTCGTTGCGGGTTGAGTCGTTGCAGTTTGAGCCGTGGCGGCTTGGGTTTCCGGGGGCAGCAACAGGTCGTCCACGTTGAGGACGGCTTCGAGGTCCAGCAGCAAGACCAGGCGCTCGCCCAGTTTGGTAATGGCCTTCAGGTATTTGCCGTTGATCCCCGTGAGCGTCTGCTCGATGGGCCGGATGCTGTCGCCCGGCAGGTTTTTGAATTCTTTCGCGCTGTCGACGATGAGCCCGACTGTCCGGCCCTGCACCAGGGCAAAAATAATGCGCGTGCGCAGGCTTTTCTCCTGTCGCGGAAAACCGAAACGGACCCGCAAGTTCAAGGCGGGGATCACCTGGCCGCGCGAAAAGACGACCCCATCAATGGCGGGGTTCGCATTCGGGACGAGCGTCACATGTTCGAGCAGGTCGACGTGCTGCACGTTGCTGCTCGGGATTCCATAAACGCTGCCCGCCAGTTCAAAAATCACATAAGCCTGGTGCGTGTTGTTCATGTTGATTTCAGTTCGCCCATTCACTTTCGGGCGGTCGCACCCGGCCGGCCGTCAACGCCGGCGCATCGAGGATCAACACGGGTTTGCCGTCCCCCAATTCGGTGGCCCCGCTGATTCCGGGAACCTGGATCAAGGGATCGCGCAACGCGCTGACCACCACTTCCCTTTGGCCGAGCACCTCCTCGGCCAGCAGGCCCACGCTGCCCCGTTCTGCGGAGACGACCAGAACGCATTGCTTGACCATCCGCGCGCTGGGCAGCCTGAAAAGGCCGGCCAGGCGCACGATGGGCAGAACGCCATTGCGGTAGGGAACCACCTCGACGCCGTTGGCGAGTTGTATGTCACCCTCCTTCGTCTGGAAGATCTCGCGCACAAAGTTTTGGGGGATGGCGCACTTCTGCCCCGCAGCCCTGACGATGAGTGTTTCGGCAATCGCAAGCGTTAAAGGCAGCCGTATGGTAAATTGCGAACCCCGGCCCTCGTCGCTCTCGAGAGTGAGATTGCCCCCCAGCTCGCGGGCCACGGCATACACCACCGTCATGCCGATCCCCCGGCCCGACGCCCGGTCAGCGTCAACGCGGGTGGAAAATCCGGACGCGCAAAGGATCTGCAGAATCGCCTGGTCATCCGGCGCATCCGGGATCGCGAGGCCCAGTTTGCGGGCCCGCTGCCGGATGGCGTTTGGATTAATGCCGCGGCCATCGTCTTTGACGCGGATAATGACTGAATCGCCGCTGGTCGCCGCGCTCAACTCGATCGTCGCCACCTCCGGCTTGCCGGCCGCCGAGCGTTCGGCCGGGATTTCGACACCATGACTGAACGCGTTTCGCACCAGGTGCAGTAATGGATCTTTGAGCCGCTCGATCACATATTTGTCAATCGCAGTATCCTGGCCGGCAAGTTTGAGCGTGACCTTTTTCCCGCTCTCCCGGGCGAGGTCCCGCACTACGAACGGCATGCGCGCAAAGATCTCCGCCACCGGGACCAGCCGGACGCGCATGATGGCCTCCCGCAGTTCTCTCAGCGAGCGACCGAGGCCGCCGCTGACTTCCTGCACGCCGCGCAGGTCCACCCGGCGGGCAGCGCCGTTCACCTGCGCCAATTGCGCCTCGAGGCGCGAGCGTTGAATCACCATCTCGCCGGCAATGCGCATCAATTCGTCCAGCCGCTTCAGATCCACCCGGACGATATGTGACGGCGCCAGAAACGGGTTTTGTTCCAGTTCGTCGCCCGGCGCCCCGGCAGACGACCCCGGTGCCTCGCCGGCTTCCGATTCGGTGGGTTGGACAGACACGCCTTTCGCCTCCCACGCGGCCAAATCCTCCGGGGCAGCCGGGGCGGCAACCAGGAACTCGAACGTCAGCGATCCCTGGTCCTTCACTTCGGGGGTCGTTTTCAAGATTTCGCCAGCCTGGGAAAGTTGCTCGCGGATCGAATTGACGTCCACGCCGGCAGCGTGCAATTCCCGGGTGGGCGCAAAGGTGTACTTCCACAAGAGCTTTCCCTTAGCTTTCGCCTCTTCGATGCGTCCCGGCAAATCTTCTATTGCCCGGCTGGGCTCCAGGGGTGATTCGGGGGGGCCCGACTGCCCGCACTGTGCGGCGATTTGCGCGAGCAGCGATTCATAACCCGGCAGCGGTTTGCCCGCGCTGAAAGCCGCGACGATCTGCTCCAGCTTCTGCGTTGCCGCCGTGAGCGCTTCCAAACTGCGCGGCGTCAGTTCGGCTTTGCCGTCCCGCATCAGCCGCAGGAAATCTTCCGTCCGGTGCGCGACGGCTTCCGCCGGCGCCAGCCCCACCAGGGCGGAAATGCCCTTGAAGGAATGGAACTCGGCGAACAACGCTTTGACGACCCCGGCATCGGGCTGCGCTCTGCCGACCGAGGCTTCCAGTTGTAAGAGCTCACGCCTGATTCCGAGCAAATGCTCGTCGGCTTCGGCGAAGAAATCGTCCAACAACTGCGGATCCAACCCGGCTGGCGGTTGGACGCTCAAACCCGCGCTCCTGATTCTGGTGGACAAAGTTCCCGCAGAAACCGGTGAAAGTGCCCGGCGCGAATCGGCTTCACGATGTAATCGGCCGCCCCTAACTCCGCCGCTCGCGTTTTGTCATCCTGGTGTTCCGAGCCGCTCAGCACGATGACTTGCATCGCGGCGGGAAAGCTTTGCGTTCGCAGCCATTCCAGGACCTCGAACCCGTTCATCACCGGCATCTTCAGGTCCAGGAATATCAGCCGGGGCAGGGGTCTATTGCCGCTCGCAGCGCTCTGCAAATACTGCACCGCTTCCGCGCCGTTGAGCGAATGATGCAGCGGGCAGGTTATTCCCGCCTTCTCGAGGGCGTGCTCGAAAAAGAAAGCGTCGTCATCGGAATCTTCGACGAGCAGTATCGGAGCCATTGCTTCTTGCTGTTTACGAAAACCGGCTGTGTTCGTGGAGTCCTTATACCTGGTTGCCTGCTGCGCGAGTCAGCCCAGGCGCGCACCCGCCGGCACCACCCAACTAGTTTTATAGCCGCACTCGCTGCCTCCGACACAGTGGGTATTCACCCCATTTTCGCTAAAACACAGACCGGGATTTTTGGCAGGATTGGGGTCGTCTGTTGGCATTTTTGGTGAGCAGAAGGGAGAATGCCGGACTGAGCAGGGGCCGGGGTGCGGTCCGACACCATCGACGACACCATCGAAGCTCAGCGACAAGCCGAAATAAACCGCTAAGCACCGACAGGTTAGACGTGACTGACGGTCTTCTTGTGACGGCTGGGGTGAGGGGCCCATTCTCCGCCCGCATTGCCGCAACCCGAAGGGTTGCTAGACGGTAGCCGGTGGGTCGCAGACCACCGGTAAATGTGTGCTTTTTATTCTCGACCCTGCAAAGGGTCGCAGAAGATGCAGCGAAAATGTCCGCTTCGGCTTTGGGCTGCTGAGCTCACCCGCGGAGCGCTTAGTACATGTGGTTAGGAAAAAAGCAAATTCCTATCAATATTATCAATTAATGCGCTACCAGTGCCTGTATTTTTTTGTAATCGTAAACACAACCAGCCCAAGTGCCGCCGCTGGCGAACTGGAGGGCGGCCCAGAGTCGCGTGTCGTCAGGTAACGATGTGTGCGGCGCCAAATCAGGCCGGGGCTGCCGTTGCGCCAGGACACGCGCGCCTTCTTCGGCGCTGAAGCGGCGTTCAGCATCTCCCACCAAATCAACGGTGCCTTCGCAGCGCCCGCCGTCGATGAAAATTTGAATAAGGTCGCCGTCAAGCACTTTACCTACCGGCCCACCGGCTAATCCTTCAGGGCCGATATGCCCGATGCAGGCGCCGGTTGAGAAGCCGGAGAAACGGGCGTCAGTAAGAAGGGCAATTTGGCTTCCGAAAGGCAGCGCTTTCAATGCTCCGGTGACCTGATAGGTCTCCTCCATCCCGGTGCCCATCGGCCCAATGCCGGCGAGAACCATTACGTCGCCGGGTTTGAGTTGACCGTGCTTGATCGCGGCCATCGCAGCTTGCTCGCTGATAAACACACGGGCAGGGCCGGTTTTGCGATAAACGCCATGGGCGTCCAATACGCTTGGATCAATCGCAGTGCTTTTTACGACCGAACCTTCGGGCGCCAGATTCCCGCGCGGGAAAACAAGCGTGCCAGTCAGGCCGCGGCTTTGGGATTGTTCGGGCGAAAAGATGACGTCGTCTGGGGACACCGCGTCCTGCTGAAGGAGGATTTCCTGAAATCGGCGGCGGCGGTCTGAGAGCTCCCACGCGTCGAGGTTTTCGCCGACAGTTTTTCCGGTGACGGTGAGCGCATTTGTTTCCAGCAGACCCAAGCGGCGCAAATGCAGCATGACTTCTGGCACGCCGCCGGCCAGGAAGACGCGGACCGTGGGATGATGAACCGGGCCATTAGGCAAGACACTCACGAGCCGAGGGACGCGGCGATTAATCGCGATCCAATCTTCAACGGTTGGCGGCTGCAAACCAGCGGCGTGAGCAATCGCAGGGATGTGCAGGAGGAGATTGGTTGAGCCTCCGAACGCGGCGTGGACGGTCATGGCGTTGCGAACACTATCGGGTGTGAGGACACTGCGAATAGTAACGTTCCGCTCAGCCAAATGGTACAACGCCTTGGCTGAGCGCCGGGCCAGGTCGAGCCAGACCGGTTGACCGGAAGGCGCAAGTGCGCTGTGCGGCATACATAAGCCGAGCGCTTCACCAACGACCTGGGACGTGGCCGCGGTGCCCAGGAATTGGCAACCGCCTCCAGGAGATGCGCAGGCGCGGCAGCCCAGGTCCGCTGCTTGTTCGAGCGTGATAAGCCCTCGAGCAAAACGAGTCCCGACGGTCTGAATGGTGCCTGCATCCTCACCGTTACTCGGGGGGAGAGTCACGCCGCCAGGCACGACAACGCAGGGCAGATCATGCAGTCCGGCTACGGCCATCATGACCGCAGGCAAGCCTTTGTCGCAAGTGGCGATGCCGAGCACGCCGGCGCGCAGCGGAAGCGACCGAGCCAGGCGCCGGAAGAGAATCGCAGCATCATTTCTATATGGCAGACTGTCGAACATCCCGGTGGTGCCCTGAGACCGTCCGTCACACGGATCGGAACAAAAACCGGCGAAAGGAATGGTTTCAAGCCGGCGGAACTCTTCTGCAGCAGCCTGGACGAGCAGACCGATCTCCCAGTGACCGGTATGATAACCCAGCGCGATCGGTTTGCCATCAGGAGCGCGCAAGCCTCCCTGGGTGCTGAGAATGAGGAACTGTTTGCGCCCAACTTCGGCGGGGTTCCAGCCCATACCGGCGTTTTGCACGAGGCCGAAGATATCGCCGCTGGGGCGTTGCAACAGGAGTTCCTCGGTGAACGGTAAGGCTCCCTGTGGTCCGCTGGCATGCGTTTGTACACGATAAACCTCAGCGGGAGCGGCGAACAGATCATCTGCAGGCATAGCGATATTGAAGCAGGAGATCAGTCGCAGGGAAACGGCAAAGGTAATTTCGGATCGACGGCCTTCGTTGGTTCAGGTAAATCACTCGCGCCACGTCCGCTTTATGAAGAACCAACGCTGGCTGCGCATCATTCCCGTTGCGCTGATCATGTACACGATTTCGTACGTGGATCGCACGAACGTGGCGCTGGCCCTGGACCCGAGCATCTCGACCATGATGCGCGACCTCCTCATGGACGATAAAATGAAGGGTCAAGCCGCGGGGATCTTCTTCATCGGGTACATCCTGCTGCAAATCCCGGGCGGTTTCCTCGCTTCGCGTTGGAGCGCACGTAAGACAATCAGCTTGTGCCTGATTTTTTGGGGCCTGTGCGCGGCTGGTTGTGGTTTATCCCGGACTTTCGGCCAATTCCAGGTGATGCGCTTTTTACTGGGTGTTGCCGAAAGCGGCGTGTTCCCGGCTACGCTGGTGCTGCTGGCCAATTGGTTTCCGCGGTCGGAACGCGCGCGAGCCAACGCGTATTGGAACCTGTGCCAACCGCTGGCGGTAGCCGGCTCGGCTCCCATCACAAGCTTATTGCTGGCACGGTATGGCTGGAAATGGATGCTAGTTTTGGAAGCTGCCCTGCCCTTTTTATGGCTGCCTATCTGGTGGTTTCTGATTCGCGATCACCCGCGCGAAGCGAAATGGATCTCGGCGGAGGAACGAGCGGAGGTCGAACGCGCCTTAGAAAAGGAGGCGGTAGAACTGGAACCACCCAACAGTGTTTCGTGGCTGCAACGGTTCAGCGATCCGACTGTTTTGGTGATGGTGATGATATACTTTTTGCACAATTGCGCCGCTTACGGGTGCATGACTTTTTTTACGACGGGACTGAAAGGACGTGGCTTCAATTCATTGCAATATGGAATTCTGTTCGCACTTCCATATGCAGTCACAGCGGTAATCATGGTTTTAAATTCGTGGCACTCCGACAAATGCCAGGAGCGGCGCGGCCACGTCGCAGCGGTGTATGTGTTAAGCGGGACCAGCTTGATCCTGAGTGTTTTGTTGAGCGGTCATTTCTGGATTTCATATGCGTTTCTGTGCCTGGCGATTCCAGGGCCTTTTGCGGCAATGGCGCCGTTCTGGGCGATTCCGAGCGAAACGCTGCCACGGAGCATCATGGGCTCAGTTATGGGGCTCGTGAACGCTTTCGGGAACGTAGGTGGATATGCCGGGCCGTTCATCGTAGGATGGCTCACGAACCAATATAAGAGCACAGCTGTGCCGTTTTCGTTGTTAGGGGCCGGCATGCTGGTCTGTGCGGGACTGGCGTTTCTGCTGCCGAAACACAAAGCAGCAGTCTCAGTAGCGCAAAAGGGAATAGTTGCAGAAGCATAGGACATGAGAATCTGCCGATTCAAAATCAACGAAGGCAAGGCACGGATAGGTTTGGTGTCGGACAGTTCGACAGTGATCGATCTAACAGAGGCAGGAATTACAGAATTGGAGCCGCTGCTTGAAAATGCAGAGATGGTGAGAAAGCTGAAGGAGATCGGCCAGCGCGATCTGCCGCGTAGGCCTTTGAATGAAGTGACCCTCCGTGCACCGGTCGAACGACAGGAAATCTGGGCAGCGGGCGTGACTTATTTGCGCAGCAAAACAGCACGAATGGAAGAATCCAATTTCAGCGCCACCGCTTACGACCGCGTTTATGTTGCCGAGCGTCCAGAACTCTTCTTTAAATCGCTGGCGGAAAAGGTGACAGGGCCGGGAGAACCCGTGGGGATCCGGCGCGATGCGCGCTGGAGTGTGCCCGAGCCGGAGTTGGCGCTGGTGTTGAATTCCCGGCGCGAGCTCATCGCCTGCACGATAGGAAACGACATGAGCTCGCGAGATATCGAGGGGGAGAATCTTCTTTACCTGCCGCAAGCCAAAATCTACGAACGTTCCTGCGCGCTCGGTCCTTGGCTGCAATTGGGCGCAACCGAAACCGAGGTTCGGACCTGGCGCGTGCGCCTCAGGATCATTCGTGAAGGAGAGCCAGTTTTTGAGGGTGAAACATCAATCGGCCAAATTAAACGCAGTTTTGCCGAGCTGGCGGAATTCTTATTTCGCAGTCAGCGGTTTCCTCATGGGGCAGTGTTGTTGACGGGCACGGGCGTCGTGCCGCCGGATAATTTCACGCTTCAAGCCGAGGACGAGGTTGCAATTGAGATCAGCGGAATCGGGACACTGAACAACAGAGTAACGGTCGTTTAAGCCATAAATCACCGCCGGAGCGCTTCCGTTAATTGTTGGGGATGGCGCAAGGGTTGCTCCGGGGAGTGCTCGACGGTATCGAAATCACCACGCAAGACTTTTAGAGCGTACCGCTCTTGCTCGATCTCAAGGCGTGTCCGCACCCCGAACTTACGCAAAAGGGGGACCGGCGGGCACCAGCCCTGGAGCGCATGCTGCAGGAGAAAGCCCGATACGATCAATGGTAGGACGAGCCATTTGCGGCTGAACGTAATGCCAAAGACAATGCCTGTCAGGCCAAGCGATGCCGCATTGGCTTCGAGGAAGCGTTCGACGTCCCACTCACGGTCCAGTTCGTCGAGACGTTCCGAGATGGCTTGCTGATCCTGAACGGCGTAGAAGCGCAGGCGGCGTTCCAAAGCGGCATCGATTTGGCGGTTGAGTTCCGGACTCGTGCGGGCGCGGACGCGATCTTCCTTGGAAATTTTACCAGCGAGATTGAAGGTCATGGGCATGCAGATCCTTTCTCACCTAAATTAGGCGCGGCAGCGCTGCAAACTATGGGGTCTAGTCCTAGGCGGCGAGCAAAGGACCGCGTTGGCGGAGTTCTTCCTCTTCGAAATGACGCCTGCGCGCGGCCAGAATGTCGCCGCGGCCAATGTAACCGAGCAGGCGGTGTTCGTCCTGGGGATCGACGACTGGAAGCCGGCCTACACCGCGTTTCAGCATTTTGGCGATGGCATCGCCAAGCGGCTCATCCGGATAGGAGACCAGCAGATCACTGCGGCCAGCCTCCAAGACGGTACCTGCGCCAGCAGGGTCGGCCTGAAGCGCGTGGACGACATCGCCGCGCGTGATGATGCCGGCGAGCTTGCCGGAACGGTCGAGGATAAAGGCAGCCTGACGACGACAGACGGCGGGGTCTCCCTGGGCAATCCGGTTCGAGAGTTCCCGCACCGTCAGGTCATCGGAAACCGTAGGCGGAGCCTGGTCCATAACCTCGCCCACACGCATAAGGTCGAAAAGGTCGACGCTGTATTCGCGAGCAACATGCTGGCCGCGACGAGCGAGTTTCTCAGTGAGTATGGAGCGTCGTAATAGAAGCACAGTAACGCCCAGCGCCACCACGCTGCCCGCCAGCAAGGCCGGTAAGGTGTTGAAATCGCGGGTGAGCTCCAGGCTGAAAACAATGCCGGTCAATGGTGAGCGCATGGTGCCCGCCATCATTGCCCCCATGCCAATCAAGGCCCAGAGAGCTGGATCGCCCGCGGGTAGGACGTGCCCGACCAACGCTCCGAGCGCTCCGCCCATGATCAACAACGGAGCCAATACACCACCAGACGTCCCTGAACCGAGGGCAACGGCCCACACCAGGCCTTTTGCCACCATGAGGCCGAGCAGCGCCAGGCCGACAATATCACCAAGCAACAACTGATGAATGGTGTCATACCCGACTCCCAGGACTCGAGGATCCAACCAACCCCCGATGCCTACAAAAATACCACCGATTGCCGGCCACCACATCCAGTGCACCGGCAACCTGGTGAACAGGTCCTCACAGCCATACACGGTCGCAGTCAGCAGGGCCGATCCCAGTCCTGCCGCCAAGCCAACCAGCGCGGCGCAGCCCAATTCGTTGACACTCATAAGGCCATGGAGAGCCATTGGGAACATCGGCCCTGAACCTAGCAGCGGCACGCGCGCGACAGACGCCACCAATGCTGCCACCGCAACCGGAATGAAGCTGCGCGGTTTCCACTCGAACAAAAGCAGCTCGACGGCCAGCAAAACCGCCGCGACCGGCGTGGCGAAAACCGCAGACATTCCGCCGGCGGCGCCGGCCACGAGCAGAGTCTTGCGTTCGGCAGCCGACAGGTGAAAGAGTTGCGCGAACAGCGAACCAAAAGCGCCTCCGGTCATGATGATCGGGCCTTCGGCGCCGAAGGGACCGCCAGTGCCGATGGACACCGCTGATGAAATGGGTTTGAGCACCGCGACTTTGGGGTCGATAAGGCTTCGGCCCAGCAAAATCGACTCAAGGGCTTCAGGAATACCGTGTCCGCGAATCCGCTCGGTGCCGAACCGTGCCATCAGACCGATGACGATGCCACCGATTGCGGGAACCAGGATCACCCACCACCCAAGGTGGTGATCCTGCGGCAAGGAGGGCGCGGCGGACAGACGGTGAAAGAAGGCCACATTCGTCACTGCCGCAATCAGCCAAAGCAGACCTTTAGCAACGAAAGCGCTTAACAGGCCTACCGGCACGGCCAGCACCGAGAGCACGAGCATGCGCCGATCGGTTCGGAAATCACCAAGAGCCTGGTGTCTAACCGCGTGAGCGGCACCATTAACCGGCGCTACAGTCGATGCCCGGGGGGCATTATAGTTGCTTTCCATCGGGCAGAAAATATATCGCTCTACGATGTAATTGCAACCGGATTCCCTCCCAGGCAGGAGATTAAGGACACACCCCAAGTATTTGATTATTAATCTGTAAACGAAGAGCTTCGGAACCAAACCTTGGGCGCAACTCCTAAGCTTTGACCGGCTGATGTTTGCTAACGTAAGCGGGGTCCAGTTCCACGCCCAGTCCCGGTCCCGTCGGCACTTTGATTTTGCCGTCGATTACTTTGAGCTGAGAAGTCTTACAGTCGAATTGGACGGTGGTTTTGAGGCCTTTGAATTCGTGATGCGGCATGGCGTTAGGCAACACTGAAACAAAGTGCATCATGTAAAGGAAACCGAGACCGCCGCCCGACATGTGCGGCGTGCAGCTTTTTCCAAAAGCGGCGGCCATCCTGGCCACCTGCATCGAGCGAATCAATCCGCCGAAGTAATAATTGTCCGGCTGCACAATTTGGATGGCATCATTGGCAATGAGCCAGCGGAAGCCGTGCAGGCTGTATTCCTGCTCGCCCAGAGCGATGGGCAGCGCAAGCCCATCGGCCACCTGTTTGGTTTCCTCGCGCCAATCGAACATCACCGGCTCTTCAAAAAAGCCGTACCGATACTCCTCGAGCAGCTTGCCGACACGAATGGCTTGCTCGACGGAATAGAAACCGTTCGCATCAGCGAACAAAGCCATTTGATCGCCAAAAGTCTTGCGGATCAATGGGATGATCTTTTCCGTCCGACCCGGAGGCCCGACGGCATTGATATCGGTGGTCATGAACATGAGGCCGCCGATTTTGATTTTAAGGGCGCGGGCATTGTATTCGGCGACATCGCGCTTGATCAGGTCCAGAGATTCCTCAACCGATTTCTCTCGGTATTCGGTCGCCTGGTAAACCGTGACCTCGGGATGATGGATATCCCCAATCAACTGTCCCATTGGCTTATTGGCAATGCGTCCGAGCATATCCAGGATCGCGAATTCGATGGTCGCCAACGGGGTGCCAAGCGAAATGCCATTGTAACGGAAATTGAAGCCGTAAATGAAAACCTTTTCGAGCAGCAAATCCAGATCGCGCGCATCTTTGCCGATGAAGAACGGCTGCAGGTTATGAACGAAGATCGGGTAGAGCGCACTAAGTCCGCTGTGCCCAACGGCGAGGCCTTCCGCACCATCGCGCGAGCGTACGCGACACAGAAAATCATTGCGGTACCGAAGCAATTCCAGGCTTTCGATGATAACCGGTGTGTTAAACAACTCCCGTTTCAGTACCGGTTGTCTGAGGATTTCATCGAGTTTTGCGTATCGAGGATTATAAGTGGCCGAGGCGACCCGCCGGGCTTCCGCAGCCCTGAATTGGAGAGGTACCGTGGCCCCCAGCCCACCGAGAAGATTCGCCTTAACGAATTGACGTCGCGAAGTTCTCATAAGATTGAACTAATGACTCGAAGAGGTGCTTCCGTTGGCTGAGCTAGACTGTTTTTCGAAATGAGCAGGCTCGTTGATACCGTAACGCTTTAGGACGCGGGTGGTAGCCTCCTGCTCGGGCTCACCGCCCGCAATAACCATACGGCGCAACGAGTCGCTCTCGACAAAATCTATGATGTTAAAACCATCGTGAGGCTTTTCCAGCGCGCGGCGCAAATCGGTCAATCGGCTTACCCGCTCGCCATTGACTTTGTCGACGACCAGCCAGCGCTGTTCCTGGTAACCAATGTTGTAGGCATCCGGGAGAACCTGGGAGAGAATAACCAACCCCTGTTTTTCTTTGGTGGCGGGATCGCTGCGATAATAGACGAGGCGGAAGGGAGCACGGCGTTTCCAATCGGAACCCCAGCTTTGGAGATAAGCATCGGTCAAAGGTTGGAAAACCAGCCCACCGGCGATGAGGTATTCTGGTTGCTGATCGTACGAAGCAAAAGGCACAAGCGTGTTATTAAAATCATACTTAGGCAGGCGATAAGTGACTTCCATTGGTTTCCCATCGCGCCAGATTTCCATTTTCAACTCGTCGCCGGCCCATTTACGGCGGGTGGAGAGGTTTTCCAACATCAGATGGCCGTACTCTGGATCTTCGTAATCGCCCTGGATATCGAGGTCGAAGCCGTCGATGCGGAGAATAATATCGTCAGGCTTAAGGACCTGCGGCAAGTTGTCCGGTCTGTCAGGGACCTGTATGACGATGACACCGCGGGGGTTGCCCGTAAGTTTAAGCCGATCCAACGAAGCCGGGTTGACAGCCGGTTCCCAATAGAAATGGAAGAAGCCCAGGCCGTGGTATTGGCCTTTCCTTCGCGCATCGAGGACGGACTGGACAAAGGAGGCGGTTAGGGCCGTGCAGGTGCGTCCATCATGCGATGTGAGAATGCCCACGACATGGGAATTGGCGACCATGGGCTCGCTCCAGCCAGCGCCCTGAATATCCGAGTCCGCTTCCAGTACCACATGGTTAACCGCACTCAGCTGACCCTCGCGCACGGCAAACTGGGTGAATTCCGCGCGCTTGGATTCAAGATTGCCTTCGCGCCAGCGGAGGATCTGAAGGCTGCCATCGGCCGGAATAGCCCCGTTGAGCACGGCGGGTTTAAGATCGCGCCAAAAATTGGTTTCGGACGTCGTTAAAAGAGCAAGATTGGCCTGGTAATCGAGCCAGGTGACTTCGCCCATCCACCAGCGTCCGCGGCCCCCTTTCTGAAAGCGGACGAACGTGTGATCGTTGAGCTGGTCGGCGGTCGTGAGAATCTGATGGTCACCAATCACCAGCCCTTGTTTTTGAAGCCGGGAGGTGCGGCGCGTCCAAGGCTGATAGTAGTCATATTGCTTTTTGGCAATCTCGATCGTGACGATGGATCGTTCCCACGCGGAGGGTGCATTATGTCTAATCTCCTGAGCGATCAGAGACAAGGGCAGCAGCAGCGTCAGAAGCAAACCATATAAGATTCGAGTTCCACGAGCGGGAGCGACGGATGTGGCAGTGTGCATAAGCTGATCCTGAGGGCGGTCAGTGCGAGACAGGAAAATCATAGACGTCGGTCGGAGGCGAGCCCGTAGGTTTTCAGAATCTCTGGATCGGCCTTCAGGACGTCAGCATGAACGAGGGATTCTGAGCTTTCGTGCGGAAGAAACTCGATTTTGTCGTAGGCGTTGGTGTTCGACTCAAAGGCCTTCACCACATCTTCGAGTTTTTCGATCCGGACACCGTTAACGCGATCGACCAGTGCCCGGCCGCGAACGGCGACGTTGGCATTGACTGCATCTGTCAGAACCGAGGCCAGCACAACAGGTTCAGGCCGCGCCTTTTTTGGCTCCTCGTACCGCCGATAATAAAGTTCGTAGTAGGATTCGGCAAAGGTGGCTTCCGGAGCGGCGCGGCCCAGGGTTCGCAGATAATCAAGACTCAGCGGCGTAAAGACCAGCCCACCGAAGACATAATAGCGGGGAAGCGTGTCGTATTGATAGCCGGCCGCGCGGTCACCATTGTAAACATAGACGGGAAGCGAGATGTCCAACTGTTTGCCGTCGCGCCAGATTTGCAAAGGAATGCTCTCGCCATTCTGGGCGAACTGAAATGCCAGGGCGGCAGAGACGCGGTTGCCCTGGTAGAGAATGGTCCCGTCGCTGGCAATGGGGAAGTCGCCGACGCGCAGCAGCACGTCGTCCATATTGAGAGTAACCTGGGTAGCCGCAACCGGCAGTATCCCATCGACGCGAGCGCCGATATTATTGTCGGGCAGCTTTAATAACGCACGATAGGCAGGGTTCTGGAGCGGCATCACGCGCAAGCCAGCGTAAGGAAACCCATCATAATGCTTATTGGAAATGTCTTTCAGGAAATGCTCGATAACGGGCGGCGGGATAAAGAACCCGGCATTTTCGAGCCCGGGCATGCCCTGGAAAGCAACACCGACGACGCGATCATCCTGGATGACCGGGCCGCCGCTGTTACCCGGGTTGATGGCCGCATCAGTTTGCACAGTAAGGAGGCGGCGGTTGCCGATATGAGAATATTGCTCCAACTCGATACGGGAGACGACGCCGCGGGTATACGAGATCTCTTCACCACCGGCGGGGTAACCGTAAGTCACCACCGTGGAACGCACCTTGGGCAGGTCGCCCAATTCAAGCGGTTCGAGTTTATCGAAGAAGGTGTCGTCCGCAACGGTAAGCACCGCCAGATCGCAATCATGACCAACGTATTCAACTTCGGCAACGTAGGGACGAGGGTCCTGGTATTTGCGCACTATGATCTGTTTGCCCCAGCTCACCACATGGGCGTTGGTCATGATTCGCTTGCCCTTGATGACAAAACCCGAACCGCCCATCCGGCGCACCGCCTCAAATCGCCACGGCGCATCAAACACCGGCGGCTGGCTGAAGGTAAAAATCTGAATCACCGAGTGTTCGGGATCGGCGGCACGCCCGAGCTGCGCGATGATCGAAATCAGCAAAATGGCTAAGACCTGTTTCAACACAGGGTGCCAAAATGGGTGGATAAGCAGTGGGGGTCAAGAACGAAGGCACCGGCGACGTGTTTGAAACAGCGAAGGCGCGAAGACGGGAAGAAGACGAGGAAAAGCAAAAGAAACTCCTGCTTCTTCCCGCCTTCCCGTCTCGTTGTTAAAAAAATGCGGCCAGGACGTTGCGGGCGACATTCAGCGCCTTTTGTCGGCCGGCGAGAGTTTTACCGAACGTGTCGTCCTCGATTTCGATGCACACCGGCCCCTCATATCCGATTTCGTACAGTGTTCCCATGAATTGTGCCCAATCGATAGCCCCAAAGCCAGGAATACGCGGTGTGTGCCATTCTTTCGGCACAGAAAAAATACCCACTTCGTTCAGGCGATCCGGATACACGGTCATGTCCTTGGCATGCAGGTGGAAAAGTTTGCCTTTGAACTCGTGCAAAGGACTTATTGGGTCCATCTGCTGCAGAACGAAATGGGATGGGTCGTAGTTGAGCCCGAAATTGTCGGAGGAGATATCGTCGAACATACGTCGCCAGATCACCGGCGTAGTCGCCAGGTTTTTGCCGCCGGGCCATTCATCACGTGTGAAAAGCATCGGGCAATTCTCGATACCGACTTTGATGCCGTGGTCCTCAGCAAACCGAATGAGCGGACGCCATACTTTCAAAAACCGCGGCCAGTTTTCATCTACGGTTTTGGTCCAGTCCCGCCCGATAAAAGTATTGGCGTTTTGCAGGCCCAGCTTTTGCGCCGCCAGAATGACTTGCTTGAAGTGATCCACGGCGCGCTTGGAAACCCCTGGGTCAGGATCGAGCGGATTTGGATAATAACCAAGCGCCGAAATGCGGATGCCGTGCTTGGCACAGAGAGCGTTGACCTCGTCACCTTGAGCGCGAGTGAATCCGTTAACATCAAGGTGGCTGACGCCGGCAAAACGCCTTTCAGCTTTGCCAGCGGGCCAGCAGGCAACTTCAACACAGGCGAATTGGCTGCATGCAGCAAACTGCAGGATCTGCTCGAAAGAAAGATCAGCCAGGATAGCGGTGAAGAATCCGAGTTTCATAAGGTTCTGGTTTTTCGATTATGCTTGAAGGGTAAAAAGACCAGCAGGGCGCGTAAAGCCTGTGAGCGCGCAGTGGGTTGACACTACGCTTCGCTTTTGCTTCGAGCCGCGATGACTTCGGAGAAGATGCCGAGCACCTCAGCACGCGCGAGCGCCCCGACGAGGCGGTTTTCCTTCAGCGTATTGACCACCGGGATATTGCGTTGCTCGCTGGCGAGCACGACCGGTAAGACTTCCAGCAATCGCTGCCCCGGGGTAACGCAAGGCGGGGGCGGTCGCATGACATCATAGGCGATCACCCCGAGGACCTGTTCGCTGGAGGCAAGATGCTCCTTCAAATCCTGCAAAGCGATAACACCGAGCAACTGGCTTTTGGAGTCAACGACAGGAAGGAAGTTGTTGGCGCTGGTTAGGAACCGGTTGGCAATTTCGCCGAGCGGCGTCGTCTCGCGCACGGGCTGCACAGGCGCGCGCATAATATCACTAACGGTGCGTTCAGTCGCCGCTTCAGAAGTCGTAGCCTCCTGTGACACCGTGACTCCCTTGCGCCGCAAAGGTTCAGTATAAATAGATTCGGGGTGGAGCCGGCGCGTGACCAGGACCGAGACGACACAGGCTAACATGAGTGGAGGCAAGACCGAATAGTCGAGCGAGATTTCGAAGATCATGATCATCGCCAGGAGTGGTGAACGAGTCGTGGCGGAAAGCATCCCCCCCATACCCACGAGGGCGAAAGTAGCGAGGGGCAAGCCTTCTCCAAACCGTGCGAGTTGGAGAGCCAAGCCGAATGTCGCTCCCAAGCCTGCACCCAGGAAAAGAGTTGGGGTAAACACGCCGCCAACAGCTCCGGATCCCACCGTTGCCAGTGTGGCCAGAAGTTTGGCCAAAAATAATCCACTGAGGAACAGCAATCCATGAAGGTCGGCGGGAAACTCGCCGATGAGAATCCGGTTGGTAATCACATAGCCATTGCCCCACACGCCGGGGAAACGCAGCGCGATCACTCCAACGATCAAACCACCGATTGCCAGCCGAACGTATACCGGAACCTGCAGTCGTTTAAACAATTCTTCGGAGCGGTTCAGCAATTTAAGAAAGGCGGCCGCCATGCCGCCGGTCGCCACACCGAGGCACAGGAACCAGGGCAATTGTGTAATGCTGCGAAAATCATACGCCGGTACGGTGTACCAGGGCTGGAGGCCGAAAAAGCTGCGTGAGACCATCGTCGCGACCACGGAAGAGAAGATTAACGGCGCGAAGAGGTTCATGGAAAAGTTACCCAGGACAATGAGTGCCGCGAACACCGCCCCGGAAATGGGCGCATTGTAGGCCGCCGAAATGCCCGAGGCCGCGCCGCAACCCACCAGCAATCGCAGGCGGTAGGGGTGCCATTTGGCGATTTGCCCCCATTTGGAGGCGAGCGTGGCAGAAAGCTGAGTGATACCACCTTCGCGCCCAATTGAGCCTCCCGACCCAATTGTGACCAAAGACGAGATAAACTTGATAACCCCGCTGCGGAAGGGCAGCCGGCCGTCGCCCGCCACAACGACTTCCAACAGATTGGTCGAGCGCTGCTGCCCTACCAGCCTCAGGCCCCAATAAAGGACCAGCCCGGCGCAAAGGCCGCCGACAGTCGGAGCCAGAATGCGTTGCCAGCCAACCATCATTTCAGCCACTTCTTCCGGCCGGCCAGGATGGCGCAGGAAAAACGTTTTGACTGATTCGGTGGCGTAATAGAAGAACAGGTTGACCAGCCCACCTAAAACGCCTACGCCGCCGGCCAGGACCAGGTGAAAGGCCTCCTCACTAAACCGAAACTTTTCCCGAATCCGCAGCGCGCGCTGCCAATGCTTGCGGAAATATTGGTGCAGGTCTCCTAGCAGCTTTCTGTTAGTAAGAAACAGCACACCTTTAATGTTATTGAGAATTGAAGGTTTGACGAGAGGCAAAGATCGCAGAGGTGCCAAGCGAATTGCGCCAAAAGTATTGTTACCCGGGAGGGGGTTGAAAGAGCGGTAAAACGATACGTTGTGCCAAAAGTCGGGTTACCCTGGCCGGAATGGATAAAAACATGAGTCAGTCGACCCGAATTGAAGTTTTGGAGAAGT
>CAZUVM010000006.1:0-45819 GCA_964623885.1 uncultured Verrucomicrobiota bacterium
TCCCCCCAGGCGCAGTGCCGCCGCGTCCCATGAAATTCGCCTATTTCGCGGCTGTGGGTGACGCCGATTTCAATTACCCGGAGTTTGTACCACTCCGACGTCAGCTGAACAGAGCCGAGGCGCGGTACCGGATTCGTGTCTTTGAAGGCCCCCATGGCTGGGCACCGACAGAAGTTTGGATGGAGGCGTTGAATTGGATGAACATCCAAGCGATGGCGAGCGGCACGTTGCCGCGCGATAGTGCGCGTATCACCGCCTCGCTGCAGGAAAGCCTTGCGCGCGCGCGCGCTTTCGAATTGGCCAACAATCCACTTGCCGCATTCCGCGAGTATGAGTCGGCGGTGCGCGACTTCGGCGGCCTGGCAAATGTCGATGAGGCGAAGGCAAAGGTCGGCGAGTTGAAGAACAACAGGGCAGTGAAAGCTGCCGAGAAAAAGGAGGCCGCCGACGTCCAGGAGCAGCAGGACCTCGTTAAAATCCCGTCTGCCCAAATGCAGAAGCTCGCGGCTGGGGAATTGGACGCGAGTGGATTTTCGGAACTCCTGGCCAGCTTCTCGGCGATCAAGCGTAAAGCCCAACCCGCGACCCGAAATAATCTGGTGCTGCGCCGCGCTCAGATCCAACTCGCGATGTACGCCTACGAGTCCGGTCAGTCTTGCCTCACAAAAAAGAGCTTTGCCACCGCGCTGTCCTTTTTCCATCTTGCTATAGCAGGAGCCAACAAGCCGGGTGCCGCGCATTATCAGCGAGCCCGCATTTATGCGATTCAGTCTGACAGGAAAGCGATGCTGACGGAGCTGCAGTTGGCCCTGTCCACAGGTTATCATGAGCCGGCCGCCCTTGATGAAGAGGAATTCCGCCCATGCCGGGCAGATACGGAGTTCGAGGCGCTGGCTGCGAATTGGAGCAAGGAGACAAGAGATAATCGACGCTAAAGGGCATCGCAATCGACGGTGCAGTGGTTGATTACGAATTCGCGGTCGCCAAGCGGGCTTTGGCGAAGCCGCTCTAAACTCTGCGAATGTCTGGTCGGGGCTGCTGCGGCGGCAACTCCGGCAGAAATGCCGTGAGCAGGCCAATTAACGGCAGGAACGAACAGACTTTGACCACATAAACGATACTGGTGGCGTCGGCTAGTTTTCCAAGCACAGCCGAGGCGATGCCGGCCATGCCGAACGCAAACCCGAAAAACAAACCAGCTATGGTGCCGACCTTCCCGGGCAACAATTCAGTCGCATAGACGAGAATCGCCGGAAACGCTGAAGCAAGGATCAGTCCGTTGATGATGCTCAAAAGAGCGGTCCCAAAAAGATTTGCATGCGGCAAAAGCAATGCGAATGGCGCCATGCCTAGTATGGAAATCCAGATGACAGGTTTCCGCCCGATCCGATCGCCCACCGGGCCGCCTGCAATCGTTCCGGCAGCAACGGCAAACAAGAACACAAAGAGGTAAATCTGCGATTGGGGCACAGTGAGGCCGAACCGTTGGATGAGATAAAACGTGTAGTAATTCGTCATCGACGCGAGATAGAAAAATTTGGAGAACATCAAGCAGAGCAGGATGCCCAGCAAGAGTGGCACTTGTGCCCTTGCGACCGGATGGTGATGAACCTCGGCGGTGTTGCTCGCACGGCGTTCATCCAGGTGCTGACGGTACCACGAACCGACGCGTGCAAGGATGAACATGCCCGCAAGTGCGAGGAGTGTGAACCAAAGGATGTGTTGCCGCCCATAACGTGTAATGATGCCCGCCGCCAGTAAGGGCCCAATGGAACTGCCGGCATTGCCACCGACCTGAAACAATGATTGTGCAAATCCATGGTTTCCGCCGGACGCCAGCCGCGCCATGCGGGAGGATTCTGGATGGAAGATGGCAGAACCAAGGCCCACCATCGCGGCGGCCACCAGCACGGCATAATAACTTGGTGCGAGCGCGAGTGCGATAAGTCCGAACAAGGTGATGCCCATCCCGATAACGAGCGAATAAGGTTTGGGATACCGGTCCGTATAAGATCCCACCACAGGCTGAAATACCGAACCAACCATCTGAAAGGTCAGTGTGATCATGCCGATCTGGGTAAAACTCAAGCTAAACGATTGCTTGAGCAGCGGATAGATGGCCGGAAGCAGCGCCTGGATGGAGTCGTTGAGCAGATGGCAGAAGCTCAACGCAAATAGAATGCCCAGCGTGGAGTTTCGCACGGAACGGACGGCATGGGGTGCCGGCACGGTTTCGGTTTCTTTTGCGCTGTTCATGATTGGGATTGCGGTTTCAATGGAAACAAAAAACCCTGCCACCTTCTCGGGAGCAGGGCTGAAGAAAATGGGATTTAGGTTATTTTCGTTCGCTCTGCCCACAGGCCGGCCACCATACCAGGGCCGTGTGCGGGGCCTTAATAATGAATGCGGTTACGAAGCAATGCGGAACAACGGCAACCGCGGCGGCGCGCGCGGCAAAACCGCCGGCGCTTTTCAGCATCACTCGGTTGCACATGAACATGGCGCGCGGAACTTACATCGAAACAATGATATGTCAAACAGCGGCAACGTTATCAGCCAGTAACAACCTGGCAGTGACGTGAGTCAGCCGATTCGATACCGTACGCATCCGCCCATGTGCCTCGAGTCAGCGCGCTTCCTCAACTGTTGTGGCTCTGGAGATCATTATTGGGTCCCAGGCCTTCAGGTGTGCGAGCAATTCAGATGACGGTAATCCGAAATGGAAGCTCACCGCCGGCGGCTTGAATTCGCTCAAATACGTCGGCCATGAACCGTCCCACATTCGCAGCAACATTCCACGCAGACTATCGTCGGGACAAATCCTTCCGACAAGCCAGGTAAAGAAGCGGCTTTGACTCCCTCCGTTTTGGGCCCATGTTCTCCCGCATGAAAGTGGAAAGAATTAGCGCGGGTGCCGGCGCTGCGCCAAAGCAGGGCGACACCGTTACCGTCCATTACATCGGTTGGCTAATCGACGGGACCAAGTTCGACAGCTCAGTTGACCGTGAAGAACCCTTTTCGTTCGTCTTGGGCATCGGCCAGGTGATCCAAGGATGGGATCAGGGAGTCGGAGGCATGCGCGTGGGCGACAAAGTGCGATTGACGATCCCGCCCGAGTTGGCATACGGAGAGCAAGGTTACCCAGGCGCCATCCCGCCGAACGCCACGTTGATCTTCGAGGTCGAGTTGCTCTCGATTTCGTGACTGGTCGTGAGCACCACGCGTCCTTTTGTTACAACCGCCGCCTTGTTTTGTAATGGGCTCTGGTCGCTTTATTGGAATAGTTTCCTCTCGCGCTCCTGTGCTTGGGCGTTTGCCTCAATCACAATGCAACAAATGTTTTTGATTGAACGCTCGAGCACAAACCGCGTCCAACTGAAGATGAGTCGGGTGAAAGTCATTTTAGTAAGTGTGATGCCAGCCTTGCTTCTGCTGGTGTCCGCAGACTGCTTTGGCGTTCCAACGACCGGTTGCAGGTGCGATAACCTCCGTTGCTTGTTCTCCAGAGAAGGGAGCAGCAAACACAAGGTACCATCGACAGACATTTCATTCGATTCGACAGTTCAGCGCTGGGGCCGCCGGGTGAATGTCCAGCCTGGCACCGATGGATTTGGCACACCTGTGGTTCTGGCCCAAACACTCGCCCGATCTGGGCAAACGATTCCTTCCGTTGTTCTTCCACCAGCCAACCTGGAGCTGAACCAGTCCTGGAAGTTCCTTTGGCGCACGGCCTCGGAGCCGCGCGCTCCTTCGTTAGTCTCGTAATCCCGCTCCTGGGTCTTCTCGCGTGCCCCTGTTGGGCGCGCATTTCACAGGTGCGCTGTGCCCCAACCAACCCACCTATTGCGGCTGGGATCCGGACTCTAACCAAAATTAACCAAAATCAATTACGAGAAACTGACGAAGGGAATTATGAACATCATTGTGAAGTATTGCGGCCTGACAAAGCGGGCCGTTTGGCAAGAGCTGGTCGATACAAATCTCAAGAAGTTGCAGAACCTCGCGGCAATCGCCTCAGCTCGGGTGACGCTTGAATGGCAGCGCGGCGTTAAGCCTGCATTCCGAGTCCTGACCGAGTTGGAGGTGCCCGGTCCTGACTTCCACGCCGAAGCCAGCGATTACACCCTTCCGGCTGCGCTGGTCAAGGTAGTCAAAAGCCTTGAGAAACAGATTCGTTCCCGCAAGAACCGCCGTGCCGACAAATGGAAAACGAATGTCCGTCTCGGGCTGAATCCAGCGCGGACATCGTCCGGTTTGGCCGGCGCAAGGGCGTGATACGGACGCTTAGCACACTTACGCTTATGAAAACGCGATTCGAGGAAATAAGAACTCGTGCCAATGAGTTTTCGGCCAAAGATTTTCACCGATTCCAGTCTCTGCACGCGGAAAGCAGGACGATTCTATTCATCAGCAACGACAGCGGGCTGCACGAGCGTCTCCGCTCACTGGCAAATGAGACCGGTCTCATGGTGGTAAAACAGGACCGCGCTGTCGGAACAGCCGAGATCCTGCAAGTCGTCAAACCGAGTGCAGTGCTCTTGGATCTGGATTTGCCGGACGAAGCGGCTTGGAATTCGGCTGACATGCTGCTGAACGAGCCTGACTGTCCGGCCATCATTTTGCTTACGGGACGCACCGGCCATTTGGCCATGCAAAACGCGATCCACGCGGGATTGCTCGTAAGCAAAGGCGATTCTCCCGACCGGCTTTTGCAAATCATCGAGGAGGTCTTGGAAATGCCCGGACCACACCAGGCGCATCGGAACGCCCTTCGACGGGAGCTCATCCGCTGGCTGAGGCCTCCCGCCTGGGAAACCGAGTCCGGTTCTGCTTACCGGTTTTGGGGCATCAACGAATGATCAACAAAAACGTGAGTAAACCTATGAAAAAGAAAAAACATCAAAAAACAAACGGACACAACAAGGGCAACGGCCGACACGCTGTGCATGTGGAATTCAGCCACCCGGACGCGACCGCCGTGGCGATCGCGGGCACCTTTAATGACTGGCGTCCTCAGGCGACACCTCTGGTCGACATGGGCCACGGACGCTGGCTTAAAGAGTTGGCCCTGCCTCCCGGCACGTATGAGTACTTGTTCGTCGTGGACGGGCAATGGCTGGCAGATCCGCTGGCGCAGGCAACCAAACCCAATCCGTTCGGAGGCGTGAATTCAGTCGTGACTGTTCCTGGCGACAATAATGGCGGGTTAGGGGAATAGTGGGGATTTTCAACCTGCAGCCGCACGCGCATTGCGACCATAAACCTGCCGCGAATCGCTGAACTGGCTCCCCTCTCCTCCTCAGGAGGAGAGGGGCTTGGGGAGAGGAGGTCTTCGCTTCTTAGGTTATTGAAAGAGATAACGGCTTTGCTTGAGCCCTGGTGAGTTGTCTGAGGACAGCAACTGGAATTCTCAGGGCTTGAGTTCAGCTGACTAGGAATGAGCTTTCAAGGAGTTCAGAAAATTGTCTCCGATAAGCTCTAATCGCTCCTCCAATTTCTTAGTGCAATCGCAATTGGAGCAAGCCCATGGTTCAATTCCGTTCGCGTCGAGGCAGTTCTTGCGGGCGTGCGCGTCCTTGATGTGTAGGAGATCGAAATATTGCTCCCAGTAAGGCCTTTCCTCCTGAAGGGGCGTTGCGCAAAAGCAAACCTCCACCCATATGCAGATCCCATCCGCTCCGACCCGGGCCTTGGCCATATCGTCCAGATACTCGTCACCCGCCACCGAGCCCCGGCCCAACGTGCCTGATTCAATCGCCGCCAGGAGGGGCTTTTCCTGGCCCGGCTTTACCTTCGCTTTCACCAAATAGCGCATACCATTGTTCACAACTTAGCGCAGAAATAAGGCACCGTGCGGACGAATTTCTTGTCAGCTTGTCCAATGACTCTGTGACAGCACTCCGGCGTGCTGCTATTGTTCGCCAACGTGAAAGCTACCAAGCCACCAGAAATGAGTGTTTACGCGCTCACGGTGGGGCACATGTGCACGAGGAAATGACATTTAAGCCCGCGACGCTCGACGATTGTGCCCTTTTGGCTGAGCTGAATCATCAATTGATTCGCGACGAGGGGCATCGAAATCCCATGACGATTCCGCAACTTGAACAGCGGATGCGGAGTTCTATTAAAGGTGAGTATCGAGCCATCGTTTTTGAAGCATTCGGAGAGGTCGTGGCGTATGCGCTCTACCGCGAGGGCCCGGAGGAGGTTTATCTGCGGCAGCTTTTCGTCGTCCCCACCCGGCGTCGTCAGGGAATCGGTCGTCGGGTGGTGGAAATCCTGCGATTACATGTCTGGCCAAAGGGTAAACGGCTCACGGTTGAGGTGTTGGTCGCTAATACGGCTGCTGTCGCTTTTTGGCGGGCCGTTGGCTACGTGGATTACGCGCTGACTCTGGAGATGATGCCATGAAGGCCCTCCTGTATCCCAAACTCCGCCATCTACGTTCGTCTCCTGAAACATTGATGACACGCGCTGCGATATGGGCAATTTTTATGTGAACTTTACTCTGCGCGGACCGGACCAGCAGGCGGTTGCAGCGGTGTTGGCCGGTCGTGCTTCCATTGTCTCGCCAGTGCAAGACAACTGCGTCGTAGTTTTTGACGAAGAATCTGAGGAGCAGGATCAGGAGGTGATTGCGGAATTAGCCTCTAGATTATCGGGGCGTCTCGAGTGTGTGTTGCTCGCCGTGTTAAACCATGACGACGACATCCTGAGGTACCAACTGTTTCTCAACGGCGATTTGATGGACGAGTATGACTCGACACCGGGGTACTTTGGTGGAGATGAAGAAGAGGAGGAGGACGAATCGCCCGCAGTCCGCACGCCTCAAGGTGGCGACGCCAAACTCTTGTGCAAAACATTCGGGGTCAACGCGGTGAGTGAAGTGGAGCGCATCTTGAGGAAATCGTCTTTGAGCGAAAGCGGCTATGTATTCGCATTTGAACGGCACGCGGATTTGACAGCTGCCCTTGGCATTGCCTCATTCGGCGTCGGAACAAGTTTTCGTGCGGTAGAGGATGGTGAACTGCCGGAAGAGCTCGACGAGACAGCATTAATTAGAACAAAAAAGCTAACCCCTTCACCAGGTTCTGTGGCGGCAGAAAATCGAACGAGCAAGCCAAGCCCTGGTTATTACAAGGTGAGCTTTCGTGCCGTTCCTGGCCTCACGAAATCTATCCCGGCTGGTTGGATGCCTGGTCTATGGGCCGAGATCGAATGCCATAAACCTGAACTGTCACAAGAATTCTGGAGGGCTACCGCTGCGCATATCTTGAACAATTCAAGACTTTGGGCTTTACGGAACAAGGCTTCAAGAAGCTCAAGTTGGTTCTCAATCCGAATTCACGCGACGGAGGCGGCATTAATTATCTCGACACGACTTGCCGTCACTTCGGCCAACTGATCTACAATAAAACATTTATCCCCTCCCAAGCGACGGAACGAATTGGCGTCGTGGTTGCCTTCACGGCTGTGTTTGAAGACGAGGTTTTAAGTTGCACGAACAATCCAAGCCCGACCTTCAATCAGATCCCCACAAATAAAGTAGTAAGGATGAAGTCAAATGACGTTGAAGCGATTTACCGGGCCTTTGTCGATGAGCTGAAGAAGCGGGCTCAGCAGCCGCGACGTTTTGACGACTTGAATTCGCTGAAAGCGTGGTTCGATTCAAATGCAGTCGAGGTTTTTGAAGACAATGTGCGTCGAGGAATATGGGTTCGAATGAGCGATTACGAAGTCGCGGTCGCCAAGCGGAACTTGCCAAAGCAGTCCTAAACTCTGCGCAACTTTTTGTCCAGGACGTTGCGGCAGCATTGATCCTTCCAGCCGAAAACTAATCAAAGGTGGGCGAAGCGGAACTTTCGGCCCGCACTTTTCAAAGGATCTTGTCCCGGTTACCTTCGGTCCATCGACACCGAAACATCCCAAGACTCAGTTCCAGTGCCAAAACAAACCTGTGCTCCAGGGATAGAGAGGTGGATTGTCGCCGCCGCGATTGCCAGCCTCGTTGCGGGTATTCTTCTGTCGCATCTTATCGAATCAGGTGTAGGGGTTGAGAAAATGATCCTCGACGGATCCAGCCCGACAATTCATCTATTTCCAAAAACGTCTGGTCCACATTCGGTGGCGTTGCTTGCCCACGGGGTCACGGCGTCAAAAGAAACTCTATTTCGTTTTGGGGAGGCACTGGCCTCAGCCGGATTCGATTGTTACGCGGTGGATTTGCCGGGACATGGGGAATCTCGCCTGCGCTTTTCTGGTCCCGAAATCGTAGCTCAAATGGGCCGCATCGCGAAGACTCTTGGCCGGGTTGATGTTTTCGTCGGTCACTCGATGGGCGCCGGTGCGGGCCAGGCAAGCTTTTGGAACGGGGATTTGAATCCGAAGCTGTTTATTGCCTTGGGGGCAAACCCCGACCTCGGAGGGCATGGCCCACCGCTGCTTTTGCTGGCGGGCAATTTTGAGGAATTGGTTTCTCCAGCACGCCTCAAGGCGCGCTCCGATGCGCGCCTGGTATTGTCGCCCTGGTCCGATCATGCGCTTGAGGTCTGGGATCCTCACTTAGTGAATGCTGGTGTAGAGGCAGCCTGCCACGCGGTGGGAAAATCTCCGCCACCGGCTCCGCGGTTCTGGCTGTGGCGATTGGCAGGGGTGGTTTTTGGAATGGCGGGCGCGCTCGGTCTGATATGGAGTCTGCCGCAACTCAGTCCCCGGTTGGCGCGGGCGCGCGCCATTCTTGTTCCTGCCGCTATCATCTTTGCGGTCTCCTTTACTACGGACAGATGGGTTGGCTCGACCCTGAACCTCCATCGCATTCCTTTGCAGCTCGCGATTGGGGTCCTCGTCTGGCTCGCGCTCGCGGGGCTCAGGAGGCTCGGTCTGCCACGATGGACCGTGGCTGCCATCATGGCAATGTTCACCCTCCTCTGCATTCTCGCCCAAGTATTCCAGCCCTCCGGAGATTTGGCGATCCCTTTGCACCTGCTGTCAATTATTGGGGTGCTCTGCACCCTTATTATCGGCGCAGCTTTGGTTCTCGGCCGAATGGCGTCGCAGCGCTCGGCGCGCGATGGTGACCTGGCGATAGCGATTTTCTTAGCCTATGCCATCGGCCAGTGGATGCCGAAATTTTTCTAACAGCCTGTTTGGAAAATGCTGACGGGGCGCGAGTCGGTCCCCGCTCGCGCCGGCCGGAACCGTGTCCACGCGGACACTCAAGCTGGCAGAACGGCACTCCGGCTGAACCTAAGTATTTTCCAAACACTCTAATCCACTTCCGCTCTGCCCGGGCGCGTCATCCCCCAAGGCACAATCAGGATGCTCTGGCTCAACGCCCGACTAGTCTCAATAGTTGCTCCGGATAACGCGCGCCTTGAACGGCGATCCTTGAAGCGGCGCTTACGAGTTTCTGCAGGTCCTCCGGCGCGAGTCGGAGCTCGAGCGCTCCAAGGTTTTCACAGAGGCGGTGCAGTTTTGTGGTGCCTGGGATCGGAACGATCCAGGGCTTTTGTGCCAGTACCCATGCCAGAGCTACCTGCGCGGGCGTGGCGCCTTTCTGTTTCGCGAATTCTTCGATTATCTGGACGATGGCCCGGTTCGCCTTTCGATTTTCCGGGTCGAATCGAGGTACCTTGTTGCGGAAGTCATTTGGGTCGAATTTCGTTTCAGGATCGATTTTACCTGTCAGAAAACCCTTACCCAATGGACTGAAAGGAACAAATCCGATTCCGAGCTCTTCGAGCGCGGGTAGCACTTCGGCTTCGGGCTCCCTAAACCAAAGGGAATACTCGCTCTGGAGCGCAGTTACCGGCTGAACCGCGTGCGCGCGGCGGATGGTTTGGACGCCGGCTTCGGATAGGCCGAAGTGCTTCACCTTCCCTTGGTGAATTAAATCCCTGACCGTTCCGGCCACGTCTTCGATAGGGACATCTGGATCGACGCGATGCTGGTAGAGCAGGTCAATCGTCTGCACTTTGAGACGTTTGAGGGAGGCCTCGACGACCAGTTTGATGTGCTCGGGCTTGCTATTCAAACCGCCCTGTTTGCCCGAGTCACAGTCGAATCCAAATTTTGTGGCGATAACCACTTTGTCTCGGAACGGAGCCAGGGCCTCGCCAACGAGTTCCTCGTTGGTGAAGGGGCCATAGATTTCGGCAGTGTCAAAGAAGGTGACGCCTTCTTCGACTGCCGAGCGGATGACAGAGATCATCTCCTGCTTGTCCCGTGCGGGGCCATAGCCATGGCTCATACCCATGCAGCCGAGGCCAAGGGCGGAGACTTCCAGATTGCCTTTTCCTAATTTGCGTTTTTGCATGTTGCTTCTCTTTAAGGTTTCACCATGACTTTGATTGCTTTGCGCTCGTCCATCGCACGGTAACCTGCCGGAACTTCGTCGAGACCGAGAGTGCGATCGAAAACGCGCCCAGGCTGAATCCGGCCTTCGAGTACATCCGGAAGGAGTTCTTCGATATAGGCGCGCACGGGCGCAGGGCCGCCGCTGATGGTGATGTTTTTGTAAAACGTCGGCTCGGATGGAGGGATTCCCTCGTAATGAGGCACTCCAACGCGGCCCACTGCGCCACCAGGGCGGGTGATGTTAAGAGCGGTGAGCATGGCTGGTTCGCTACCGACAGATTCGAGCACGGAATGAACGCCGTGCCCGCCAGTCAGCTTGCGCACGCGCTCAATTCCCTCGTCACCTCGCTCGCTGACAACGTCGGTAGCGCCGAATGCTTTGGCCAGCGCGATGCGAGCAGCGTGGCGACCGAGGATAATGATCTGTTCGGCGCCGAGTCGCTTCGCGGCAATGACGCCGCACAATCCGACCGCACCATCGCCGACGACGGCCACTTTCCCGCCACGTCGGACCCGGGCCGCGACGGCCGCGTGATGGCCTGTTCCCATCACGTCGGAAAGGGTGAGTAGGGCGGGCAGCAGCGCCTCGTCGTGGCCCACTTGAAGAACGTAAAGAGTGCCATCCGCGAGCGGGACGCGCACGGCTTCGGCTTGCGCTCCGCCAACGCCTTCGCTGTAGCCGAAGAAGCCGCCATGGACACAGGAAGTCTGCAGCCCTTCATGGCAGAACTCGCAGGTGCCATCGGAATAGGCGAAAGGCATGACAACAAAGTCGCCTTTCTTCATTTTGCGCACTTCTTTGCCAACAGCTTCGACAATCCCAATGGCCTCGTGGCCCATTGCACGGCCGGTGGCGCCAGGCTGCATGTCTTTGTAGGGCCATAGGTCGCTGCCGCAGATGCAGGCGCGGGTGATGCGCACCAGCGCGTCGGTTGGGTTGACGAGTTTGGCGTCCGGGACGTTTTCGACGCGGACGTCCCCCGCGCGGTACATAATGGTTGCTCGCATATTAGTCTGAACTCCTTTCCCTTATGGTTTAAACGCTAGCATAAAGTGACTGGTCCGGCGCCGGGGGTTCCGCCCGACGGTGTTTCGTGCGCCATTCGCCAGGCGTGGTGCCTTCCCAGCCGTGAAAGGCGCGAAAGAAGGAGTTTGAGTCCTCATACCCCAACAGGAATGCGGCCTCGTTCAGTTCGACGGCGCTGTGTTTGAGATAGTGGTGGGCCATTTCGCGCCGGGTTTCCTCAACAAGTTGTTGGAAGGTGACGTCGGCTTCGGTAAGGCGACGCTGAAGGGTGCGAGCGCTCATGCAAAGTTCGCGGGCAACCTGCGGGAGCGTGGGACGTTTGCCCGGGAGTGAGCGCTTAAGGGTGTGTTTGACCTGGTCGCCCAAATCGGCGCTGGAGTTGCGCTCCTTGAGATCGGCTTCCAGTTGAGCGCCGATGGCTTTGAGCAGCTCGTCGTTCTGGGTGACGAAGGGGCGGTCCAAGTCAGTGCTACGGAGGATGAGCGCGTTGCGGTTGGTTTTGAAGCGGACGCGGCAACCGAAGTGGGATTCGAGCAGCTCGCGGTTCTGCGCCGGCCTGGTGAGTTCGAGGCGAATTGGAGTGATTTGACCGTCCGTGCCGCGGCGGCCGATCGCCAGAATCCAGGACAGGACCAGGTCCACCATCACGTCGGGCTGGATTTCCTCGGCCTGGGTGTAGACGAACTCGACGCCGGCTTCGTCGCCGGAAGTTCGAACGCGAATCTCCTCGGGGCAGGTTAGCTTCTTGTAGCGGCCGATGCGCTGCAGGGCGTCGCGGAAGGAGCGGCTGCAAACGGCGGCTATGGCCGTGGGCTGATACCGCTCGAAACGGGGCTCGGCGCCCAGCTTTAGGCCGATGGCGGGGTCGGCACTGGTCTCACCAATCGCGCGCCAGAACGCGAAGAGTTCGGCGGTGGTGACGTAGATCTTTTCCTGTTGAAAGAAGCCCGCCGGCAGACCGGCTCGGCGGAGCACCGCCGGAACAGAAATCTGGTGTTCGCTCAGCCGCGTAAGCCAGATGCTGGAAACCTTGAACCTGTCGCTGGTGACTTTGGTTGCAGTCATGGTTTCAAGATAACTACGATTGGAAATCAGTCACTAGCAGAGCGCGCCAAAATACTAGCGAAGTGCGCCAAAGGGATTTGTTTAGTAGTGCTGGCGATTGAGTCGCATCTTCAACTCTTGTATCTCGCAACTACGCGATACCGCGCCCAAATCACACTTCCCGGCATTTGCTTATGCGACATCAGCCGCAGTGTCGACGCTGCCCGAGCAGGCGCGACGCCTGGAATATCGAAAAAAGTCGAGACACCCATACCACCGTCCGCCACCGGTACCGTGATATGACTGATCTCATCCACTAGTCCGGCTTTTAACATCGCACCATTGAATTTTCCGCCGCCTTGCAGCATGAGTTTTCGCAGCTTGAAGACCGACGCCAATTTCCGTAACGCCACAGGCAGGTTTACTTCTCGCTTCCCGCAAAAGAGGTACGAAACGCCCGCGGCCTGCAAATGCGCCAGGTAATCGTTGCTCACGCGCGCGGTTACGAGGAGCACGACGTGGTCCCCACCGACCTCATTTTTCTGGAACCGCAGCACGCCTTTCGCATCCGCTCCAATCGCCAACCGCTTCGCCTTCGGTTTTGCGACATGGTCACCACGGGCAAATCCCTTCGGCGCGCGAGCCAGTCTCATTTTGCGCACGTCAAATTCGTCCATCGTGGTTGTGCCGACCAGCCATGCGCCGATGCCGAAACTGGCCGCGGTCGTCTCGAACAAATCGCTCTCGTGCTTGTAGCCCGGCAGCTTTCCCCAGCGGTGACCCAGAATCCTGCCGTCCACCGTGGTGCACATATGACAAATCACGTAAGGTCTCATGCGTTTTTGAAATGGGCGCGCGCGTTTCATGCCGAACATAGTCCGCCAATCAACAAAGAACAAACACCGACAGTTTAAGATGTATCGATCACGTTTCACTTATGAACATAGTGACCAAAACAATCGTGCTTGTGCCGAACCGCAACGGCAGGCCATCAACGAGCGCACGCCCCAGGTCGAGCTTATACGCTCGCTCTCTCCTATTTAAATGCGTAAAACTAAATCATGAAACGTAACCTCAGATTAATTAAGCCCAAACGCAAGCCGCCCATTCTCACGAACCGAACGCAAGATTTGCTCAATCATGTTCAGGCGCGAATTGGCATGCCGATATTGGTGTACTGGTTGTCCACTGGTGGCTCGATATGCCAGAATGATGTCACGGCCATGTCGGCGATGCTGGGTGCCGCAAAGCGAGCCAGGCGGGTTGGGTTGTTTCTGAAATCAGACGGGGGAAACCCGGAGGCGGCATTACGGTTCGTACACCTCCTCCGGCAGAAATTCGAGCATATCTCCCTTTTGGCGCCGTTTGAATGCGCGTCAGCTGCGACCATGGTCGCCTTGGGCGCCAACGAGATCCAGATGGGCGCCACCTCTTATCTGACGGCGGTCGATTCGTCGTTCAAACATGATTTGTCTCCGGTGGATCACCACAATTACTTGGTGTCGGTCAGTCAGGATGAAGTAATGCGGATTCTCCGGCTTTGGAAAGAGCAACGGTCCGGAGGCAACCCCTCCCGGAAATCTATAAGTACCTGCACCCGCTGGTGCTCGGCGCCCTGGATCGATCAAGCTCGCTCTCGATGCGAATCTGTCAGGAGCTGCTCAGCTACCACATTGAATCCCGAGCCAAAACCTTGCGGATTAGTCGTGCGCTTAATTACGCTTACCCATCGCATACGTATCCGATTACCGCGCGGGAGGCGAGGCGCCTGGGTCTGACGCTGCGTGACTTGGAGCCGGCAGTTGAGGCGCTGCTGCGGGAGCTGAACCAGGTTTACTCAGAAATGGCGCAAGCCCGATTGACGGACCACGACCCCTTGAACTATCACCAGAATGAGATTTGCAACATTCTCGAAATCATCGGACGCCAAGTCCTCTACGAAATAGACAAAGACTGGTACTACCGAAAAGAGGAGCGCCGGTGGGTTCCCATGCATGATGAATCGGCCTGGTACCTATGCACCTCGGCTCACGGTAAATGGAAGCCGGTTCGGCTGCATATTCGGTGACCGGAGCTGTTGCATCAACCTGACAATATTTCCGCAGACACACAGGTCGTCTCGCTGGTCGAGATCCGTGGCCCCAACCAGTCGTTGGTACATCCTCGCGGTGCGTGGCTTGAAGTCCGCACTCCTAAGATTCGAATTCAATACTTGCTTCTGAACACAAACGAACGGGGACTTTCTTAATAAAATGTTTGTTCCATTAAGAAGACGCCTCCACCTCGAAGAGCTATCGTGTGTGTAAAACGAACAAAATGCACCGAAATGAATGAGCAAAAAGCGAACAGACCCGCGACTGCTCCAACCGCGCGAACGTAAGGGCCCATCCAAGCCTTGCGCCATTCCATGCATCACGCATCACGCATCAGACCCATGTTTCACTTTTTGCACTACTTTGCACCACTTTGCAGTGATTTTGCATGCAGCACCTCCTGATCGCCCCGTTTTCAAAGCGTTTCAAATGAATTCAAAGATTTTCAAACCAAAAAACTGCTCCCAAGCCAATCCCGTACGCGAAGGTTTCGGTGGGCTATGGAAGGGTGAGGTTGGTTAGGGAAGGTAACACAGCCATGAATACGAAAGATTTCATCCGACTCGGCATTCCCTTGGGTGAAGCAACGCGCCGGGCAACGGGTTTTGTCAGCAGCTTCATTCTCGCCGGTGGTGATAAGACTCGCTTGGAAGAGGAACTGAAGGCGATCATTGCCAATCCGCCCGCTTTCATTCGAGACGACCTGCGGGGAGAGCTTGCAAAGGCCCTGCTGAACGCTCCGGCTCCGCCGCGCGCTGAACCAGTCAAGTACCGCCAGTGGGGCCAAGGGCTTGAACACGAGGCCGTGATGCAGATGGAGAAGGCCTGCGTGTTGCCTGTGGCCGTGGCTGGAGCGCTTATGCCGGATGCGCACGTAGGCTATGGTCTGCCCATCGGCGGTGTGCTGGCCACCGAGAGTGCCGTAATTCCATATGCAGTCGGCGTGGATATCGCCTGCCGTATGAAAATGACCGTTCTGGATATCCCCCTCCATGAATTGGAGCGGCATCCGGAACGCCTTACCCGAGCCATTGAAGCAGAGACTCGCTTTGGCGTGGGGGCCACGTTCAAGAACCGACGTCAGCACGAAGTCCTGGACGCCGACTGGGACGTAAGCCCCGTCACCAAACAGAACAAAGACCGCGCCTGGTCCCAACTGGGCACTAGCGGTACCGGCAACCATTTCGTTGAGTTCGGACTGTTCACAGCCCACGGGCCGATTGCATCGCCGGGCCACCAGTTGGAAGCGGGGCAGTACCTCGCGCTCCTTTCCCACAGCGGCAGCCGCGGAACCGGCGCCGCGGTATGCGACTACTACAGCAAGCTGGCGTTCGGCCAGTTCCCGGATCTGCCGAGCGAGTTGAAGCGCTTGGCCTGGTTGTCTTTGGATTCCCAGGAAGGCCAGGAATACTGGGAGGCGATGGAACTGATGGGCTGCTACGCCGCGGCGAACCACGGGCTGATCCACAAGCATGTCGCAGCCAATCTCGGGGCCGAGGTCCTGCTCGATCTTGAGAACCACCACAACTTCGCTTGGAAAGAAAAGCACTGGATTAACGGCGTGGAGAAAGAAGTCATCGTTCACCGAAAGGGCGCAACCCCGGCCGGCCAAGGTGTATTGGGCATCATTCCGGGTTCCATGGCTTCGCCCGGCTTTGTTGTCTGCGGCAAGGGCAATGCGGAGTCCCTGAACTCGGCTTCGCACGGTGCGGGTCGCCTGATGAGCCGTACTCAAGCTAATAAGACCTTCGAGTGGAAGAAGGTGAATGCCTTCCTTCGTGACAAAGGCGTAACCCTCATTTCGGCCGGCCTTGATGAGGTCCCGATGGTTTACAAAAACATCCACGAGGTCATGGCCGCTCAAAAGGACCTGGTCACCGTTCTTGGCCAGTTCGATCCGAAACTGGTCAAGATGGCGCCGTCAGGTGAAAGGCTGGAAGACTGATGCAATGAGGAATTCGGAGTGCGGAATGAGAACCCCAAATCAAACGATAAACAGGAGCAAACGGAGGGAACAGCGGTCTTTTTCTCCTCTGCTTTCGGTTCATTTTTCGATAATCACCATCGACGACTATTTGTGGATCACGGCTATCAACATCCGGCAATGAGACCGTCCTCCTGGCTTTTTGCTTCCATTACCGGCCTGACACTCGGTTTGACGGCAAGCGCCCAACCAACCGCGGTGAAGCTCTGGCCGCAGATCACGGCCGGCATCTACAATCATGCCGGCGTGTTGGTCATGAAGTGCGCCGTGGCCGAAGATGGGCTGACGGTGACAGATGCCGCCTGGGACACCTACCAAGTCGAAGGTTGTAGCAAGCGTTGGACCCTGAATATGGGCTCGCCCATGAAGGAGTCTTTGAAGCACTTCAAGTTCAGCCCCGAGTTCTCAGGCTTGCCTGTGAATCTCACCGTCGAGTTCTACAATCCGGCCAAGCCATGGGAGGTTAAGGAGAACTACCAGGAAATCCTGCTGCTGGGCGGCAAGCAACGAATTGGACTGCCGGAGTGGTTTCACACGCCCACCAATCGGCTTGGCTATGATTTCGATGAAGGTGAGTGGTTTCCGTCCGGATGGTCGTTGCCTCGTGGCAAGTATGCCCTGTGGCAAGGGGCGGCAAAGGCGCGGCAGACCGATCGCAAGGGCCAGTGCCCGATGTACGACTATGGCTTTACCCATGTGGCGCCCTGCGCGATGACCCACAATGGATCCCGCAGCTCACGGGCGCGGCGTGCCCTGCTGTTTGGAGACAATGATTGGATTCCCCATGATGGCGCCAAGGACAGCTTCACCGCGGACCCAACTAATCCTACAAATTGGATGATCGAGCCGTTCCGGCATCATGCTGAGGAATGTGCCATCATCATCCCGGACTTCGAAGCTCCGCTCTATCATACTTGGAAAGATTATCAGTACGACGCCTTTGCCAGGCTAATCGGTGAAGTGCGCAGTCAACATCGTGACGTGCTCATCGGCTGTTGGGGCGTGGGAGTCGTCAAATCGTCTTTCCGCATTTTCGACAGTTCCTGGGACGGTAACCCCACCGGATCAGTCGATCTGAATGGCGCCAGGCAGTGGCGCGAAAAATGCAACAACCCTGCTGCCGATCTACACCCGGTCTTCAAGCGCTGCAACCTTAACCTCGGCAACCCATCGGTCTATTGGCTCAACAACTCCAAACCCTCCCAGCTTTACGCCTTTGTGCAGGAATGGGAGCAAGGCAAGCTGGCCCGGCCTGAGGTGGTCAACATTCTCTCTACTTGGATTCAGGTTGAGTTCGTCGACAACTATCCGCTCTCCCAATACCGCTTTACCGACGCCAGCGGCAAGGTGCGATGGGAGGGCCTTAAGCATCAAGCGCCCGCTTCCTCCACCTACGCTTTGTCCTTGTTTGGTCATTGCGTCATGGATGGCCTGCAGTGCTGGGAAATCGGCACCCGCTATTCCGAGGAACTAAAAGACTATTCGGACTGGCGAGTGCGCGAGCCCAGCGTTAAGCGCACCATCAACGGAGTGGAGACCGACGTCCAATACTATCTAAAATATTTCGGGTTCTACAATTTCCATGTCCTGGGCATGTGGCAGGCGAGTCAGAACAGGGATATCATTGAAGCCAAAACGGTCTGGGAAATGCCCGAGATCAAAACCTCCACCGGCAATGTTTGGCGAACAGGCGATGAGCGATATCCAAGTTACGTGAACCTTTATAAAGAGCCCCTTGTTCGCACTAAACTCTCGGAGGATGGGAAGACGCTGCTTGTCCTGGCCTGCAATCCGTACAACCAGGGCGTCGAGCAAGCCCGAATTCGGCGGCCCGGCAAGCTGCAGGAATATGGGTTTGAACTGGTGGGCGACTTCCCAATTATAAAGCGCTTCCCAATAACAACGCGATGAGGGAGCTGAGCTGTCGGACATCAACACTGCTCAAGCGCGCAGACAACCGATGTCGACTCGCACTGGCACCTTGCTACCTGGCAATCGGCTCGGCTTTCACATAAATCTCTTTCGACGCTTTATTGAAATACTTGAACAGCGCCGGGCAGAGCCATCCTTCCATTTTAAAATCGGGTGAAAAATACCAGTTGCCGCCATACTCCTCGCGACTCCATTCCAACTTCACTTTATAGCCAGGGAATGGGGTTGCAGAGAAAAGTAGACGAAAGCCTTTCTGGGCATTGGGAATGTCGGCCACCAAAACATCAATCATCGTGTCGGCGCCCGAAACAAAGGGCTCCTTGTCGAGGCCAACGCGCGCATCGTCGAAGACCCACATGCCTTCATAGCGGTACGGAACAATCAGGTTAATTGCATTCATTGTTTGGGCCGCTTGTTCTTGCCGCCTTTGGATGCAGCTGCCACATCGATGGCCTTCTTGATCCACGTCTCCAGTTGGTTCACATCCTCCATCACATCGGCCGGGACTTCGTAGTAGCCCATCGCGCTGTCTTCGCCGAACGGCCGGAATGGTTCCATCCCGCGTTGCTCAAACTCGGGGCGCGTCGCGTCATTCACTTTGAAGTACAGCCGGTCCTCCGCGATGAGGGCAAAGAACAGTCCATTGGCATAGATTCCTATGCCGCCAAACATCGATTTTCCGGTGACGGGCGTCACCCGGCCCAGTTGTTCGAGCACAAACTCACGATAGCTTTGAGATACCGCCATATGAGGGGACAAAAAGGGGGGAAACTGAGAAAACGCAGGAAATCATAAGTTTGCTTTCGTCAGAATCAGACGGTGCATCCCGTCGGTGACCTTCATTTCGTAAAGAGAGTTCTTAACATAAACAGATGCGATTGCAACAAGGACAAATCGGCATCTCACCTAATCCACAGGATTTGAAGCGAAACTCTGTTTTCTCTGTTTCCTCCTGTTCGTGTTTTAGGCAGCGGCCGACATGTCCCGCCGTTTTCACCGCTGTCGTTTTCACCACTTGAGGGCAGGGCGGACCACGTGTAAATCTCCTGCATGCCATTGCTGAAACTCGAAACAACGGTTCTTCTGACGGAGGAGAAAGAAAGGCCCTTGCTGGCCGCGCTCTCAAAGGCCGTGGCAGGCACCATCGGGAAACCTGAGCAGTATGTGATGATCACGGTCTGCCACTCGACGATGTTGATGTCCGCCAAGCCTGGCGACGCCGCATTCGTGGACATCCGCAGTATCGGCGGACTGAACGCTGAAACCAACCGGAGGCTTTCCCAGCAAATCTGCAAACTGTTAAAAGATTCCCTCGGGATGGCACCAGAGCGCGTTTACCTGAATTTCAACGACGTAGATTCCGGTAACTGGGGCTGGAACGGAAGCACCTTCGGATGACGCGGAATGGACTTCGTGGACGAGAACTAATAATCAGCTGTTCGGCGCTTTAGGATACCAGTCACGCAAGCGCACTTCGACACCGGCGTCTGTACCCACTAGTTCCCTGAATTTATTGATATCGGAGCCGCGGTAGTGATACGGGTACACTATTCGTGGCTTGAACGCCCGCACCGCCTGCGCCGCCTGCTCCACCGTCATGGTGTAGGGCAGGTTCATGCAAACAAAGGCCACATCGATGTTCTTCAATGCCCGCATTTCCGGAATGTCTTCGGTATCACCACTCAAATAAATGCGCTTGCCCCCAAGGGTCGCCACGTAGCCATTCCCGCGGCCTTTGTTGTGGAATTTGAGCCTCTCCGCAGTGAGATTGTACATGGGGATTGCTTCGATCTTAACTCCCAGAAGCTCGCTGGTCTGCCCGTTGGTCAGAATTGTTGCGCTCTTTCGTAAATCGGAAGACATCTGATCGGCGACCGCAGCCGGGCACACAAGCTTCGTATTGGGCCCCGCCAATTCGCCCAGAGTTTCCTTGCTGAAATGGTCACCGTGAATGTCTGTGACCAGGATCAGGTCTGGTTTGGGCAATCCCTGGAACGCCTTGCCGCCGCCAACCGGGTCCACATAGATTGTTCGGTCCTTCCATTGCAATGCCAGCGTGGCGTGGTTGATTGGGATAATCTTCAAAGCCCCGTCTTCCGTGGCGATGGTGTCCGGGGTTGGAGCGCCGTCCGCCGGGCATGTCATCAGACCCAAAAGCAAGGAAAGGATAACTGTCCCGACTGCTGATAAGCCGAGGGAAAGCATGGTTTTCATTATTCATTCCTATGCCCCGATCAATGGGCATGCGCAACTTGAAAACACGAAACACGCTGATTAAGTCGACAATCTCCAATTCGGCACTGCTTATAGAATTTATGTAAGTATGGTGGGCCCAGAGGGATTTGAACCCCCGACCAAGCGATTATGAGTCGCCTGCTCTAACCCCTGAGCTATGGGCCCATGGCCTCACCACAATCTGACGGGCGCTGGCGTTCGGCAAGCCGAAATGCACGCGGCGATGGGCGAACGTCAGTGACTTTCAGATTCTATCAGGTGCGCCCGCGCTTGTCGGACTGCATTGATGTATGCGGAAGGCAGATTCGTCGGTCCGCCACTTTCGGTCCACCAACGTGGAACCTCGGTGTAAATCCAAACGTATTTGTCGGACACTCTGAGCGCTTCCTCCACGCTGGCTTGAAACTGGTCGGGGGAGTAAAAGTTATTGGTGAGATTAATCGTTTCCCATCGCTGCTTGTGCGAGCCGCGATCGAGCCATAAACCAAATCCAAGTGAAACAACAGCGTGGTATTTCGGCGGGTCAGCCACGATCGAAAGCAAGCCGGTTTTCATCGTGTCATACTCCTTTTGAAACAGGCGCGTATCTTTGTAGCCATAAGCCAACTCGCAACCATCGATTACTCGGGTTCCTTTCTCTGCAGCGTCAAGGAGCCCATCAAGAAAACTTGGCAGCAATCCATATTGGCAGTCGACGAGTGGTTTGCTGCCACCACGTATCTGTGCCCAGGCAATGCTGTAACCAAACGTGAGAAAGACAGTCAGTCCTGGATAACCCGCTTGAAAGGCTTGCATGACCTCGCGGCCACGAACACGCGCCTGGGTTTGATATTGTTGCCAACTTTTGCTGGCGGACGATCCCTGCTTGTGGAAATCGAAGACTGGCGCGTTGTAGGGCTCCACATCAAAAAGGATCCCGGCGACATGTCCTACACGCGCAAGTCTGCCGGCTAAACAGACGTTCGTCAGAACCGGCGCAAAATCGTCGAACCAGTCGATGTCGCCCGGCGTAACATTGAAACGCAAAAAATTGTGAGTGAATCGGTGAGGCGCGAGAGCTTTCAGGTCGGCCAAAGCGGGCTCGAGTTCGGCTGCAGTAAATGCCCGTTTGCCCCAGGCATCCCATGTGAATCGGATTCTCTTCCCGGTGGCGAGTTGATGTTCAACGTGAAATACGCACCCGTCAAAAGGCATCTGCTCCATTTCGGGCAGATGCGCAAGGAGGAATGAAGTCGAAGGTTCATCCCAACCGAACTCAATCAATCGTTTCGGTGGTGATGAGGCTGCACCAATGAAGATGGATACACTGAATGACAACACGGCGAGTCGGTGCCAGATAATATTTCGATTTGAAGAGGTCGTCATATCAGTGCGGCATCTTGCTTTAGCTCTTTGCCTTTCGTGCACGCTATTTGGTGACGACGTTTCCCAGATGTTCGAACAGATCCTCAACCACCCAGTTTCGGCGCGTAGCTTGCAAGCGGTCAGCCGCGGCGCCGTGCTGCCAGACGGCGTAGCAGAGCGTTTTGAGTGGATCCGGATGCAATTCGGACTGGGTGAGCAAACCAGCTATGTAGCCGGAGAGGACGTCGCCGCTTCCGCCCTGGGCGAGGTGCGGATTGCCGGAGGAGTTGACATATATCTCCCCGGTGCTGCGGCCGACCAGCGTTTGGTGGCCCTTGAGAACTACCCAACAATCACCAAATCGTTTTGAAACGTTGCGCAATGCCGCCTGGCGGTTGGCCTGGATTTGCGGTGTCGTTGTACCCAGCAGTCGCGCGGCTTCACCAGGATGCGGCGTCATCACGCGCAATGAGTTTTTCGCCACCGAACCGAGGGGCAACCAGTCCAATGCGCTGGCGTCGACAATTACCGGCAACGGCGAGTCGCGCCAAAGAAAACGCGCGAGCCTCTTCACCTCATCCGGGAGCTGCTGGGAAGCCAACCCTGGCCCAATGAGCACCGCGTCCCATTTCCCAGCCAGTTTGCTTTCGGGAATCCAGGGGGTCACCATGACCGCCCGAAGTTGCGATGCGACTACCTGATATATTTCGGGAAGGGCGTGAAGGGTGACCAGTCCCGGTTGCGCCGCTTGAGCTCCTCGCGCCGTCAACACAGCCGCCCCGTGATAACCCGGACTGCCCGCGATAATCGCCAGGTGGCCGTAAGTCCCTTTGTGACTCGCAACCGGCCGGCGCGGCGGATACTTTCCGAAATCCTCCGCCAGCGTCCATTGCAAATCACTGGTTTGGGAGCACGGACACAATCCAACGTCGTGGGTTACTTCGAGGCGACCAACCAGTGGCCAGGCGGATTCTTGCAGCATTCCCTGTTTGGGGGCGCCTACTGTGAGCGTCACTGTTGCCTCGATTGCAGCGCCCTCTGGTTGACCGGTATCGCCATTCAATCCAGAGGGGACATCCACCGCGAGCACGACAGAACGGCTGGCGTTGATGGTTTGGATGAGATTAATCCAATCGCTGGAAAGTGAACGGTTGATTCCTATTCCAAAGAGACCATCAACGACCAGCGCGGGCTTGTTCGTCAATGACTCCTTAAGCTTATGCAAATCGCCCACCGGGTCAGTTACATTCAGGACATTCACCCGGCGCTGCGCCAGGTGTTCCTGCGCGCCCCTGGCATCATCACCGTTGTGCCCCTTGCCTGCAACGATCAGGATCTCATCACCTTCCCGAGTTAACTCCCTGGCGCGCTGCGCCACGCGTGCGGAGACCATCCGAATCACTACCGCTTCGGTTTGCCCGCCCGCCCAAGTGGCCTTTTCCCACTCTCGCATCTGAGCGATGGTAATTACCGGCACCGGCATGAAATCAAGTTACCTGCGAGCGAACAGGGAACAAGGTAAAAGGCCGTGAGGCCACAGAGTTTAGAGGTTTGTTGAAATCTTTGAAGCTCATCAAATCTCGATGTGCCTCGTGTGTGGCGTGAGCCGTTTTTTCTGAGGCAGAACAGGGTTTTTGTTTGTGACCCGTCCAGGCCGGAGCGAAATTGAGCTGTGCACGACGAACAACAACGGCTGAGGGAATTACTTCGTGCCGGCAGACGAATGCTGGTCTTCACTGGTGCCGGGATCTCGACCGCGAGCGGAATCCCCGATTTTCGGGGACCGGATGGCATTTGGAAAAAACGGCAACCCGTTTATTACCTTGATTTCATGCGCTCAGAAGCCGCGCGGGTAGAGCACTGGGACTATAAACTCGAAGGCTGGCCAGGTTTTCGCGATGCGCGGCCCAATGCTGTTCATCACGCGATTGTGAGCCTTGAAAAAGCGGACCGGCTCGAGATGTTGGTTACCCAGAACATCGATGGTCTTCATGCGAGCGCCGGCACTACCGCGGTTCGCCTCACTGAACTTCATGGCACAAACGCCAAAATTGAATGCCAATCCTGCGGCGAGCTTTCCGAACCGGAACCTCACTTTGAGTCTTTTCGACGCACGCGCCGGCCGCCAACTTGTGCTTGTGGCGGGTTTCTCAAACCCGCCACTATCAGCTTTGGCCAGAATTTGCGCAACGAAGTCCTCGAACGGGCGCAACAAGCAGCCCTCCGGGCCGACCTGGTCATCGCGCTAGGCTCCACTCTGTCCGTCTACCCGGCGGCTAATATCCCCCTGATCTCTGCCGCCAAAGGCGCTCCTTACATCATTATTAACCGCGGCCCTACGGAGCACGATTCCTTCAAAGAAGTCACCCTTCGCCTCGAAGGTGATGTCGGCGCAATCTTCCCACCGGCTGTATCAGAAGCACTAGCCTAAGAAGAACGTAGCAGCCTTGCACCAGGCGGAAACGGACCAGCTCCCCTTGCAGCTTGTGCGTACGCGCAATTCACATCTTACGAGCGGAATCCGCTCGCGGTCGTCAGCATTGCCAATCCGCAGTTCTAAAGCCGATTGCGGCCCGACGCTTTTGCTTTTGCCCATCTGGCGCGCGCAGCCGCGGCAATGGCTGCTCGCCCGGCAGCGCTGATTTTGCGCCTCGATTTCGCAGCGCCGGTTTTGCGGCCCATTCTGCCCCGGGCAGCAGCCATTCTCTTCCGTACACCCGCGCGGATATTCTCGATGGCTTGTGGGCTTAGCCTTCGCCTCACTACCCCAAATGCTGATGCAGTTGACTGACCGAGAATTTGACCCAGTTCCCGTTCGAGAGCCTGGATTCGTTCTTTCAAACTGGCGGCGGCTCTCAATTGCTGCGGCGTGAGACTCGTGAGTAAGTTCATGTCGGCCACTATGGACCTTTCTTCATGAACCGCAACTCTTTTGTAAGAGAAAGTGTTCTAGCTCCATCAGGCGAGCAGGATCACTTGCCTGGGTCCACGGCAAGCACTTTGGCCAGTTGCTCGCGGAGTTGTTTAAGCTTGTGTTGGAGTCTTTGTGCTCGTCGGAGCTCACTCTCCGTTAGAACGTGTTGCGCTGAAGGGATTGAAGGGCTCGGTCCGATGTTAAGACCGGCGGCAGGGGTAACATGTCTGGTTAGCATAGTGAGGTAATTGCCATCGCGGGGTTTCAATTGTGGTTGTCCTGAATCAAAAACTGGCTGCTGCACGAAATCATCGTGCAGCAGCCGTTCCCCTCCCTCGGCTGTTCCCCGTATTCAGCCCGATTGGCGTCCTTTTCGGTGGCCTGATTTTTGTCCACACTGCTAATACGGATGAGCAAAGCCGGATCTTACAAAAATCTTCAAAAATCTTTCGGGACTGCTTAAGCCCATTCCGACCGTTGGGATGAGGCCGCTGCTGTGCATAGCCTTGTTAAGGCACCCCTCCTAACGTCGGAATCCGAATCTGGCTGAAAGTGGCAAAAATCATTTTTTCGAAGATTTTTGTAAGAATTGGGATTTTTGATACGAATAGAGGGTATGACGAATGCCGAAAGCGAGCCCGCCACAAGCGCGCTCGTGGAATTGATCCCTACGCGGCAGTCTCTTTTAAGTCGTCTAAAAAATTGGGATGATCAGGAGAGCTGGCGCGCCTTTTTCGAGACCTACTGGAGGCTAATCTACTCGACTGCGATCCGAGCGGGCTTAACCGACCCCGAAGCCCAGGACGTTGTGCAAGAGACGGTTAGTTCTGTTTTAAAGGCTTTGCCCGGGTTCCGTTACCAGAGTGAAAAAGGTTCCTTTAAGTCCTGGCTATTGAATCTGACACGATGGCGAATTGTGGATCAGTTACGAAAGCGACAGAAGAACATCGCCTCGATTAACGCGAATGACACCGGCACCGGTACAGCACCAATCGAGCGTATCGCGGATCCGGGAGGAATTGCTTTGGATGCTACCTGGGATAAAGAATGGGAAAGCAACTTGATGGAGGCTGCCATCGAACGTGTTAAGCAAAAAGTGGACCCTAAACAGTATCAGATCTTCGATCTTTATGTGGTAAAAGGTTGGCCCGTAGCGAAAGTCGCTGAAGTCCTGGGGACCAGTCGCAGCAACATTTACATTATCAAACACCGCATCGGCAGTTTAATCAAAAAAGAGGTAGCCCGTTTACATGAAAACCCTGTGTGAAATTGAGTTTGAATGCCGGAAAATGGGTACGCCGGGAAGTGTTTCTTTCTCCCCTAGCATATCCCAATTCCCTTGGCTGATTCATCAACTTGAACGGCCCAGCGCTGAGGCTCGGCGGCTGCGGGAAATAAAACGATCGATCTTGAAGAAAATCCGATCGGAGATAAAACAGGATAGTGGGTAGCCGTTGGCAGTCGACTCCGGAATACTTGCGGGTTTTTGGGGTAGCGTTAATCTCCCGCCAGATAACGAATCGAACCTGAACCAACACAATGAAAAAAAAGAAACGACCCGCGTCTAAGAAGAAATTGTTGCGTCCGTCCTATAGCCCTAAACCTCGTCGGGCAAAGCCGCTGGTTTATGCAGATTTGGATTCTCCCAGCCCAAGCGCCGTTCCGGATACACCCTCACCATCCCCGTGAGCCTGACGGAGAGCTTCGTTTAGTATTTCGTTCCTCGAGTACGATTGGCCTATCCCGGCTCGCAGGCGGCTCTACGCTGGCTAGTTCGTGATCCATGCACCATAACAACTCATCTAGCGCATGAAGAAAGTGGTCCTCAGGTGCGGATACTGTCCTGGGGATGTCCTTATGCTGACCGCCGCAGTCAGGGATCTGCATCGATGTTACCCGGACAGATTCCTAACCGATGTAAGGACGTTTTGCCCTGAGCTTTGGGAGCATAATTCTCTCCTCACCCCGCTATCGGATGAGGACGTCGATGTGGAAACTATCGATTGCACGTATCCGCTTATAAATCAAGCGAACACAACTCCATATCATTGTCTTCATGGCTTTATTCATTTCCTGAATAGCCGACTCAAGCTGGACATCAGGCCTGGAGCATTCCGAGGGGATATATATCTTTCGGAGCAGGAGAGGCTCTGGTACTCACAGGTACACGAGGTTGCCAAGAGAGATCTGCCATTTTGGATCGTGGCGGCGGGAGGCAAGTACGATATCACCGTTAAGTGGTGGGATACGGCTAGATACCAGGCGGTCATCGACCATTTCCGCGGTCAGATCCAATTCGTTCAGGTGGGCGGCTTTGGGCATCATCACCCCAGGTTGGAAGGTGTAATCGACTTGCGTGGCAAAACCAATCTCCGGGAACTAGTACGCCTGGTGTATCATAGCCAGGGCGTCTTATGTCCGGTGACGAGCTTGATGCACCTTGCGGCAGCAGTCCCGGTTAAGCCAAGACAGCCACAGTGCCGTGCCTGCGTCGTCATCGCTGGAGGCCGCGAACCGGCCCACTGGGAAGCTTATCCTGGGCATCAGTTTATCCATACCAATTCAGCACTACCATGCTGTCTTGAAGGCGGTTGCTGGCGCGATCGAGTCCGGCCTTTGCGCGACGGCGATCGGCGTGATCGGCGTGAGCGACGCTGTGTTGATGTCCGAAATGGCCTTCCTCATTGCCTGGATCTCATTACCGCCGAGGAGGTCATCCGGCGCATCGAATTATACTTTAAAGGCGGGGCCCTTGCTTTTCTCTCCGCTGCCGAACAGAGGGCAGCCAAGCGGGCGATCGCGACTAGGTCCAAAAACCGGTATAATTCGCAGCCTCTTAATCTTCACAGTGCCGGCATGGCGTGCGACGCATTTATCCAATCAATCCCGCCTCACCCGGGCGGATTTAATGGTCGTGGAATTGTGATTTGCGGTGGCGGCATTCGTTACTTCACCAATGCTTGGGTCTGTATCAGATTGCTTCGAAAGCACGGCTGTCGATTGCCAATCGAAGTGTGGTACTTGGGGCGCCAGGAGCTGGACGCTAGAATGGAGTCGTTGCTGGCTCCTTTGGGAGTCACGTGCGTGGATGCATTGCAGATAAGGAAAGAGTTTCCAGTTCGTGTCTTGCACGGCTGGGAGCTGAAGCCATATGCCATCCTGCATTCCAGATTTCGCGAGGTGCTGTTGCTCGACGCTGACAATGTCGCAACCGCCGACCCTGAGTACTTGTTTTCTACTGACGAATTCGAAAGCACAGGCGCTGTCTTCTGGCCCGACTACGTACGCGGCAAGAATTTGAAGTCGAGAGCGGTGTGGCGAAGCTGCGGTTTGCGCCAGCCTAACGAGCCTGAGTTCGAAACAGGTCAGGTCCTGGTCGACAAACAACGCTGCTGGGCCGCCTTATGCCTGACCATGTGGTTCAATGAGAACTCGGACTTTTACTACCGTTTTATCCACGGTGACAAAGAGACATTTCATCTGGCGTTTCGAAAACTAAATCAGCCGTACGCATTGGTTCCCACGCCGGTTGGTTCATTGGCGGGAACCATGTGCCAACATGATTTCCGGGGCAGACGAATCTTCCAGCATCGCAACTCCGACAAATGGGACTTATTCCTGACTAACCGCCGAGTTCCGGGTTTCCGATTCGAGGCGGATTGCCGGCAGGCGGTCCTGCAACTACGGCGGGTTTGGGATGGTCGCCTTGGTGAGCCGTTTGCGCCGGCGTTAGCCTGGACCAAAGCACATAATGCTCCACATATCCATGCCGTGATGATTTCCTGCCAGGAGCGGAATCACCTCCGCGAACAAACTCTCCGAAATCTGGCCCGAACTGATTGGGATCATGCTCCCGTCTATGTGCAGATGGATCAGGGTGCCGGTGAGAATTTCCAACGGCGGCAAACCCGCTGTGCCAGGCTGGCGCTCGAGCGAGGTCTTGCTTCAAGTGCGGATTACGTTTTGTTCCTCGAGGACGATTTGGATTTTAATCGCCACCTGTTCCATAACCTGCGGAACTGGCCGCCTATCCATTCACGGCATGCGTGCCTGGCCAGCCTATACAATCCCAACATCAGAGAGGTGGCTTGTGATGTCCCAAACCGCTCACGGTTGGTTGCCTCTGGTTGTGTGTTTGGCAGCCAGGCGCTGCTCATCTCGTGCAAGGCCGTCGGATACATTCTTCGACATTGGCATGAGATTAATGGCATGCAGGACATCAGGATCTCACGTCTGGCTGGACGGCTTCAAGCACGGGTCTTTTATCATGCACCTTCGTTGGTGCAGCACTTGGGAAGGAAAAGCCTTTGGGGCGGGCCGTATCATACCGCCAAAGACTTCGACCCAGAGTGGAAAGCACGGCCCGAGCTCAAGTAGCCAGGGCATTTTTCTGAAATGTGCCGTGTTTTGCTCCCATCAGCCGCCGCTGAGGTCCGTCGAACACGAATTTGCATTGCAGGAATCTTACTTACGACATCTACTAAGCTGAATTCCAGGAATGGATCCAAAGGCCCACATAACGGATTCGGAGCGTGATCAAGAACGCTCAGGCAGCAAGGCCAACCAGAATTCGTCCACGGCTAGCGTGCATATCCCCGATCATGAACTGCTGCGCTGTATCGGGCGCGGGAGTTACGGCGAGGTTTGGCTGGCGCGCAACCAGATGGGCGTTTATCGCGCTGTGAAGATCGTGCATCGCGCTTCATTTGCGGATGGCAGCCCCTTCCAGCGCGAACTGACCGGCATACGCAGGTTCGAGCCTGTTTCTCGTTCCCACGAGGGTTTTGTCGACGTACTTCATGTAGGGATCAACGAGGGCGCTGGCTACTTCTATTATGTGATGGAATTGGGCGACGACGAGGAAACCGGGGCCAGCATTGATCCGCGTACTTACTCCCCCAAAACCCTGGCTAAGGAATTGGCGCACCATGGCCGCATGCCAGTGCGCGCCTGTGTCGGACTGGGGCTTGTTTTGACCCAGGCCCTGGCCGAATTGCACAAGAACGGCTTGGTTCACCGTGACATCAAGCCCTCCAATATCATCTTCGTCCAGGGCGTACCAAAGTTGGCTGACATCGGATTGGTGGCGCAGATCGAGGAGGCGCGCACTTACGTGGGCACCGCCGGTTTCATTCCGCCCGAAGGTCCGGGCAAAGCGGCTGCCGATATCTATGCGTTGGGCAAAGTATTGTATGAGGCTGGCACTGGCCTGGATCGGCAGAACTTTCCCGCACTCCCGGCTGATTGCGAAACATTTGGCGATCGGGCCGAATTTTTCGAGCTGAACGAAATCCTCGTTCATGCGTGCCAAAATGAATTGCCCCAGAGGTACGCCACAGCGGAAGACATGCATGCCGACCTCGTGGCGTTGACTAATGGCAAATCAATCCGCCGACTGCATCTGCTGGAACGACGCATGGCTCGCTTGAAACGGGTTGCCGTGCTGCTGGCGCTCTGGGCCGTCATCCTGTCCGGCCTCCTGTACCCGTTGTATGGGCACTGGCGCCGCACAATTGAGGCGCGCGAGCGACAGATTGTTTCCGACATTGCCTATGGCTCGCGGTCAATAGACACCGGAGAATACCTTGGAGCTTTGCCGTATTTCGCGGACGCTTTACGGCTGGATCAAGGCAACGAGCATCGCGAACGGGCGCATCGACTCCGCGTCGGTTCGGTTTTGGCTCAGTGTCCAAAACTCACTCGCATCTGGTCGCTACCCACTCGCGCAAACAGTGTTGAGCTGAGCCCGGACGGCACGCACGTGCTGGTTTGCCTTTTTGAGAACCGCGTCGAAATATACAATTTGCGCACGGGCCAGCTATACAAGCAGGCCTTCGCGAAGGGCCCCTTAGTCACCAGCGCTAGTTACAGCCCGGATGGCCGACACATTGTAACTGCCAGCCAGGGGAATGATTCTGCTATCTGGGATGCCGTTACACTGAATGACCCCATACACTTGCAACACGCGGCTCCAGCGATCAGCGCCAAGTTTAGCCCGGATGGCCGCCACGTTGTGACGGGATGCCAGGGCGGGGTCGTGCAGGTTTGGGATGCTGCCACGGGAAGGTTGGAAGCTGACCTCAAGAAGCATACAGGAGGAGTCCGATGCTTGGCTTTCAGCCACAACGGCCGTTGGTTGGTCACGGGGAGCGATGATGGCACGGTCGAACTCTGGGATGCGCTGACCTGGCGATGTCTTGACCGACCGCTTAAACATCCTAGCTGGATTTATGGAACTGCTTTTAGCCCGGATGATAAAAAGTTGGTTACTGCCTGCGCGGATCGCAACGTTCGTGTTTGGGAGGTGCCTTCGGGTCAGCGGATTCTTCCCGACCTGGAACATGACGACGTGGCGAAGATTGGCCAATTCACGCCCGATGGTCAGCTCATCATTACTGCAAGTTTCGACGGCACAGTCCGGCTGTGGCGTTCGGAAGGTCTGCGACCGAATGGTGCTACTGCGGTGCTGCGATTGGGCGAACCTGTCACCGATATTGCCTGCAGTGCTGATGGACGCCTCGTCCTAACAGCGAGCACCGATGGGTCTGTCCGGGTTTGGGATCTTGCGGGCTGCACCGTTTCCCCCGTGAAGCTCAACGGCACGTTTTGCGGCGACGGCACTCGCTTCGCGACTTTAACAAATAATGTCCTTTCTGTTTGGAACACGATACCAACAACACTGATCTCCACTTGCTCCTTGGCAGCGCCTGCTAACAGTGTCGTCTTGAACTACAACGGAACCTTTGTTCTGACGATCTCTACAAACTCGGCCAATCCAAGTGCCGTTGGCTCCAGCATCTCCGTTTTCGCTGCGACCACGGGCCATCAAATAGGCCCTGCAATTCTACTGACGAATGCGCCGGCAGGGGTGGTTTTCGCTAGAGATGGTAGTCACTTTGTTGCTTATTGGAATCGCTTTGCACAGACCTACAGTGCCTCGGAGGAGAAAACCTCGAGCCTTCTGCTGGACCATCAGGCACGTGTTGATGGTGTCGCGATTAGCAGTGACGGTTCACGTGTTGCCACTTTTGGGAATAGCTTGGTACGAATCTGGGATGCCTCTAGCGGGTCCGCCCTGTGCCCGGCTTTGAAACATGATCGTCGCGTGCAGGATGCGGCATTCAGCCCTGACGGCTCACTGCTCGTTTCTGCTTGTTCCGATAGCTTCGTCAACAAGTGTGCAGCACAAATCTGGGACGTCGCCACTGGTAATCCTCTGGGCAAGCCACTGGCCCATCGCGACGGAGTCTTGCGGGCGATTTTCAGCACGGACGGGCGGCGCCTCGCAACTGCCAGCGAAGACTTTACCGCCATCCTCTGGGACGTTCGTACGGGAAAGCGAATTAGTCCGGTACTTCACCACAAAGATCAGGTCCATGGCGTCTCATTTAGCCCAGATGGCGATTGCGTTGCCACTGCTTCTCAGGATTATACCGCGCGTATTTGGAGCGCCGATTCGGGTGACCCCCTCACTCCGCCGCTGCTCCATCTGAGCCGGCTCGAAAATGTTGTTTTTCTACCTGATGGCAAAAAGGTCCTCACTTCGGATCAACTCGGTTCTTCCTGGCTTTGGGACTTGCCGGTAGACGACCGGCCGGTCGAAGATCTCATGCTCCTCTCCTATTTGCTCTCCGGCGGCACGGCTACGCCTTCCAGTGGTTGGACGCCACCACACGGCGCCTCGCTCCAGTCCATTTGGGAAGACCTCAACCGCCGCTATCCTTCCGAATTCAGCGCTTCGCCAGAGGAGGTTACTACCTGGCATGAATTCGAAACACAACTCGCCAAACGCCAGGGCAATTGGGGCGCGGTGGTTTTCCACCTGAATTTCCTCCGTAAAAATCGTCCTGACGACGCCTCGCTGAACGCTCAATTGGAGGAGGCCAACCAGCATTTACAAAACCAGCTAAATCCCGGGTCAACGCCCCGTCCGGATAAATAGGGTTGGTGAGCTCCCTTTCAGGGGCCAGCATTCGCGGGTGATCGGCAGATTTTAGCAGATTTTTGTAAGATCGGGGTTTTTTCATCCGTATATAGGTCAGGATATATGAAAAACGCGTTCAATTCTCGCCTGGGGCAAGCTTCGGCCCGGATTTTGCCTTTCCGTCTTTGTTACTGGAATGCCACTCGAAGCCAAAAGCTCCAGTCGGCGAGCGAGCCCACTCGCCCGAATCTTAACAACGCTTCCCCGGCATCACCAAACGCAGATCAACCACCACGAGAATCCAGACCGCCACGACCTGCCCAGGGTTTTTAAAAACCGCTCTTACTGGTTACAAACTGGGCTGCCGATTGCAATTGGTGCGATTGTGGGATCGGGCCATACTCAGGCATGACAATCGAATCCCATTCGCCTGGTCCGCAAGAGCACAAAGCGATTTTGGCGATCTGCATTCTGGCGGCCTTCGCGGACGGCGCCCAGGACGATGTTGAGCGCGCTCAAATCGAACGCATTGTGACAGGGTTTTCCGAGGATCCGCTCGAAGTTACCTCCGTTTACCAGGACGTATTGGGCGGCCGGATCTCCCTTTCTCAGGCGGCGTCTCAGCTCCAATCATCTTCCGCCAGGGCGCTGGCTTATGAAATGGCGGTGTGCGTCTGCCACGCCGATGGGGTGTTAAAGGATGCGGAAAAGCAATTTTTGTCGAATTTGCGCCAGTCGCTGCAACTGGATAATCCTGCCGGTGATGTTCATCAGCAATCTGCACAAGCGATCGTCGAGCAGCCAGTCGTCGGCCCCGTTCCACCAGTGATTGACGCGACACGTGAGTCCGACATCGATCAATTGATCCTGAATGCCGCCATCCTTAATGGAGCGCTGGAGATAATGCCGCACACGCTGGCCACCATGGCGATCATCCCGTTTCAGATGCGAATGGTCTATCAAATCGGCAAACGTTACGGCTTCGAGTTGGACCGAGGCCACATCGGCGATTTCCTCGCCACCGTAGGTATCGGTTTGACTTCCCAGGTGTTTGAGGGCTTTACCCGCAGATTGGTCGGCGGACTAGGACGCGGAATCGCCGGCGGGCTGCTGGGTGGACTGATGGGGCAGGCTGCCGGTTCCGCCTTCGCTTTTGCCACCACTTATGCATTGGGACAAGTCGCCCGGCGCTACTATTCAGGCGGTCGAGTGCTCACGACGGCGCAGTTAAAGGAAAGCTTTTCTTCGATGCTCGACGAAGCCCGTTCTATGCAGTGTCGTTATTCGGCAGACATCGCCCAAAAGGCTCGTCAGGTTAACGTCGCACAACTCCTACCGCTGGTGAGAAATACCTAAGCTAACTCACTGCTGCCTGACTGCGTGTTCGAGGAAGTGCTGGATCTCCGCTGCCGGGCGAGCGCCCTCGGTGCGCCCCACTTCGGTTCCGCCGGCGAGTAATACCAGGGTGGGCAGCGCGTTGATCCGGAATTGTTGCGCCAGCGCCGGGAGGCCTTCCGTATTCACTTTTGCCACAATGCATTTTCCCGCATTCCCCGCGGCAACTCGCTTGACTTCCGGCACCATCATTTTGCATGGCCCGCACCAATCAGCCCAAAAATCTACCAGCACTGGCAGACTTGATTTCGCAGTGAGTGAAGCAAAGGTGGTTTCTTCATCGATTTCCAGCGGTGAATCGAGCCATGGCAGCTCAGTTTTGCAGCGACCGCACCGGGCTCCATCCCCGAGATTAGCGAATTGCACGCGATTTTTCTGCCCGCAATTTGGGCAGTTCTTGATTAGGCCCTGTCCGTCGAGTGTAGTCGCAATCATAACACATTGTAGTTCCAGATTGACCACCGGGCAAAGAACTACGCCGCTGCGGCGATTTCAGGGGGTGCCGGGGGCTGGCGGCTGCTGGTCAGGCTGGCAAGGATTTCTTCCGCCACGCGCTGTCCACTCCCCAGGGCGGCATGAACGGTGCCTTGTTCGCCATCCGGAGCAGTGGCCTCCCCCGCGAAGAAAAGTGTATTGCCAACTGCGGCTCCCAGACGCTCCGACATTCCCATCATCCGTACCGGAGTAAAGCTGTATGCGCCTCGCGAAAACGGATCGGTGCTCCAGTTGTGATGGAACGCCCTGACCAGCGACTCTCGGATGCGACCGGCTTCGATTAGAAACAGGCGCGTCATCGTGTTGATGGCTTCGGCCTCAACGGCTTCCTTGCTTGCGCGGTTCAGTTGCTCAGCTCGAGTCCCGCCCGCCCACCCTGTCAAGACGGGGCCGCGCGGGTCCGACCACCAGGTCGGAAACCACCGATCCTCCGAGTGTAAAAAGCCAAAATTATCGATGGGCCAAAATCGAGAGCGGAATTGGAACGTTATTTTTACAACTGACCCCATGGCCAGTCCTTGAATAGCTCTCTTCTTGGCGAGCAACTCCGGTTCAAATCGGACCGCGCCCGGGTCGTGGGCCTGTAGTACGCCCAGCGGCAAGGTACATAGGGCTCGTGCGGCATGGAATTGTCGTGGCCCGTTTGGAGTTTTCGCAACGACTTCGACGCGCCCGGGTGCCCAGCGCACGGCTTCGACCACGGTGTTTAGTTGAACGGATGCCCGAGGCGGCCGCAAATCCGCTGCCAGCCAGTCGATTAGCGCCGAGTATCCTCGAGTTAGGCGAAATGCCCGTGTGGCCTGGTCGCGTTCCGCAGCTTGTTCGGCCTTCGCGAGTGCGTGAATGCTCATTCGGCCGGCTGGCGCCGCATGGAAACCTTCCACGTATTCTTTGGTAAACCGTTTGGCTGAAGGGTCCAGACTCCAGCCCTGATCCAGAAACGATTGCAAATCCTGATCCGGCGCCGAGGTGTTGATCCTTTCAGTGACGCCGCCCAATTCTTTCCAACAGTCCTTTACTTCCTGCATTTTGCCTTTGGCCACTCGCCAGTGTCGGTCGGCCACGGCTTGCGTCCGCAGCCTGGCTGCGTGGACAACGTCCCAAGCTGGATTCTTTTCCCCATGAATGAATTCAGCTCCCAATTCGACCGGGAGATCAGGTCCGGCGGCCCAGGTGAGAATCCGGCCACCCAGTCGGTCCCGCGCTTCCAACACTGTCACTGAAACGCCCGAATGGACGAGCGCTTGCGCTGCGCGCAGCCCAGCCGCTCCGCCTCCAATAATCAGGATATTCTCCCCCATCAACAAAACTTGCCCCAGCTCTGTATCTTCAGCAAATGGGGGATCCTGCCTAACGTAATTTCAAGATGAATTGTGCTCTCCGCTGGCCGGCCTGGAACGATTAAGTGCGCAACGGTTATTCCGCCAGGTGGCCACGATCAGGCAAATCCATACCACCCGTAACAATCTCGATCAGCGGCAGAAACATGGCGATGACAATGCTTCCCACCAGGATTGCCAAAAAAACGATCATCACAGGCTCCAGCAGGGAGGTCAACGCGCTGGTGGCATTGTCGACTTCGTCGTCGTAAACATCGGCGACTTTCATCAGCATCTCCGGCAACGCTCCCGTTTGCTCGCCAACGTCTACCATCCCGGCAACCATGGCAGGAAAGACCGACGATGCCTTTAAGCCCGGCGCCAGCGGCTCACCTTGCTTTACGTTTTCGTGGACGACTCCAACCAGGTCACCGACCACCACGTTACCGACCGTTTCTTTCACGATCGTCAATGCCTGCAGAATTGGAACGCCGTTGGTGATAAGTGTGCCCAGAGTCCTTGCAAACCGTGAAACAGCGAGTTTGCGGAACAAAGGCCCGAGCACGGGCGATGCGAGCTTGAAGCGATCGAATACCCAACGCCCTTTGTTCGTGCGAATCGCCAGCAGAAACAGGGCAACCCCGGTTCCGATAAGGGCAGCCGCGGTCAAAGCATGATGCTGAATTACTCCACTCAAACCGAACACGAAACGGGTGAAACCAGGCAGCGGCCTGCCATTGGCCAGGTCACCGAACACTAACGCAAACCGAGGCACAACATAAGCCATTAATATGCCAACTATGATCGCTGCGACCGCCAGCACCGCGCTGGGGTAAAACATAGCCGCCTTGACTTTGCCTTTGATCTTTTGCGCCTTCTCCATGAAATCCGCCAGGCGCCCAAGCGCGGTTTCCAGCGCCCCACCAATTTCTCCCGCTCGGACCATGTTCGCGTAAAGCCGGTTGAAGATCTTCGGATGCCGAGCCACAGCTTCTGCCAGAGAATCTCCGTTCTCGATATCCTGGGCGATCTCGCCAATCACCTGCTTGAGCGCTGGATGTTCCTCCTGCTCCTCTAGTATGCGCAATCCGCGTAGCAAAGGAAGGCCGGCCTCGACGAGCGTCGCGAGCTGGCGCGTAAAAGCAGTCAGAGTGCCCGCTTTAACGCGGCTAAACCAAGGAATCGCGATATTCAGATTCTTCCGATGAGCGCGTCGGTTTCGGACCAGCATGGTGCGCGCCTTGGGTTCACCAGTGGCTAACAACTTCGTTGGGAACCAACCCATTTCCTTGATCCGTCGAAGAGCTTCCTGTTCGTCAGACACCTCAAGCGTACCGTGCTGTTCGCCACCACGCGGATCGATCGCAATGTAGGCATAGTTAGACATAGGTACCTCCAGCTTTAAGCAGTCATTTCTTCAACTCCAGACCCGCTCGCGGAGCGTTCTTCATTCCAGCCATTTAGACCGTGCTATGTTACGAAGGTCACGTTCGCCTCGGATTCCCTTTAATCACGGATTGGTGTTGAGTAGGCTCAGTGCGATGCAAATGCGTTCGCTCCTAATCATCCTGAGCAGCGGTTTGGCTTTGTTTTCCAGTCATGGCGATCCTATCGATGACTACGTAAAAGGAGAAATGGAAGGTCACCAAATTCCGGGACTTGCGCTCATGGTGATCTCGCATGGTAATGCCGTAAAGACCGCCACGTACGGGCAGGCCAACCTCGAGTTGCGCGCCCCGGTGACGCCTCAAACTGTGTTCGAGATTGGTTCGATTACGAAACAATTCACCGCCGCAGGCATCTTGCTCCTCGCCCAGGATGGGAAGCTTTCGGTCGATGACAGGATTAGCCGCTATTTACCGGCAGCGCCTGCAGCCTGGAAGGACATAACTATACGACATTTGTTGACGCATACCTCAGGGCTCAAGAGTTACACTGGTCTTGATGGCTTCGAATTAAGTCGTCACCTTACGCAGCCGCAATTCATCGCTGCTATTGCCGCGCAACCGCTGGAGTTCCAACCGGGCGCTTCATGGAAATACTGTAATACCGGATTCAACCTCCTCGGCTTCATTATCGAGAACGTTAGTGGGCGAACTTATTGGGATTTTATGTACGAGCGGATATTCCGTCCCTTGGACATGCACACTACCACGAACCGTTTGCCGTCTCTCATCATACCCAACCGAGCATCGGGGTATGAGCAGACGAACCATGTTCTCATCAACCGCGATTACGACCTGACCGACGTGTTCTCAGCCGGCGCGCTGGTTTCGACCGTAGGCGATTTGGCGAAATGGAATGCGGCGCTGGACGGTGACGCTCTGCTGAACGCGTCGACCAAAGCGGAAATGTGGACGCCGACCAAGTTAAACAGCGGCAGGTCGACTCGATACGGTTTCGGTTGGTTTATCGACACGGTCAACGCTCATAAGAATGTCGGCCATAGCGGGTCAACCTCCGGCTTTTCAGCCAGCATCCAACGCTTCCCGGATGATAAGCTGGCGGTGATTGTGCTGACCAATACCGATGAGCAAATTGCGACGACACTGGCCAGGAAAGTCGCCGAGCAGTACTTCAGGTGAGCCGATTGAAAGAACGAGCCGGGAAGCCGTAGTACCTTCCCGGCCCGTCTTGTGCATTGTCGCGATGCAAATCTGTCACCGAGACGGCTTCAAGATTTGAAGCCAACCCGGAAGCCTCTTACGAGCAACCGAGGCTTTCGCCGCAGTTCAGGCATTTGTAGCAGGCCCCGTTTCGGACAGCGACGTGACCGCAATTCGGGCACGTCGGCGCGTCCTGCTGAAAATGTGCTACGGAATCACTCAGAGTTTTTACCGTGCGACCGGCTGAACTCTTGCCATTTCCGGCCGAAGGAACATGCCCGTTCTTGCAATCCAGCATGTCCGTGTCTTCGGCAAGCGCCAATTCCGGCACGGGCCGATTCACTTTCTTTCTTTCCTCTTCCAGTAAACCGGGCATTGCCAACTCCGGTTGGTTCCGATTCGGCGAATGCTCCTCGCGGTAACCAGGGATGAACTGCAACGCTACCCATCGAAATACATAATCTGTAATCGAAGCGGCATTGCGGATTTCAGGGTTCTTGGTGAATCCCGATGGCTCGAAACGAACGTGCGCAAATTTCCTGACCAGAGCTTCCAACGGAACGCCGTACTGCAGCGCCATGCTGGTCAGCGTGCCGATACCGTCCATCAAGCCGCCGATGGTCGAACCTTCTTTGGCCATCGTGATGAACAACTCGCCCGGTTGTCCGTCCTCGAAGAGCCCTACCGTCAGGTAGCCTTCGTGGCCGGCGATGTCGAATTTGTGGGTAATGGCCGTGCGCGTGTCCGACAGGCGCCGGCGCAATGGTTTGCCGGCCAATTCGCGCAAACGACCGACCTCGGTCTCAAATTCTTTAATTCGGGTTTCGAGTGCCGTTACCTGAGCGCCCGCCGTTTCTGGCACCTCCTTGTCCCCGCCTTCATTCGTCCGTTTTGTGTTCAGCGGTTGGGAGCGTTTCGAACCATCGCGATAGATGGCCACGCATTTAAGGCCCATCTTCCATGCCTGCACGTAGGCATCGCGAATGTCTTCAATCGTGCTTTCGTTGGGCATGTTCACCGTCTTTGAGATCGCGCCGCTGATGAACGGCTGGGCGGCAGACATCATCTTCAGATGCGCCAGATACTGAATGCTGCGTTGACCGCGATAAGGTTTGAATGCACAGTCGAAAACGGGGAGGTTTTCCGGCTTCAGTCCGCTCGACACGGTTTTCCCGTTTTCCTGCACGTCTTCAATCGTGTCCCACTTCTCGATATGAGCTACAACCCGTTCGGTTTCCTGAGCGCTGTATTTAAGCCGGCGCAAGCCTTCCGGCACCGTGCGATTGACGATTTTAAGGAGCCCGCCGCCGGCCAGCAGTTTGTATTTAACCAGAGCGATATCAGGTTCGATCCCGGTAGTATCGCAATCCATGAGGAACGCGATCGTGCCGGTGGGTGCCAGTACAGTGACCTGGGCGTTGCGGTAACCGCTTTCCATACCGCGTTCTAGCGCCGAGTCCCAAGTCTTGCGGGCTTCTTCTTTCAAATAATTGAATTCTTGGCTGGGCTGGATCGCTTCGACGGCATCGCGGTGCTGGCGAATGACGCCGAGCATCGATTCGACGTTGTCCGCCATTCGAGGATTGGGCACGTGCGAACAATGGGCGTCGCGGTAGCCTTTGAACGGGCCCATGAGGCTGGCGATTTCAGCCGACTGCTCATAGGCGTGACCCGTCATGATGGCGGTAAGTGCGCCCGCCAGCGCGCGGCCGGCATCCGAATCATAAGGCAATCCGTAGCTCATAATGAGCGAACCCAGATTGGCATAGCCGAGTCCGAGTGTGCGGAAAATGTGAGAGTTTTCCGCGATCGGGGGAGTTGGGTAGCTCGCGTTGTCCACCAGGATCTCCTGCGCGGTAATAAAAATACGCACGGCCGCCTTGAACCGCTCCACATCGAAACTGCCGTCCTCGCGTTTGAACTTCATCAAGTTCAGCGAAGCGAGATTGCAGGCGGTATTGTTGAGGAAAACGTATTCCGAGCAGGGATTGGTTGAATGAATCGGTTCGGTTCCCTTGCACGTGTGCCACTTCTGGATGGCCCCATCATATTGCAACCCGGGATCGCCGCAAATCCAGGTGCCCTCGGCTATCTTGCTCAGCAACGCGGCCGCGTCTTTCTTCTGCAAGGGTTTGCCGCTGATGACCGAGCGCGTCCACCATTCCTTGCCGGCCATGGCCGCGTCCATGAATTCGTCGCTTATACGCACCGAGAGATTTTCATTCTGGTACATTACGCTGCCATAGGCGTCGCCATTGTAGGAGCCGTCGTAACCCTGCTCGATGAGCGCCCACGCCTTCTTCTCTTCCTTCTGTTTGGCATCGATGAACTCCTCGATGTCTCCGTGCCAGTCGCGCAAGGTGTTCATCTTGGCGGCCCGTCGCGTCTTTCCACCCGACTTCACAACATTAGCGACCTGGTCGTAGACCTTCAGGAACGAAAGCGGGCCGCTAGGCCGGCCGCCGCCACTGAGCTTTTCCTTGCTCGAGCGTATGGGAGAGAGATCGGTGCCTGTGCCGGAGCCGAACTTGAACAGCATGGCTTCGCTATGCGCCAAATGCATAATCGATTCCATGTTGTCATCCACGGACTGGATAAAGCACGCGCTGCACTGTGGATACTCGTATTGCGTGTTGCCCCGCTCGGTCTGGCCGGTCTTCCGGTTGTAATACCAATTGCCGCGGCTGGAGTGATTTCCCACGCCGTACTGGTGAAACAGGCCCACGTTAAACCAAACCGGTGAATTAAACGCGCCGTATTGGTTCAGACACAACCACGTCAGCTCGTCGTAAAAGACCTCGCCTGCCGCTTTGTTGAAATAGCCGTCTTTGACGCCCCAGTCAGTAATCGTGCGGCTGATCCGATGAATAAGCTGCCGGACCGAAGTTTCGCGCTCAGCCGTTCCCTGTTCGCCGTAAAAGTATTTCGAGACAACGACCTTGGTTGCTAACAGCGACCAGGTTTTTGGCACCTCCACGTTTTCCTGTTTAAAAATTACCTTCCCGGCGTCATCGGTAATTTCCGCGGTTCGCCGCTCCCATTCCACCTGGTCAAAGGGATTCGTTTTGGCGTCGCTGAATACCCTACCTACGTTGAGCGATTTTTTTGCCGCCGGTTCATTCCGACGCGCCACGCGTGGCGGCACCACCGCCGGAGCGCGACGGCGGCTCGATGATGAGGGAGTGGATACGACTTCTTCGGTTGCGTCGATCATTGTTTCCTTTCCGGTGTTTCGGTCGAGGCGACAGTTGACGACCTTCAACCGATCCAACGGCCGGAGTTTGATTCAAATTTATCCTGTATGCTGAAACTGATTGAGGCCTCAGATCGAAGCCTCGGCACCCCATTAGTAGGGGAATGATCCGAGCTTACACCCACATATAGTGGGGGCAAGAAAAATTTTAAAAAAAGTTACGCAAACGTTATCCCAACCGTTTTCTGAGGAAAACTCGTTGCTGTGAATTAGTTTCTGGAAGTTATTCAGAGCGGCGAATAACCGATGGTGAATAAACTGTGAGTGGAGTGAACAACTTAGGTGTCTTTACGCGTGGACCGGTATGCTTTCTCATACCTGGTGGTTCTGTTTGGAACAGATGCTCGATGGCGTGATTTCCGCACAGGTTCGATCGTCTTGGGGCGTGCCTTCGGGACCAGCATGATCGGGCAGCCTTCGTATCCAAACGCGCGTCGCATCTGGTTGCCGAGGTATTTCTTATAGGGGTTGGAAAACAACTCCTCGCGGTTGACAAACAATAGAAAGGTGGGAGGCGCTTGCTTTACCTGAGTGGCGTAAAAGAATTTCAGGCGTTGCCCATGAGAGCTGATCGGCTGGCGTCGCTCGATCGCGTCCTGCAGTGTGCGATTGAGTATGGCGGTGGGGATTTTTTGTTGTAACTGGGCGGCGACGTAGCGCACGGCTTCCAGCAATCGTTCCAGGTTCAGTCCTGAGAGCGCCGAGGTAAAAATCACCGGAGCATAATCCAGGAAAAATAACCGTTCCTGCACCCACTCCCCAAATTCGGAGAGCGTGGTCATGGTTTTGGGTCCCCGTTGTTTCGCGCTGCGGCGAGCGATTTCTTCTTTGCGGGCCTCACGGACGGCTTCGTCCATCAAATCCCATTTATTAATCACGACGATGCACGCCTTCCGCTCCTCCACAATCTTATCAGCGACTTTCTTGTCCTGCTCGGTAATTCCCGCCTCAGCGTCCAGGACCAGGATCACAATGTCGCAGCGGGCGATGGAATCCTCGGTGCGTTTAACGCTGAAGAATTCGACCGAATCGTCGACGCGCCTGGTTTTGCGCATGCCGGCAGTGTCGATCAGCACATAAGCTTCGCGACGGCCGTCTGTTTCAACCTCGAACGGCACATCGATCGCGTCCCGCGTAGTGCCGGGTACTGGGCTGACGACCACGCGCTCCGATTGAGTCAATGCGTTAATGATGGACGATTTGCCGACATTAGGCCGCCCCACAATCGCGAGCTTGAGTGGGCCAGCAACCGATGGTTGGGTACCCAATTCCTGCGTTTGTTCCAGAGAGCGTTGGCCGGCTTCAGCGGCTGCGGCAGGCAAAACCGGCAACAGTGCTGTCGCTGCGTCGGTGAGCGCTTCAATTCCTTCCCCGTGAATCGCGCTGACGGCAAAAACTTTCTCAAATCCCAATTCCGCAAATTCGAGCGCCGCGGTTTCAAGGCGCGCGGTATCTACTTTGTTGACCGCAACCAGCACAGGTTTGCCGCTGCGGCGAAGCCTTTCAGCCACTTCGCGGTCCAGCGGCACGATGCCTTCCTGCACGTTCACCACGAGAATAATGACTGAGGCAGCTTCAATCGCGAGCTCGACCTGAATCAAAGCGGCCTGCGCAATAGCGTCCTGGATTTTCTCGCCGCGCAGCAATCCGATGCCGCCGGTATCTACAAGGGTGTAAGGTTGGCCCCGCCATTCGGCCTCGGCACTGATCCGGTCTCGGGTGACTCCGGGCTGATCGTGTACAATCGCGATCCGCTTTCCCACCATGCGGTTGAAAAGCGCCGATTTGCCAACGTTCGGTCGGCCCACGATAGCGATGAGTCCAGGCATTGTTCCCTTGTGGAATTTACCGGAAGGAGAGCTGGAAACGAGAAAAATTGCGCCGCCAACGGGCTGGTTCCTTCATGCTCAAACCGAATCGCTGCTCTGAGACGGATTACCGCGGATTCATCCGATCCTCGGCGCTGCCTTTCTCCGCTTGCTGTGAGCTGAGCGGAGAGGCAGATTGCGCGCGCATGAAGCTGCCCGCGTTGTTGGCGGTGGTCGTGGTACTGGCGGCCGGGCCGAGCCGGGCGGCCAGTGGCCAGCCTTCAGCCGGCGCGGTCCGACTCGCGGGTCACGATTACGTGCGAATCACGGATTGGGCGCACGCCAATGGATTCGAAGCGCACTGGCTCAGAAAAGACGAATCGCTCCAGCTGACCGGGCACGCGGTCCGCATCCTGTTAACGGTCGACTCACGGGAAAGCCAAATCAACGGACTGCACGTTTGGCTGTCGTTCCCGGTGCTGGGACGCGGCGGCATTGTTTACCTCGCTCTATCGGATGCCGAAAGCACGCTGCGGCCGCTGGTATTTCGCCCGAAAAACAAACCTGGAACCAGGCTCTCTTCTATTTGTTTGGACCCAGGCCACGGCGGGAAAGACCCGGGCAATTGCGTAGGCCCGAATCAGGAAAAAAAATACACGCTGCTCCTGGCCAGGGAAGTTAGTGACCAACTGGAGCGCGCTGGAATTAAAACTACTTTGACCCGCAACTCGGATTCTTTTGTCGAACTGGAGGCACGGCCGGAACTGGCGCAGCGTCGGCGCGCAGATCTGTTTGTCAGTTTGCATTTCAACTCCACAGAAATCGGGCGCTCAACGGTGCAAGGCACCCAGGTGTATTGCCTAACGCCGGTTGGCGCGAGTTCGACCAATGCCCGTGGCGAGGGCGGTGGCGCCGGGATGTTTCCCGGCAATCGGAATAATGATAAGAATTTGTTCCTCGCGTATGAAGTGCAACGCAATTTGGTGCGGAATCTGGGTCTGGAGGACCTTGGCGTTCGCCGGGCGCGATTTGCAGTCCTGCGCGAGGCATCCATGCCGGCCATTTTGATTGAATCCGGCTTTATGTCGCACCCGGTCGAAGGTCGCAAGATCTTTAGCGCCGCATATCGGAAGCAGCTTGCGCAGTCGATTGTCGAGGGTTTGCTCGCCTATAAGCACGCTATCGATCAAGGTTGAATCGGTCATCCCATGTTAACCCAATGTTAACCCATGAGTATCGTAACCAAAACGGGTGATAAAGGCACGACCGGGCTGATGTATGGCCGCCGTGTCTCCAAATGTCATCCTCGGGTCGAGGCCTACGGAGCTGTCGATGAACTGAATGCCGCGCTCGGGCTGGCCAAGGCCGCGGCGGCAGCGCCGTTTGTGACGGAGCAGCTTGGTTTGATTCAGAAAGACCTTGTTGCGCTCATGGGCGAGCTCGCAACCGCCGTGGAAGACCTGGCACGTTATCAAAAAGACGGTTATTCGCTTGTCGCGCCGGCGATGACGGCTCGACTGGAAGTTGTGGTGAAGGAGATCGAAGCTCAACAAATCCGTTTCGACGGCTGGGCAACACCCGGGAGCAGCACAGCTTCCGCAGCGTTGGATATAGCCCGGACGACTTGCCGCCGCGCTGAACGCCGCGTCTGCGCCTTGCACGACTCCGGTCAGCTCCAGAACTCTGAGATCCTCATTTATCTCAACCGGCTTTCCGATTTGCTTTGGCTGATGGCCAGATGGACCGAAACTCGCTCCAGGGATGCCGGACCAAAATAATCAGCGATATGTAATACCAGCGGTTTAAATAATTTCGTAGCCGCAAAAGATAGGCCTTCTCTCCATGAGCCGAAATTGGCAGGGGAAGAAGAAATTTCCCTCACCCCGGCCTCTCCCGAGGCCGGAACGATGCAGTTGTCTTAGGGGAGCGCGCCGCCTCGGGCGCTGCCAACCGGCGCCCTCGCCGGTTGTCTCGTATCGGCCCAAGCTCACCAAATAGTGAGTAGAAATGACGAAGCGGGAATGCGGTTGGCGGAGGCGCCAACCGCTGCGCCCGAGGCGGGCGCGCTCCCTTCTATTGAATCGTTCCGG
>CAZUVM010000007.1:0-40220 GCA_964623885.1 uncultured Verrucomicrobiota bacterium
AGGGGCGTCCCGCCCCGATTTGTAGCGGCGAGACGCCGCCACAACCCGCAGGCGTGGACGCCTGCGCTACGGCCGGTGAGTGTTTTCCAAGTCGCCAGGCGTTATCTCTCATGGAACGCCGATAGCGTTCGTGTTCGAAAATACTTAATCATAATGAAAACGCTCCTCTCGCTGTTCAACCTGCCACTCGTCTGGAGCATCGCCGCAACGGCGGTGACCCTCGCCTCCACGGCTTATTCCCAAACGCCGGCCAATCGGCCAGCCGAAACCCCCGAAGCCCCGGTCACCGCCGCCGGTTCCCGCGTCGTCGGCGGAGTGTTGGTCTACTCCATCAACTTCCCGGGCGGGACCGCCGCGAACTTCTTCGAACTCCTCCGCACCAATGGCTTCGCCGGGGATAATGTCCTGTTTGCGGGCCGGGCCGCGAACACGGGCGTGCCCGCGTTCAGCGTCCGGAACGTCAGGCTCGAGGAAATCGGTAAAGCGCTCGAAGTTGTCACGGCCGACCGCCTGAGCGTCGAGGTCGTGCCCAAAGGCAAGGACAGCGATGAGAACTTTTGGCGCGTCAAAGTCGCCGAAAACGCTCCCCCGCTCAAGGCGCGGACCTGCGCGCTGCCAATTCTGTTCAGTCGGCCCAACGCCCAGAAGCGTATCGATCAGATCATCGGGACCGTCGACCAGGTCGTTGCCAAGCAACTCGATTTAGTCGGACGCCCGTACGAACGGGGCATTTCCCATACGATCCCGACTGAGAAAATAGTTGTAGTCGTCGGTCCCGAGGCGTATGTGGAAGCGGTCAGCAGCGCACTCGAAGCGGCCGAAAAGGTGGCCACCGCGGGTGGCTCCTGAACCCCTGACCTGGATGACCGTCGCCGCTCCCAACCCGGTTCCACTACGATTTGTGGCCGACCAGCTCGCGCGCGACCACTAGGTCCTCGAAGTGTCCCTGCTGACCCGCCAAATGCGCGACGGCAGTGATGAGGCCTGGCGCGTCTTTCACGGCCAGTTCTATGTCGGCCTGCTGCGGCTCGCCGCCAGCCGCCTCGCTGCGCCTGATGACGCCTTCGATGTAATGCAGCAGGTATACCTTCGCCTCGCGCGGCACATCAAAATGTTTCACGACGAGACCGAATTCCGCCGCTGGCTGGCCTGTGTGGTGCGCTGCGCCCTGGTGGATCACCAGCGCGGAATTCGCCGCCGCACCTTTTTGCTCGAAAGATTCGCCCATTGGCAGGAGGCCCAGCGTTGCCCCGCAGCGCCATTCGCAGACCTCCCTGCCGCCGGCTCGGCCACCGCTGATGCCCTGGCGCAACTGCCCACTGACGAAGCCGAGTTGCTCAAGCAGAAGTATTATGAGGGCTGGTCCGTGGAGCAGCTCGCCGCGCACACTGGCGCCACTCCTAAAGCCGTCGAAAACCGCCTCGCCCGCGCGCGCCAACGTCTCCGCGAGGTCATTCTCCGAATGCAATGAAAACTCCTCTTTATCCTGACGACCCTCTGCTGCAAGCTCTGACCAAGGACGCGAACGAGCTTCCGCTCGAGGCCGCCGCCCAGGCCCGTTCGCGCCGTCAGCTCCGCGCAACCATTTCCAGCGGCGCCGTGGTCATCCTGCTGGCACTTGGGATTTTTTTAGGCAGGCGCCCGGCACCAAAGCACGCCGGCCACGCTGGAGTAACCATCGTGCCCAAGCCGACCGTCGTAAGCCCGGAAGAAAAGAAACTCCTCGACGATCTTGGGGATGCGCCAGTGCTAGTGGTCCGAAACGATTCCGGGCACCTGCGCCGCGTGTATATTCTCGAAGGCGCTCGGTGAAACCCGCCAGAACTTTAGAACTTACTGCTAGTCCTTTCTCATTAGTCTCACAGAGATTGCTTACAACAGAGACCACGGCCGCCGCGTACGGTTACAGGTTTGTTTAATGTGCAGGTAATTATACGTAACCGCGAATGGACGCGAAGAAACGTGCATGGCCCACGGCAGCGAATGAGATTGGGGACGCCGGGACGGCGTCCCTCCCCGACCCGTTTCCGCTCGCCCCAATTTCGCACCTTAGTGCTCACCTCAGTTGAAAAGCAACGCATCGATGCCTGCCGGTGACCGTAGTAGTGTAGGCCGGTTTGAAGATTGTACGGCCAATAGAGACCATTGTTTGTGTTTTTCGGCGGCCCCTCCCAGTGTAGCAAATTTCATTTGCACGCGTCCTATTGCAGGACAATTGAACGCCCTGCGAGCGCGTTCGCCAGGCGTGTTTCGAGGCGGTCCGGGCAAGGGCTCCGGGGAAGGGTGCGGGCCAGCGGGAAGCGGCGGAGGCGGATCAAAACTTGCTTATAATGGCCATGATCGGCCTTTATGGACGCAGCACGTGAGCGTAGAGGACCGTTGATGTACCTGGTGACGGCATGCTTTGGTTGACGACGAGACAGCTTAGGAGCGGAAGCACCAAGGCGCGCATGAAGGCGGTCAAGGAGCTTTGGCGTGAACCCGACTCTCGTGCCCTTGGGGTATTAACGGATGCCGTGCTCAAGGACCCGGATGCCGGCGTCCGCCAGGTGGCGGCTTCAGCCCTGGGGCGTATCCAGGATGCCGGGCGAATCGAGCCACTGGTACGAGCATTGTATGATAGCGATACGGAGGTGGTGCGCTCTGCGCTCACCGGTTTGCGCCGCGTTAATGATGAGCGAGTTATCGGCGCCCTGTTCCCGTTGCTGAAGCATCAGGATTTTAGCGTGCGCAGCAGTGCGGCGCAGGCGATTGATACCCTCCGCTGGGCTCCCACTGATCGCGAGCAGCGTGCCTGGTTTTGCATCGCCAAAGGTTGGTACGAGCGCGCGGCCACGCTTGGCACTGAGGCCATTCCGGGGCTGGAATTAACCATCGAAACCGGCCCGATTTCGGCCGCTGTCCGCGCGGTAGAAGCGCTGGGCAGAATTCCCGATCCGCGCGTCGTAAGGCGCGTGTGCGGCGCATTGCATTCGCCCGAACCGGCGGTGGGCATTGCCGCCTCGGGGGCGTTGGCGAAACTCGGCGGCACCGAAGCTGTGAAGGCGCTAATTCCCTGCCTCCACAGCGAGCAAACCCAGTTGCGGGCGGAGTCAGCGCGAGCGCTGGGCATCCTGGGAGCGGCCGAAGCGACCGGACCGATTTGCAAGCTGCTTGAGGATAAGGAATGGGAAGTGCGCCGCGAAGCGGCTACCGCCCTGGGCATGTTGAAGAACCCGGAAACTTTTGGCCCGCTGGCCAAGGCGCTGCAGGATGCGGATGGCGATGTGCGCGAAGCCGCCGCTCTGGCCCTGAGCAAAGGCGGCGACCGCCGCGCGGTCCAGCCGCTCGTGCTGGCCTTGAAAGATGAGGTCGCCTCGGTCCGACGGATCGCTGCGGCCGGACTCTCGCGGATCGATCCCGATTGGGTTTCGTTGCCGGAAACCCGCGTTGCTGCGGAGGAGCTGAAAGTAGCGATCCATGACGCCGACCCGGCAGTCCGCTTTTTCGTCGCCCAGTTGCTGGTGAACCTCGGTGAGATGTCGCCCGAAGCCTTGTTAGGCTTCTCGCCGGAGGACCAGTTGGCCTCGCCGGCCATCAAGCGGAAGCGCATGGCTACCAACCTTTTTATCGCGCTGCTCGAGGACCGCGATCGGGACCTCCGCCAGGCTGCCGCCGAAGCGCTCGGCCAACTGGGCGGGGAGCGGGCTCGCCATGCGTTGACCCGCGCCGCCGGCGACCCGGATGGTGACGTGGCGGCCGCCCTGCAGATGGCGTTGCAAGCGCTGGTTGCCGAAAACACTAAATAATCCCTATGCCACCAGAACCGGCCAAGCGTTACCAGTTCCTGTTCGTTGATGACGACCCGGTGTTTCTGACCACGTTAACCGGATTGTTAAAGAAGATTTCGCATGCCCATTGGGGCTTCCGGACTGCTGCCAATCACCAGCAGGCCCTCGACCACTTGAAGGCGCAGCCAGTCGACATCGTGGTGCTGGATATTGAGATGCCGGTGATGGACGGCCTGGAATTCCTGCGCCTGCTGCGGCAGATCAATCCGGCCCAGCGCGTGGTGATGCTCTCGGCGCGGCTGGACGAAAAGGCACGCAAAACCGCCGCGGAACTCGGTGCCTCCCTGTTCCTGGAGAAACCGAGTACGGGCGAGGGCTTAAGGGCATTATTCGCGGCGTTGGACGCCCTGGCGGCTGCGGGGCAGCAACCGGGCTTTCGCGGCGTCATGCAGGTGGGGCTTCAGGACGTGCTCCAAATGGAGTGTCTGGGACGTAAGACCTCGATCCTGGCCGTCTCGGCCGGCAGTCAGCGCGGGCAAATCTATATAGCAGAAGGCGAAATCGTTCATGCCGAGTGCGGGCAGCTCCAGGGTGAGATGGCCCTTTACAGCTTGCTGGGTTTGTCCGGCGGAGAATTCAACCTGCAACCGTTTACTGAGCCGGCGCGCCGCACCATCTCCGGTCAATACGAGTTTCTGTTGATGGAAGCCGCGCGGTTGCGGGACGAGAACAGTTTACAGGCGCCGCCGCCCGGCACGCTGGGCATGGGTCCGGATTTGCCGGGGGCATTCGGCGAAAACACGACCAAAACCGAAGCGCGGGGCGTTCGTATCGAGGAGACGCTGCTGTGCTCGCGCGCGGGGGAAGTGCTTTACCAGCGGCAATGCGCGTCGATTGATGAACGGCTGGAACTTTTTACGCGCCTGGAGCAACAGGCGGCGCTGGCCACGAAAGCCACCGCCAGCGGCCGATTCCATCGCGTGTCAATGGATCTTGGTACAACGCGGTTGGTCGTCCAACTGCAACCAACCTACAAGCTGCTGGTGCGGAGCGGGCTGCCTGTGCCGGCCAACAACCATGAGTGATAGCATCGCCAATTTCCTCGGTTCACGGCTGCCGATTGGCGGTGTAGCCGCTTATAGCATTCATCTTCCCAATCGGGTCCTGGAGTCAAAGTGCTTCAGCAAATCCCTTTACGCCATCAGCGCCGAGGAGATGCTCAACCGGGTGGTCCAGAACAGCCGCACTTTACTGCCCGCGGGGAAAGCCTCGGCGCAGTACTGTTGGACTTTTGAAGTCCATCACGTTTATGTCGCCGCCCGGCCCGGCGGTATCTGCCTTGCCTTGCTGGTCGAGAATAATCCCGCTACCCAATCGGCGCGTATCCAGGAGACCTTGCAGGGATTCCTCAACCTGACTGAGCTCTGAGGTTTGAATTGCTGGGGCGCACCGTGAGATTCAACCGTCGCGGCTAATCCGCGGACTGAAGTCGGACTGAAGTCCACGGCCACCGTCACGTTATCGCTTACGCGATTTCGAGGCAATAAGGCTCGCACGCAGACGCGGCAAACGTGGCAATTTTGATGTTACACCGCGGGCGGTCCTCTCCGGCCGCCGAGCAGTGAAACCAGGAACACGACCAGGAACACGAAGAAGCAAATCTTCGCAATCAAAGCTGCGGCTCCGGCCAGGGCGAAGAACCCAAGGGCACCGCCGATTAAGGCAATGAGCAGAAATAGAAGCGCGTAAGATAACATAAACAACTCTCCTTTACATAAAGGTAAAGTCTGGTTCCGCCGCTTCTATACGGTCTAACCCGCCAACCGCTTGAGCGCACCCCTCGCCGCGCGTAAATTGCTATAGTTAAAAAGGAGGTAATTTATGCGTGAACGAAAGAATCCAAAGTGGTGGACTGATGACAACGACACGGCCTGGGAACGTGTCAAAGCGGCATTTAGGCGGGATTGGGATCAAACGAAACATGATTTCGGCGCCAATCAGCCTGACCTGAACCAGGACGTCGGGGACACAGTTAAACAAGCAGCTGGCAAGCAGCCTGTCCCGATGCGCGGCCAACCGGTGTATGACGAGGTTGAGGACGCACACCGGTTCGGGTTCGGCGCTCGCAGTTATTACGGTAAACGATATCCGGCCTGGAACAGCGATTTAGAATTGCAGCTCCAACGCGATTGGCAGGAGACCTACAGCGACAAGAATTGGGCCGGCAACCGCGATGAGATCCGGCGCGGATGGGATTACGATGAACGGGAACGCATGAGGAAGGCGGCCTAAGGCGCTGCTGCGGTCACGACGCGGTAATATTTCACCGCGAACGGTTGGGAGTCGCGCACCTGCGCAACGCCGAGAATAGAGGTCGCGACGGGCGTTCCGATGCTGGCCCATGGGCCGCGCGCGAGATCGGTTGTGGCTTCGACCCAATACGTGGTCTTTGGGCGCCCATGAATCTCGAGATTCATCTGGCCCGCACCAAATGCCGCCACGACCCGAGCCGTCAACGGTTCTATGCTCAACGGCAATACTCGCAACACCGTTCCCTTGCTCCAGTTCCCACCGATCCTCGTCGCGCCCAGCAGCGCGCCGTCCTGCGCCAGCGTCAGTGCGTTGGGTTCCACGCCATCGCCGGTATCCACGCCAAACGTGTGGAGCACGGTGAAATAACTTCCGTCCAGCCCGACACGGAAAAGCGTGCCGCCCGTCGAGGCGATGCCGCCGGCGGTGGTCACGCCATATAGACCTTCCGTGCCCGCGAGGATTAACCGGCTTTGTGGATAGCGTCCCTCTTTTCGGCTGTTGTCGAGCGCGTGGCTCACGCCGTAGCCGCTGCCGTCGGAATTCAGACGGAAAATGATACCGTCGCCCGTGGGTCCACCCTCGCGGCACGTGCCATAAAGGAACCCATCCGCCGCGCGCACCAGCTCGGCATAGGGGCGCGCGCCATCCACGGGCGCGCCGAGAAAATGATGGAGCACCTGGTAATTGCCGCTCGCCTGGACCCGGTAGACCGTGCCCGTGCCAGCCGTGCCACCCTGCTCGGTAGTTCCATAAAACCAGCCGTCGGCATCGGCCAGCACACCGCTCCGCGGATGTTTGCCGTCTGGTGCGGAAACACCGAATTGATGCAGCACACTGAAGTCCCCGCCGTACGTCGCCAGGCGAAATACCGTCCCATTGGCCGTCGTGCCACCCGCACTGGTCGTGCCGTAAAGATAACCATCGGTCCCTTGGGCGAGCGCGCAGTACAGGATGCGACCGTCGGTCAGCGGCGACGAAAAATTATAGAGCATCTGCAGCCATGCCCCGGAAGGTTCGATTTGAAACACCGTTCCGTTTCCACCGCTGCCCCCCGACGCCGAAGTGGCGTAGATATATCCATCGACGCCCATGAACAGCGGCGCGTAACTCAGGAACGGTCCGCCGTTGTTGCTCGCCAGCAGCGACCCCGCCGGGATGGCGCCCGGCTATTATGCCGCCGCGATCCTATCCACGGGAGAAATCGTGCCGGTGCCGCGCCCAGTCCTCCAAACCGCGCGCGATGGTGACAGCCTTATAATCTCTTGGACCGGAGGCGACCAATTGCTGTCCGCAACCAATGTTACAGGACCGTACCAGCCTGTGTCCGGCGCCATTTCTCCCTACGCCATCGACACTCGCGCCGCACCGCAGTCATTCTTCCGGCTGAGCCGACCATAAGAGGACTACGCGCTGATTACCGATCACTGACTACCGCCCGGCAGTCACTCGGCAAGGATGCGCATTACCTTTTTGGCCAATTCGGGATTCGCGGCCATTTGGTCGCGGGCAAGTTGTCGGCTGCGGGTGGAGAGGTCGCGATTTAATGTTTGCAGGTCGGACTCAACCTGCGGCACGGCGATGAGACTGATGCTGCCCATCTCGTCTTTGGATTCTTCGCCCCAAGCGACATGGATCGGGGGGGTCGACGGGTTGTGCGGGTTTTCCGCCGAGTTGTCCCAATGAATTTCCGCCGACAGCGTGGTTCCTTTGGGCAACGGAACGAAGTCTTTGAAGTAATACCGGTCCTGCCAGGCGAAATCCCAGTCTTTGATGAGCAGCAGGGTCTTAACCTGGCCGTCTGGGAGCGTGGCTGTCATCTTCATTTGGGTGGCGAGGTAATGTGCGTGCGCGCTGACGCCGACTCCATCCACTGAGACCGGCAAGGTGTAGGAATCGCGCAGGACAAAATCCTTTTCTCCGGCGGGAATATCGAGTCCCGAAAAGAGCGAATAATGCGGAGGCAGTTGAATACGCGTGATGTTTCGTTCAGGCGCCTTTTTGGCGAAGTAAAATCCGATCTGCGATTTTTCAACCTCCGGCTTGCCGGTAGGATGGAAATGATATTGGACAATGAAGTCTGATCCCGCCGGCACTTTGAGCGCGAGGCCGTCCGGAAGGAAATGCGGTTGCGCGCCGACCGCCCAACCGCCGAGGGGAAGCACCTGGCGCCCGGCGCGCATGCCGTTGTAGCCGGGTTCGGCGCCCTGGGACGGGCGTTCGTGCGCGTGGCCGCTGCCATCGGCGAAATACAGGACGTGATGGACGACGGCGCGCGCCGAAGGCTTCATGTCTATGGCCGTGATCCATTTGTCCTCGGCCAAACCAAGTTGAACGGGAATGTTGCGATAAATGTCGGGCCCGTCGGCGGGAACATGAAAACCCGCAGGCATCTCAATCACGAGATCGGGTTCGCCCAATTGCCAGCCCGAGGCGAATTTCGGCGGCGCGGGTTTTTGCGAGGAGCTGCCCTCGGGCATGCCGTCGGTCACCCAGGACTGAATCAGGGAGATTTGCTGGTCAGTGAGGCGACGTTCATCGCGATAGGCGTAGGAGGCCGGTTCGGCTTTCCACGGCGGCATGCGGTGCGACGCGGTGGCCTTGCCGATCGTTCTGCCCTTTCGGCGCGCATCCTCATATGACAACAGGGAAAACGGAGCCGCTTCGCCCGGACGATGGCACGGAGAACAGTTTTGGTAAATGATCGGGGCGACCTGGTTGTTGAACGTGACGGCGTCGCCCGCTTGAACGTTTTCTGCCGCGAATGTCAGCGCGAGAAACAGGGCGAGCAGTCCAAGATGGGTTTTCATAAGGATGCGGTAATGAGTGCCATTGTTATGTGGCCGTTCATGGGTCGCAATTTTAAATGCGCTGGATGCGGAGTGCGCAACACTTCACACCCTATGACTCCGGGCTTGCAGTGCGGGCGGACGGTTGCCATCAATGATGTGTTACATTCCCTATGAAACGTCATTTCGCGGTTTTTTTGCTCGCGTGCAGTGCGTGTCTGGTGACCACGGCGGCCCCAAGCACCGGACCACAGCCGGTTACGGGGCTCAACCCCATCGTGGCTCCGCAGGATGTGCCCTATCCAGGAGTGCTGCATATCTCGGTCAATGCCACCGACGTGGAACGACGAATCCTGCAGGTCCACGAGAGCGTTCCGGCCGCGGAAGGGCGCGAGTTGGTGCTGCTGCTGCCAGAGTGGCTGCCGGGATGGCACGCGCCCGGTGGGCGCGATCAAATCGACCGTCTCGCAGGTCTGAAAATCACTGCCGCCGGCAAGCCGGTCGTCTGGCATCGGGACGAGGTCAACATCTTCGCGTTTCATGTGGCGGTTCCGTCCGGCGCTTCGAGCCTGGATGTGGAATATCAGTACCTGTCGCCGCCTAGCGCCGACATCGGCACCGTTGAGATCACGCCAAATATCCTGTTGTTCGAGTGGTCGTCGGTAGTGCTGTATCCGGCGGGTCATTTTGCGCGGCAAATCGCGGTCGAGGCGGACCTTAAAATTCCAGCGGGTTGGCACTTGGCGACGGCGCTGGCGCAGGCCGAGGGGTCCGGGCCCACGATCGCGTTTCAGCGCACTGACCTGGAGACGCTGGTAGATTCGCCGGTGTATGCGGGCCGCTTATCCAAGCGGGTGGATCTGGATCCGGGCGGCGCAGCGCCCGTGTACTTGGATCTGTTCGCGGACCGGCCGCAGTCGCTGGAATCGATGCCGGCACAAATCGCGGCGCACCGCTCGCTGATCCAGCAGGCTTACAAGCTCTTTGGCTCGCGACATTACAGTCACTACGACTTTCTGCTGAGCCTGAGCGAAGCCCTGGAGGAGAACGGTCTGGAGCACCACCAGTGCAGCGAGGACAGCGCGCAGCCCAACTACTTCACGGAATGGGATAAGACCCCGGATTTCCGGGATCTCCTGCCCCACGAGTTCACGCATTCCTGGAACGGAAAATTCCGGCGACCGGCTGACCTGTGGACACCGAATTTCAATGTGCCAATGCGCAATAGCTTGCTGTGGGTTTATGAAGGCCAGACGGAGTACTGGGGCCAGGTGCTGACCGCGCGCTCCGGCCTGTGGAGCAAGGACCTGGCGCTGGAGGAGTTGGCGATGGTGGCGGCATTCTACACGGCGGAGAAAGGGCGCGAGTGGCGCCCGGTGCAGGACACCACCAACGATGAGATTGTCAGCCCCAGGCAGAGGCGCCAGCCGTGGACGAGTTGGCAGCGCTTTGAGGATTACTACCAGGTAGGCCAATTGATTTGGCTGGACGCCGACACACTTATCCGCGAACGCTCAAACGGGAAGCAAAGCCTCGATGATTTCGCGCGTTTGTTTTTCGGGATCAATGACGGCAGTTACACGCCGGTGACTTATTCCTTCGATGACGTGGTGGGAACGCTGAACCGGGTGCAGGCTTATGACTGGGCGAAGTTTCTGCGCGATCGCCTGGATGCGGTGAACATTGACCCGCCGCTGGACGGCATTGCGCGGGGCGGATATCGGCTGGTGTTCAACGCGACGCCGGGCGACATCTTCAAATCGCGCGAGTTGCGGGATAAAATCACCGACCTGACGTATTCCATTGGCCTGACAGTGGACAAGGATGGCAAGCTAAAAGACGTCCTCTGGGACGGTCCAGCCTACAAGGCGGCCCTGACGGTGGACACGGTGCTGGTGGCGGTAAACGGTGTCGCTTTCGATCCCGATCGCCTGAAAGAAGATATCACCACGGCGCGCACCGGCACGGAGCCGTTGCAATTGATCGTTCGCAACGGAGACCAATTCCGAGTCGTCGCGCTCGATTACCACGGCGGGCTGCATTATCCGCACCTGGAGCGCGACCCGGCCCACGCGGCGCTGTTGGATGATATTCTGGCGGCGAGAAAGTGACCACATAGGAGTGCATCTGCGGAACGTTCAACGTCCAACCGTCCAACAGTCAACGCTTAACCTCGAACGCTCAACCCTCAACGGCGAGGTGGCAGGCGGCCCAATGGCCGGCGGTGATTTCGCGCCAGCCCGGAATCTCGGTAGCGCAACGCGGTTCAGCTACCGGACACCGGGGATGGAACGGGCAGCCGCTGGGTGGATGGATCGGTGAGGGCAGATCTCCGGGTAAAATCGTACGTTGACGTTTGGATTCAGGATCGATAACCGGAACAGCCGAGAGCAACGCCTGGGTGTAAGGATGTTTCGGGTTGCGAACGAGGTTAGGCGCAGGTGCCATTTCCACTAGTTTACCCAAATACATCACCATGATCCGGCGGCTCAGGTGTTCAACGACAGCGAGGTCGTGCGCGATGAAGAGATAAGCGATTCCGTGTTGCTGCTGAAGATCGTGCAGCAGATTAATGATCTGTGCCTGGACGGAGACATCGAGAGCGCTGACTGGTTCGTCGCAAACGATCAATTTGGGTTCGACTGCGAGCGCCCGCGCAATACCGATACGTTGACGCTGACCACCGCTGAACTCGTGGGGGTAACGATTCATCGCAGCCGAGTCGAGGCCAACGGCGGTCAGCAAGGCCCGAATTCGTTCCCGCCGGGATGCACGGGTGCGCGCCAGGTGATGGATGTCCAGCGCCTCGCCGATGATAGACTCGACGGTTTGGCGCGGGTCTAACGAACCATAGGGGTCCTGAAAGATGATTTGCAGGCGGCGGCGTTGCGCGCGCTGAGCAGCGCGACCCATTCGCGTTAAATCTTCACCTTCAAAAAGAACCTGGCCCTCAGTCGGTTCGACGAGGCGCAAGATGGCGCGGGCGAGAGTAGATTTTCCGCAGCCGCTTTCTCCCACCAGGCCGAGGGTCTCACCCGATTCGAGGCTAAAGCTAACGCCATCGACGGCCCGGACATACTCATGCGTGCGTCCGAAAACTCCGTGCCGGACCGGGAAGTGGACTTTGAGTTGCGCGACGGTTAGCATGGACGGGATCAGGCTAGGGCAAGGCCAAAGCTGCCGTCAACCTCTCAGCCCCAACGGACGGAGAGGATTCCAGGGCAGGTGGCAAGATTCGCGACCACGGCGCCCGGGAGTTCAAATTGCCGCGAACGTTTCAGCTTCAGCTCGCAAGTCACGGTCCGGAACCGATTAGCGAAATCGCAACTCACTTTCAGTGACAGAACCTTAGGTCCCAGCGCTTCAACGCGTTCGCGCAATTGTTGGTCGGAAAGAGAATCGAGCGGGGCGGTAACGGTCAGGACCGCGTACCAGTCGCCCTCGATTTTCTTCTCAAGCGTGGACAAACCGTGCAGCGCGATGAGGGCGAGCACCAGACCGCAGATGCCGAGCTTGAAGTCACCCGCTCCAAAGGCAAGGCCGAGGATGGCTAGAAACCAAAGGGTGGCGGCCGTCGTCACGCCGCGGACGAAGTTATCATGCCGGAGAATTGTGCCTGCGCCGAGGAACCCAATGCCAGTGAGGATGCCGGCTGCCAAGCGCGCCGGATCTGCGCGCACGGAACCGCTCGGAGTGGAGTTTGCGCTTTGAACGAAAATCAATTCCGACGCGATCATGGCGACGGCGGATGCAACACAGACGAGAATATTGGTCCGCAAGCCGGCCGGCCGGCCGTGACTTTCCCGTTCCCAACCTACGATGAACCCGGCGGCAAAGGCCAACGCAAGGCGCAGGAGCGTGTCGGCAAAATGGATCGATGACATACCTTCTGAACGGAACGTAGCATTCGAAACAGCTTGATGAAATGGGATGATACAAGGTGTCGGAAAAAAGCAGGGTCTTGCAGCCGCTTGCAAAATGCTGCCGGAGTGAGCGTTCAGCATTCCCAGCCGCTGCGAGCGGGGACCGCTCGCGCTCCGTCCGCATTCAGCGCAGGAAGAGTTGCGCGGCTGCATCGGCGAACCGCAAGCCTTTGGGCGTCAGATGAAATCTTTCCGTGTCGCGGCGCCCCCATCCTTGATGTGCCAATTGCTCCATATCGCCATTCCATTCGTGGCGGAGATCGTGACCGGTAATTTGGCGAAACTGTTCGAACGGCCAACCAGCAACCATTCTCAATCCAAAGGCGGCAGTTTCTCCCGCCCGTGACAGCGGCGAAAGTTCCTCGCGGGATTCAATCGCGCGCCGGCCGTGTTCGAGTTGTTTGCAATAGAGCTGGGTGTTCGACCAATTCTTCGCCCGCACACCACGCACGTAGCTGGTGGCGCTCGGTCCCAATCCATAGAACGATCCCCCGCGCCAGTAATTGACATTGTGGCGGCAAGCCAGTTTTGGAATCCCCGGAGCCAAAGGACCATGGGTTGCCGTACGAGAGTCGGTTGTTTGGCGGCCTTGATTTGGGCAAGGATGGTTGCGCGCGAAGTTGGCGACTTCGTATTGATTTAAACCGGCCGCGGTAGCGCGGCTGACTAACTCGTCGTACATGGCGCAAGCAAGGTCTTCGTCTTCATCGAATTCACCCGCGTGAAGCTGCGCATACAGCGCGGTGTCTTCCTCATAAATAACTTCGTAACTCGACAGATGTTCGCTGCCAAGCGCGAGCGCTTCACCGAGAGTCTGTTGCCACACCTGGAGGGTTTGGCCCGGAATCGCAAACATCAAATCCAGGTTGAGATTGTCAAAGCCCGCGCGGCGGAGCACGTCATATGACTTGAACACCATTTCGCGCGTATGCACGCGTCCAAGTCGATCCAACAAGGCTTCATCGAGCGATTGCACACCCATCGAGATGCGGTTGACTCCGAACTCCCGCAGCAAGCTCGCTTTTTCCAGCGACACGGTCGCCGGGTTGCACTCGACCGTCCATTCCGCGGCGCCGAGCAGGTCGAGGCGTTCCATCGCTTCCAGCACACGCCGCCACTGGCTCAAATTCAATAATGACGGTGTGCCACCGCCAAAGAACACCGTTTCCGGTTTCAGATCTTGAGCCACTAATTCGAGCTCACGAATCAGCGCAGCGGCGTAACGGTTGATGACCTCACCGCTCGAAGGCTCGGAAAAGAACGCGCAGTACGAGCATTTCTGGGCGCAGAAAGGCACGTGCACATAGAGGCTGGTGATGGGCTCGCGTTCGAGCATGGCATCAGTATACGGCAGTTGGACGATGACCGAAACTCGAAAGCCGATTCGAGGAGCACCCTAGCCAAGGCTGCAAGCCTCTGATAGCTTGCCGCCGGCTATGTATTTCTGGGGCAAATGGATTTCCGATTGGATCGAGGGACTGGGGCGCTTGACCTTGTTGACCAAGGACGCCGTAAGCTCGTTATTTACTTTCAAGGTCGCCTGGCGGGACTTCCTGTATCAGGTTTATTTTGTGGGCGTAAAATCCCAGTCGGTCGTGCTTATCACGGGGGCATTTACGGGAATGGTGTTGGGAGCTCAAACTTATTTCCAATTCCACAAAGTCAAAATGGACACCGCCACACTGGCAGTGGTGAGCGTGTCGATGTGCAGCGAGTTGGGGCCGGTGCTGACCGGGCTGATGGTGGCCGGCCGGGTCGGGGCGGCAATCGCGGCGGAGTTGGGCACCATGCGCGTGACCGAACAGATCGATGCGTTGCGGACGCTGGCCACGCATCCCGTGGATTACCTGGTCGTACCGCGCCTGGTGGCGCTGCATGCCGCGCTGCCGTTGCTTACCGCGGAATCAATTACCATCGGCATCGGCGCCGGATACTTTGTAGGCGTTTATCTGCTGGGTATCGAACCCACTTATTTGTGGGCGAATATGTTGAAATATACCGGCACCTCCGACGTGGCGGTTGGGTTAATTAAAGCCGTTATTTTTGGTGGAATCGTAGCTATCATCGGCTGCTACAAGGGCATGTCTTGTGGCGAGGGTGCGGAGGGCGTGGGACGCGCAACGACTGAGGCGGTCGTTTATTCCTCCATTACCATCCTCATTTGCAACTTCTTTCTCACCCTGACGCTGGGAAAGATTCTGCACACGCTCTAGATGATCGAAGTTCGCAACCTGGCGAAGAGCTTCGGGGACCATAAGATCCTCGACGGCGTCAGTTTTCAGATCGATCGGGGCGAGTCGGTCGTGATCATCGGCCGCAGCGGCGGGGGCAAAAGCGTGTTGCTCAAGCACCTCATCGCGCTGCTCAAGCCCGACGCCGGCGAAGTGCTCATCGACGGCGAGAACATCGTCCCCATGGACGAGCGGCAATTGCTTCGGGTGCGGCATAAATACGGCATGCTATTTCAAAGCGCCGCTTTGTTTGACTCAATGACCGTGGCCGAGAATATCGCGTTTCCGCTGCGCCGCGAGCGGCAGTGCAACGATGCGGAAATTGCCCGGCGCGTTGCCCGCGTGCTGGAGTTGGTGGATTTGCCTGGCACCGAGAACAAAAAGCCTTCTGAACTCTCGGGCGGCATGCGCAAACGCGTTGGCCTGGCACGAGCGATTGTTTACGAGCCGCAGATCGTGCTCTATGACGAGCCAACGACCGGTCTGGACCCTATCGTCTCGGACAGCATCGACAAGCTGATCCTGCGCGTGCGCGATCGGCTGGACGTGACTTCAGTCGTGGTCACGCACGACATGCGCAGCGCCCGCCGGATCGGCCAGCGGATTTTAATGTTGCACGATAGAAAAATCTACGCGACCGGCACTCCCGACCAGATCTTTCAATCGCATGACCCCGTCGTGCGCCAGTTCGTCGAAGGCGTAGCAGACGAGGCTGACGTGAAGGAGTTCCTGGCATGAAACCTGTGCGTGCGAACTACCTGGTGTATGCCTGCCGTCGGCGGGCGCATCTTGGCACAACCACCGAGGGCGGGAACGGCTCGGCACTGACAGCATTCAAAAGCGAGGGCTGCGGGACGAAACATCCCCGCCCCGGTCGCAGAGGGGGCTCGGACAGACAACTACCCGAATTCTGATTTATGAGCAAATCACGCCTTGAATGGAAAGTCGGTCTCTTTGTGTTCATCGGCCTGGCCTTGCTGGCGGCGCTGCTGCTGGAGTTCAGCAAGGGCGTCACCTTCTTCCGCCCTACGTATACCATTTATCTCAGCTCGGAAAACCTCGGCGGCGGGCTAAAGCTGCGCGCGCAGGTCCTTATGGCCGGCGTCCAGATCGGCAGCGTCTCCGATATTAGCCTTTCTCCGGGAGGGACTAATGTGATCCTTGCACTGCGGATTTACAGGAGCTACGAGATCCACACGGATGCGCGTTTCACGATCGAAACTTCTGGGTTCCTGGGCGACCAATATGTTTCCGTGCTGCCGACGCTCAATGCCGACGGCGTATTCAAGGATGGAGGCATGGCGAGAACCGAGCCTTCTTTGAGCATCCAGGAAATGGCCCGCTCGGCAATGGGGTTCTTGAGCCGCGTGGACGAAACCGTCAAGAAGCTCAACGACGCCCTGGAGGACATCAGCCGTGTCCTGCTGAACCCCGAAACCCTGACGAACCTTTCCATAACCGCCGCCAACCTGCGGCAGATGTCCGAACGTGCCAACGTAACTTTAGACGGCATCAATGCCTTTGTAGCGACAAATAGCCCCGTCCTGAGCGCATCCAGCACAAATCTGATGGCCTTTTCCGAGCGTATGAACCAGTTCGGCGTTGCGGTGAACGAGGTGATCGCGACCAATCGCCCGAGCATTGACGCGGCCGTAAAAAACATTGAATCCTCGTCCGAAGTGCTTAACAGTCTGGTTCGCGACGTGCAGGCCGGCAAAGGCTTCGCCGGAGAAGTGCTGAAAAACGACCGCATCAGCGCGAACCTCTCGCAAGTCGCCAGCAATTTGAGCATCACGACGAGCAACCTGAATCGCCTGGGTCTTTGGGGCATTCTTTGGCAACACAAGCCTCCGAAGACCAATTCCGCGCCTCAGCGGGCGTTGGAATCGCCCAAAACCAAAGGCGACTAACTAATCAACTCCTCATCGCCATGTCACTCTGGGTTATCCGTATCTTTTTCGTCGGGCTCTGTGTTGTGGGTGGTTACGCGGTCAGCCAGGTTCGGCCGGAATTTGTCAGCACCAGCCACAGCGGGTTAGTTGGCATGACAATAGGTTTCGGTTTCGGCTGGCTGTTGGTGGCGGTCGACGAAATGCTCAAGGGCTTTTCGCTGCGCGCGTTCTCAGCGACGACGTTTGGGCTGTTGCTCGGGACGGTGGTGGCGCTGCTGGTTGATCGCTCCGGGCTGTTCGAGAATGCCGATGATCCGCAACGCTGGCTGATTCGCCTGGGCTTGTTTTTGAGTTTTGGCTACATCGGCATTATCCTCGCCATGCGCAGCAACAAAGAGGATTTCTCGCTGATCATCCCCTACGTAAGGTTCGCGCCTCAGAACAAGCCCGATAACCTGCTGCTGCTGGATACCAGCGCGATCATCGATGGGCGCATCGCGGACCTCATCGAGGCCAACTTCCTCGAAGGCCTCATCGTTGTGCCGCGGTTCGTCTTGAAAGAACTGCAGCAAATTGCTGATTCCAACGATCCGCTCAAGCGCTCTCGTGGCCGCCGCGGACTGGAAATTCTCAATCGTATCCAGCGCAACACACGCAACGAGGTGAAAATCCATGAGGGCGACTTTCCGGAGGAAAAGGAAGTCGATACCAAACTTGTCCGATTGGCCCGTAATCTAAGCGCCAAGCTTTACACCAATGATTATAACCTGGGCAAAATCGCCGAGCTCCAATCCGTCAACTACGTCAATCTCGGGGAGTTGGCCAAATCGATGCGCACGGTGGTCCTGCCTGGCGAGGCGCTCTCGTTGCGTCTGGTCCGTGAAGGCAAAGACAAAGGGCAGGCGGTGGGATATCTGCCGGATGGGACCATGGTGGTCGTGAACCAGGCCGCGGCGTATGTTGGACAACAGGCCGAGGTGCAGGTCGTGAGCAACATCCAAACTGGCGCCGGCATCATCATCTTTGCCGATCTCAGACATGTTGCGCCACAAGCCGATGCGCGCCGCCGCGAGGAAGCGGAATCCAAGAGCTGAACTTTTGTTGACCTTGGTTTGGTATACCCATTGACTCATTCTCCGCGACCCAGTGTCTTCTCTCCTCAAACTCAAAAAGCTTCTGCCTTCGGGAGAGCTCAGTTTCGATCCCGTTGTCCTCGCCGCCCATGCGGGCGATAAATGGTTCGCGACGCACATGCCGCAAGTGGTCGCGTTGCCGCGGTCCACAAAATCAGTCGCGACCTTGCTTCGCTTCGCGAATCGACATCGAATTCCGGTCACTGCCCGCGGTGCCGGCCACGGCTATGTGGGCGGTAGCGTACCAGCGCGGGGTGGGGTGGTCCTTTCTCTCGCCCGGATGAATCGTATTAAGGAGATCAACGCCTCTGATTTTGTTGCCATAGTCCAGGCCGGTGCAAATACGCAGAGAATCCAGGAGGCGGCCGAGAAGCGTGGCCTTTTTTACCCGCCCGATCCCGCCAGCCGAAAAGAAACCGCGATCGGTGGCAACATCGCGACAAACGCTGGTGGCCCGCGATGCCTCAAATACGGAGTTACGCGCGATTACGTTCTCGGCCTTGAAGTCGTCCTGGCAGACGGCACGGTGCTGCGCCTGGGAGGGCGCGCGCACAAAAACAAAACCGGGTTTGAACTGCACCGGCTGTTTGTGGGCTCGGAAGGCCTGCTGGGTGTCATCACGGAAGCCACGTTGAAGCTGCTGCCTTTGCCGCCGTTTCGCGCGTGTCTGTCTATCGGGTTCAATTCAATGCGCGACGCCATTCGCGCGCTGCATAGCATACTTGGAGCAGGCTTTCTCCCAGCCGCGCTGGAACTCGCCGATTCGTTCACGCTTGCCGCGGCTTACAAGCGCGTTTCGAAACTCACCAGTTCAGGCGCTCCAGCCTCCCTTACCCACTCGGTCGCTGATCTGCGGGATTGCCAAGCCCATCTCATTGTCGAACTCGACGGTCAGGCGCGTTCCGTCCAGGGTGAGGTCGTTCAGGTGGAAAAACTGGTCGCACCACACAAGCCGGTTTTTGTGAAAAGGGGACTTGGTGCTGCCAAGTGCGAAGAGATTTGGCAAATCCGGCGCGAGTTTTCATACGGCCTGCGCGACACCGGTCTGACGAAGCTCAACGAGGATATCGTGGTGCCGCGCGGCCGGCTTGAAGACCTGTTTGCATTCGCGGGTCGCCTGCAGAAGAAGCATGACCTGGCGGTCGCCTGCTTTGGCCACGCCGGTGACGGTAACATCCACACCAACATCATGGTTAATTTCAAAAAATCGGGCGCCGAAGAGCGTAGTCGAGCTGCGCTCGATGAGCTTTTTACGCAGGTGCTGGCGTGGGGGGGAGCAATTACCGGCGAGCATGGCATCGGCCTGGCTAAGAAGCCTTGGTGGTCACAAGCGGTTTCCGCTGAAGTTCGCGCGCTTCATGACCGCATAAAAGTAACGCTCGATCCGCGCCGTATTCTAAACCCCGGAAAGTTTGTTTAAGTAGTGGTGGGGAAATGCTGCCGACGCGCGCCATCCCGGTCACAGCGGCGGCGATGGTGCGTGCGGAGAGATGCGACAGGGGACCGGTCGCGCTCATACTCAGCGGATCAGTTCGTAGCTGACAAAGGCCAGTTGTTTGCTGTCCGGCGACCACGAGGAGACGTTGATGGTGCCTTGGCCGCCAAATAATCGGGCCAAATCCTGGATGGCCCCGCCCCCAAGCGGCATCAGTCGCAGTCGGACTTCCTGATTGGCCGGGTGACCGCTGACGCCTTTTTCGTAGGTCAGAAACACCAACCATTTGCCGTCAGGAGACGGGTGAGGAAACCAATTGTTGAACTCATCCGACGTGATCTGTTCCTGCTGCGAGCCGTCTGCTCTCATTCGCCAGATTTGCATACTCCCGCTGCGTTCGGAATTGAAGTAGATGAATTTACCGTCGGCGGTGTAATCAGGGCCATCGTCCAGACCTTGAGCGGTCGTCAGGCGAGTCTCCTCCCCGCCGGCGGCGGGCATGGTATAAATATCGAATTCACGATTCCGCTCGGCGCAGTAGGCAATGGTCGAGCCATCCGGTGACCAGCCATGCCAGTAGGAAGGCCCCAGTTTGGTTAGCTGATGCGGCGTTCCGCCGTTAGCCGGCAGCACATAAATGAGGGATTTGCCTTCCCGAGACTGGTCACTGATGGCAAGCGAGGTGCCGTCGGGAGAAAAGCCGTGATCGTTGTTGCAGCGATTCGCAAATCCTGTGTCGAGCACCTTCGGGTCGCCGCCGCCGACCGGCAGGGTATGAATGTGGCCATTCGCGTTAAACAGAAGCGACTTGCCGTCGCGCGACCAGTTCGGTGCTTCGATATGATTGGTGGTGTAATAGACGACGCGACGGTCCTTTGAATTTATCGGAACGATTTCGAGTGCGCAGTGCAAAACCGGTGTCTTCGTTCGATCAGCGGCCAGGGGTTGTAGCTCCACGTTCGTGAATCGCGCTCGTTCCAGCGCCTGGTCGTCGTGAGCACAAACACCGAGCCCAACATAAACCGGGTCGGTGAATGGCAGCCTAATGAATGCGCCGCCCGGCCCCAGCTTTTGGGTTGCATTGGCACTGCCGGTTTCGGCTAACTTGATAAAGAACGTGTTGTCTTGTCGCTCAATTCCAACACGAGCCGGCTGGCTTACGTTGGCCTCGATCTCATGCGTCAGACCGCCTTTAGCATCACGAAATTGCAACGAGGTCAATCCATTGCCGTGGACTGCAATGTCGACGTAAGCCGACTCGGGGCTAAGGTCCTGGCGAATGAGCAAGCAGGCCTTGCGATGGGCATTGCCGCCCGTTCCGAGCCATTCGATGCCTGCTTGCAAGGAAAAATCGCCGCTCAGACGTTTCCAAACAAAATGAAACGAGTCGTTCGTGAACCACATGTTGGCGCCGCCGCCCGCAATCTCGTAGGAACCGCCGGAGAGATTGAAATCAACTGAACCTGAGTGCGCGGGATGACCAATTTCAGTCTCGGCTTCAAACAAGCCCAAGCTGGCGCCGCGACCTGCGCCATTATGAGCCGCTGCCAGGAGGACTGCGCAAAAGAGCAGATTGCGCCAAAATAGCTGCCTGATCCGGTGTACTCCGCCCGGTTTCAGGGCTGTCTGTGAGCAGGGGACAGTGCGTTTCATTCCGGCAGGTTTAGCACGCGCAGTTTAGGAAGGACACGGAAAATTTTGACGACAAGCATGCCTAAAAATTTGTGCAAACGCTCACACAATGACAAGCAACAGACCACGTCGAGCTTGCTTTTGGATGCGAGTCTGCTATCCCTTTTCTTGATTGACTCAGTAAAGTACGTGGCGCACGCGCCTCCTAAAAGAAGTATGAACCATAGTTCCGTTTTAAGGCATGTTGCGCTGTTTTGGTGTTGTTGCGGCTTCCCGGTTTGGGCCGTCCAGCCGATTATTGACAGCTTCTCACCGGAGGTTGGCGCGGCGGGCGACAAGATCAACGTTTACGGAAGTGGTTTCAACCAGGCCAATATTCACCTTTATTTCTGGCAAAACGTGACTCCCGCTTTTGTTGTAATCAGCGACACCCAAATTCAGGCCACAGTACCTTCGGGCATTGGAACGGGACCGCTGGGCGTTCAGTTGGGGACGGGCTCAATTGGCTATACGACGGACGATTTTCTTCCGATCGGTTCGGGGCCTTATATTTCCAGTGTCTCTCCGACCTTCGGGGCGACGAACGATACCGGCATTTTCATTAGTGGCGTGCACTTGACCAACGCGTTATCAGTCACGTTTGGAGGAGTTGCCGCAGGGCCGCCCAGCCGTTCGGCGGACGGGTATAGCCTGACCGTGACGGTGCCGTACGGCGCCAAAAGCGGTCCGGTGGCGGTGACAAGTTCTGGTGGTGGCGTGAGCAACGGTCCAAACTTTCTGGTCATTGGCCCGGGCCCGTACATCACTGGGTTCACGCCGGTCACCGGTGGGGCGGGAACCGTCGTTAATGTGAGTGGAAGGTTTTTTACCGGGGTGACCAGCGTTAAGTTTAACGGGGTGCCTGGCAGCAACCTTTTCGTCCAAGGCGATTCCGCGCTGCAAATCACCGCGCCGGCAAACGTGGCGACTGGTCCAATATCGGCGCTGGGCACACTCGGCACTAACACTACGATTACGAACTTCTTCGTGCCGCCGGCAGTCACCGGAATGGTGCCAGGCACAGGTCGGTCTGGTACCAACGTTATCCTGATGGGCACAAGCCTTTCGAATACTTATTCGGTCACGTTCAACGGAATGGCGGCCGCGAGCTTCACTGTGTTGAGTAATACGGCCATTCAAGCCACCGTCCCAAACGGGGCAAGCGACGGGCTTATGCGCGTGATTGCGCCCGCCGGCTCGGCCTTTTCCCCAAGCAATTTCATCGTCCAGCCGACCGTATTTGGTTTCTCGCCGAATTTCGGCATTCCCGGCGTCAGTAGCATTACTATCACAGGCGCGAATTTTAATGTTGGCACCCCGATGGTCCGGTTCAATGGAACTCAAGCGACATCGATTAGCGGAGTCAGCTTCGGCCAATTGACGGCAACCGTGCCGACGGGGGCCACGACCGGTCCGATCAGTGTTTCGACGGTGGACGGGAGTCATACCAATTCGGCCTTGTTTTACGTGCCGGCCACGATCGTCAGTTTTAGCCCAACGAACAGTCCGCCCGGCACCACGGTCATCCTGAGCGGCCAAAACTTTCTCGGCGCCTCGGCCGTGACTTTCAACGGGACTTCTGCCTCGTTTACTCCGCCGACAAACAACACGACCTTGATATGCATAGTGCCGACCAATTTCGTTACTGGACCGATCTCAGTGACGGTGCCGGCTGGAACGGTCAGTAGCAGTGCCCTATTCTACGCTGCTCCCATTATTACCAATTTCGTTCCCACACATGGTTTGCCAGGCACGAATGTGGCCATTACTGGGCAAAGTTTTCTGGGAACCAAGCGTGTGCTTTTCAACGGCACCAACTCGACGATTGTTTCAGTCAGCAACACCCAAATCGTGGCCACAGTACCGCCGGGAGCACAGACCGGCCCGATCACCGTCGAAGCGCCGGCCGGGACGAATACGACGGTTGCCAATTTCCTGCTCGATTACACCAGCGACGTCACTGCGTACGGAAGCGCCGCCCCTGAGCCGGTCACCCAGAGCAGTAACCTGGTCTACACAATCGTTTTTGGGAATGCCGGACCCTGGGATGCGCCGAATCTGCGCTGGACTAACCTGCTCTCCAGCTCGGTGGACTTTGTGAATGCTTCGGTGACCGCGGGCACTTGGGCGACAAACGGAAGCACGATATTTGGCAGCCTCGGAACGCTGGCAAACCAAAGCACGATAACTCTGACCATTACTGTGAGGCCACATAGCTCGGGTATCATTGCCGATTACGCTACGGTCACCAGTGATAATCCGGATCCTAACCCGGCTAACAATACGTTCACTACTGTAAGCACGGTTCAACCGTTGGCGCTGCTTTCTATCCGACTCATGACGAATCAGATCCGGGTGTCCTGGCCGTCCGCGTTGTCCAATTACGTTCTCGAGTCGAGATATCTCCTCACGCCGCCAGATTCCTGGTCGAGCAACGCCGGCACTTCGACCCTGGCCGGCAGCATTCGCTACGTCCTTGAGCCGGTGACGAATTCGGCCAAGTACTATCGCCTGCGCAAGTAAGCACAGCACAACGCGAAGCCGGGACTTTCTGCCTAATCTCTTCTCGGCTTGCGGGCGCGGGTGGGGGAGCTAGAGTGTTTTCCACGAAGCCAAAACGTCCTGGCTCTGCTTAGTTTCCATGCCTTACGAGAAAACAGACACGGCGCAAAAGGCGCTCCAAATTAACTTGGATGCCCGGCGCTACGGCACGTTCGCCGAGATAGGCGCGGGGCAGGAGGTGGCGCGGTGGTTTTTCCGCGTGGGCGGCGCGGCCAAGACGGTAGCCAAAACCATCTCCGCGTACGACATGGCAGTTAGCGATGCGATTTACGGCCCCACGGAGCGTTATGTAAGCCGGCGTCGTCTGAAGGCAATGCTCGATTACGAGTACGACCTGCTGCTGGAGCGGCTCGATGAAAAACGCGGTGGGACCACCGCCTTTTTCGCTTTCGCCAACACGGTGGCTACGCGCAAAGAGGAAGGAAACGGCTGGCTGGGCATCAAGTTCCAGGCCGAGCCGGGCGCGGATCCCTCCGAGATCTACCTGCATGTGCGGATGCTGGACAAAGAGAATTTTCGGCAGCAGGAAGCTCTGGGGGTCATGGGGGTGAATTTAATTCACGGCACGTTTTACCTGCACCGGGACCAGGATGCACTGATTCGATCGCTGCTGGACAACCTAACCTGGGAACGCGTTGAGGCGGACATGATCCGGTTTGCAGGTCCGGCGTTCACTGGAGTCGATAATCGGCTGATGGCGCTGCAACTGGTGCGCGAAGGTCTGACTGAAGCGGCGATGTTCACAGCACAAGGGGAAGCGATTCAATGGGCGGAAGTGTTGTACAATAAGCCGGTGATGGTGCAGCGCGGCAGCTTCCGACCCGTTACGAAGGCTAGCCTCGATGTGTTGGAACGCGGACTCGAGCAATTCATCCAGGAACCGGAACTGAAAGGTGAGGCGCCGGTGGTGCTGATGGAAATGACACTGCGCCATCTGACTACAGGCGGAATCATTGATGCGGAAGATTTCCTGCATCGAGCCGAAATGCTGCGGGCCTTGGGACAAACCGTTCTCGTGTCGAATTTCCGCCGATTTCATCGGCTGGCGTCGTATTTGTCGCGCTACACCAATCGTCCACTGGGAATCGCACTCGGCGCCTCGAATCTAAGTGAGATCTTTGATGAGAGCTTTTACAACGAAAGCGAGGGAGGCATGCTTGGAGGATTGGGCCAGCTTTTTAAGAATCCCTCGCGCCTTTACGTCTATCCCCATCTCGACCTGGAATCCGGCCAACTCATTACCACGGAGAATTATCCTGTCGCGCCGCACTTGAAACACCTCTATGCGCACCTGCTGGAGAACCGATACGTCCAGCCGATTCGCAAGTACAGCACCGAGCTGGTCCGTATCCGCCGGCGCGAAGTCCTGGCCAGTCTTGAAGCGGGAGACGGCGCCTGGGAGCAGTGGGTTCCGGAGCCGATTGTGGCCGTGATCAAACGCGACCGGCTATTTGGGTACCAGGAAACGCAGAAGACGGCGGTTGCGGGAAAGAGCGTCTAAACTAGCGCGCGTCTCTCGGTGTTGCGACGGGTCGTCGAGGGCGAGTCGCGCTCGCGGTTTTAGGGGGTTCTTCGCTGTTTGCTGTCGGTGCGGCGATAGCCTCGACGATGGTTGGCTTCGGATTGGGGGCGCCCGCAACCTCGTTACTGCTCGTGCCAATGCTGGCATTGCCGACGAACACAGCTCCGGCTTCGACCACCATATTGGCCGCGGTCACGTCGCCAAAGAAGCGCGCGGTTGAGCGCAGCACGACAGTTCCTTCGCTGCGCAGGTTTGCCGCCAGCTCACCTCCGATATCGGCCGCACCCACCCGCAGTTCCTCGGGCCATCTGAAGCGTTCTCCGGCAGGAATGACAAGCCGGCCCGCGCTGAATTGACCTTTGATATTGGCGCTGGTGTGGATTTCCAGCGCGCCGGAGGTCACGAGCTTGCCGATGATCCGCCCTTTGAGGACCGCGTCTCCCACGCGCGACTCGGTGTTGAGCAAATAGCCCTTTTCCTCCACGACCAGCCAGCCGTGGGTGCGGAAGTTTTTGGAAACCGTTGTCGCTATCCGGTAGTCGCTCAGATCGACATGGCCGCTGCACCGTTTGCACATGGTGGAAGCGGCGGCTTTCGGCGCCTCCAATTCCGTGCCGCATTGGAAACAGCGCACCTTGCGCTGTTCGATGGTCACCTTCGCGGCTTTGGCGGTCGGGTGCAGCGCTTCCTGGATTCGGAAATGCTGCTGGCAATTCTTGCAGATCGTGGAGTAAGCCAGGCGCGGCTCGGACTGGGCATAGCCGCAGCGCGGACAGGCAATCCGGATAGTGTCCGCTGAGGTTATGGCAGGTTTCGACGGCATTCCTCAGGATTCTAGCGTCAAAAGACGAAAATCCGAAACCCGAATTAGAGGGAGCATGCTGAACAATTGCCGTTCGGGCGGCGAGACGCTGCCAGAACCCGCAGGCGAGGACGCCCGCGCTACACACAGGGGCGCGATCATACCGTCGCGAAGCATAGCGGCCCGAGATTCCGAAGCACGGAGGGATATTAGCCGACTTGCAAAAGCATCCCTATACGCTTCGACGGGCGGCTCGCGGATTTCGACGGTCGCCCTGCGTTGCAATCCCGGATATCCGGATTTGGCCTGTTACAGTCCCGGCGCCTTCGGTGTCGCCACTTTGGGAGCCTCACCGCGATTGGTGGGGGCCGCAGTCGGTGCAACCTTGTTCGGATTGACTTCCGTCTTGCCCACAAAGGTGACGCCTTCCTCGATCACCAGCTTGGCTGATTTGACATCGCCGAACAGTTCGGTCCTGGCTTTGAGGTCGATTTTGTCCTTCGCGATGATATTGCCCGTGATTTTGCCGCGCACGATGACGGAGCCGACGTCGATGGTCCCTTTGACCACGGCGTTATCGCCCAGGTTCAACGTGCCGTCGGAGTTGATATCGCCATCGAGTTTTCCATCGAAGGTGAGTTCGCCAGAAAACTTGAGGGTGCCTTTGAGTTCAACATCCGAGTTGAGGACGTTCTTGGAGCTGCCGTTGTTGCTGCTAATGGGAGTGCTCATGCTGTTGTTGTAATTTCGATTGTGTTGGTTTTTGAATCCTCCCTAGTTAACGACGGGCCGCGCATAGCTGTCAACGCTCGATCCCGGATCCTAGGAATTTCCCTGGTACTTTCTCTGGTCCATGTTCGTAATCGTATTTTAATCGTAATCCCTTCTCGTTCTTTCCCGGTCCCCGTGAAGCGCATGAGCAACGGCTAGATTAAGGAGGGGAGAAGATTACGATTATGATTAAGAGTGGAAAGGGGAGGAATGGATACCTTGCCACCGCTGACCACCCTGATAGGCTGGGCCGGTGTTGGCTTTTGCTGCTTGCAGAACTTCCACGGACGCCCGGTTCATCTTCCTGGCCGTCTTATTGGCGTTTACGGCCAACGGCAATTCCGAAACCATCGCGGTAAGCAATGTGTGGACCGTGCCGGTTGGCGGATATTCGGATTCTTCCGCAGCCGTGGCGCCGGACGGCACGGTTTATTTCGGCACCTGGGGGGGAGACTTGCAGGCAGTCGATCCTGAAGGAGCCAGCAAGTGGGTCTTTCATTCGGGGCGCGAGATTCGGTCCTCTCCCGCGATCGGTTCTGATGGGACAGTCTATTTCGGCAGCCGCAATCGTTATTTTTTTGCCGTCGGCCCCGACGGACATGAGAAGTGGCGGTTTAAAACCGGCGCCTGGGTCGATAGTTCGCCGGCCATCGGCTCGGACGGCACGATCTATTTCGGGTCCTGGGACAAGAAGTTCTATGCGTTGAGCCGGGATGGGACGCAGAAGTGGGCTTTCCCCACAGGCGGCCCGATCGTTTCCTCGCCGGCGGTTGACACAGTCGGCCGGATCTATTGCGGTTCTCATGACCACAACTTCTATGCTTTGCGACCGGACGGTACCAAGCTCTGGGAATATGGCACCGGGGCCCCGGTCGTTTCCTCGCCGGGCATTGATAAGGATGGAACGTTGTATTTTACGTCCGTTGATGGTTGGTTCTACGCTCTGAAGCCGAGCGGCGACCTCAAGTGGCGGCTGAGGACCGGCGGCATCACCGAATCTTCGCCGGTCATTGGCGCGGACGGGATGATTTATGTCGGGGTGAATGTGGAACTCTGGGCAATCCAACCTGACGGCACGAAGAAATGGGTCCAGCCTTACGAACAATCGATAGATGCCGCACCCCTGGCATTGGCCGACGACTCGATCTGTTTCATCTCCCATTACGGTCTGCTCATCAATCTCGAAAAACCGGATCAGTTCCGCTGGACATACTACCTTTATGGTCAGGGTTACGCGTCTCCGTCTTGTGGGACTCAGGGGCTGATTTACATTCCCGGGCCGTATTCGTATAAGGCTCTTAAGGTCGCCTTGCCCGTGTCTCTCGCCCAGTCGCCCTGGCCCAAGTTCCGAGGCAACCCCCAGAATACCGGCCGGTTGGAAACCATTAATCGTTGACTGCGTGTTACACCATTCTCCCTCGCCTTTATTTGCTTCGTGTGCTTCTGTTCAGTTTCTAGCGCATCCTGTTCATCCTGTCTTTTCCCTGTTCGAATTTCGGGTCTAGCGCCTCCGGTTTTTTATTCTCTCGTCCGTGCCGAGCTATGTGTTCACCTTGGTTAAACTGAATCGTTCCGGTTTGGATTCCTGCCGGCTTTTGCTCGCCCGTTTCGCCGCGAACTCGTCGGTTTCGCCTCTATTTTGGATTATGACCATTTTAAGAAAACATTAGTTGACTGAAAGCAAGCGATTGAGTATTCCCTTGCCTTATGCAAATCGAGAGCTTGAAAGTGTTCTGCGACCTGGCCGAAACGGAGAGTTTTACCAAGGCGGCGCAGATCAATCAGGTGACGCAGTCGGCCGTGAGCCAGCAGATCAGCTCGCTGGAACGGCTGTTCAAGTCGTTGCTGATCGAGCGCAGCAAAAAGCGGTTTCGTCTCACGCGCGAAGGTCAGGTGCTCTACGATTACAGCAAGCAGGTTTTGAACACCTTCAACGCTCTGGAAAACAAGCTGCAGGAAATCAAAGATATTATTTCGGGCACGATTCGCGTCGCTACTATTTACAGCATTGGCCTTCACGACCTGCCGCCGTACCTGAAGAAATTCCTGAAGGCTTACCCGACGGTGAACGTGCATGTCGAATACCGGCGCGCGAATCAGGTATATGAGGATGTGATTGGCAACGTGGTCGACCTCGGTTTGGTGGCTTATCCGGTGCGTGATAACAAGCTCGAAATCTTCCCTCTGCGTAAAGATCCGCTTGTCCTTATCTGCCATCCCCAGCACGCGCTGGCCAAAGGCAAATCCGTGCGTTTGAAAACGCTGTCGGGCCAGAAATTCATCGGGTTCGAGCCGGACATCCCCACCCGCAAAGCGCTCGACCGTCTGCTCAAAGACCATGGCGTGCATGTCCAACACGTGATGGAGTTCGACAATATTGAGACGGTCAAACGCGCTGTGGAAATTGACGCCGGAGTTGCCATTGTGCCTCAAAGCACCGTCGTGCAGGAGGTCGCTAAACAGAGCCTCGCGCAGGTTGCCCTCGACGATGGCGATTTCTACCGGCCGCTCGCCGCGATTTACAAAAAGAACAAAGTGCTCTCGCCGGCGATGAAGGAATTCCTCGCCGTGCTGAAAGAAGAAAAGTAACGGGCCCTTCGTCCTTCACTTCGCTCCCAGCGCCTTCTTGACCGCCGCCAGCTCGCGCCGCTTTTCTTCGCCAACGCTCGGGTAAGCCAGGTCGAGAGAGTTGAGCGCGTCTACGACTACCTCGGCCACCACCAGTCGCGTGAACCACTTGTGGTCTGCCGGCACGACGTACCACGGCGCGTGTGGGGTTGCCGTGTGTCGGATCATGTCTTCATAGGCCTGCTGGTAATCGTTCCAACGTTGGCGTTCACGAATATCGGCTAGCGACAGCTTCCAGTTCTTGTCGGATTCTTCGAGGCGACTGAGCAGCCGCCGCCGTTGCTCCTTTTTTGACAGGTGCAGGAAGAACTTGCGAACGAGCACGCCGTTCCGGACCAGATGGCGTTCCAGATCGTTAATGGACTGGAACCGTTGTTTCCAAAGGTCCTCGGTCACCAACTCAGGCGGCAATTTCTGCCGTGCGAGCAGCTCGGGATGGACCCTAACCACGAGGGTTTCTTCGTAATAAGATCGGTTAAAGATGCCAATCCGCCCCCGTTCCGGCAGGCACTTGGTTGAGCGCCATAGGAAATCGTGGTTCAGGTCTTCGTCCGAAGGGACCTTGAATGAAAACACCTGGCAGCCCTGGGGGTTGACCCCGGACATGACATGCGCGATGGTCCCGTCTTTCCCCGCGGCGTCCATCGCCTGAAGAATCAGCAGGACCGACCACTGGTTCCGGGCATACAACCGCGCCTGCAGTTCGCTCAACTGCGCCACGCCGGCTTCCAGCCATTCTTGCGCTTCTTCCTTGGAATCGAGTTTCCACGTATCGGCCGGATCGATGTCCGTTAAGCGAAACTGCTTGCCGTCGGTTACCCGGTAACGCTGGATCAGTTGTTTCTTCTTCATAAGTCCCTCGTCCGCCCGCTTTCGTCGCCGCCATTGTCCGTTACGCCTCCAAACTTTCAATCTTCAATTTGAACCAAAATGCCCTATAATGTGTCGGGTTCGTTCCGAGTTGCCGCTATGGCGGGTCTGCGGCAAAATGATAGGGCATGAATGTTGCCGGAATGGCCAGGGAGACCTGGCGCCTGGAACAGGCCGATAACTCGCGCCTGGCGTGGGCCTTTGCCATTTCGATTGCCCTGCACCTGCTGATTTTTGGCGGCTATTACGGCGGCCAACGTTATCATCTTTGGGATCACCTTCACTGGCCTGCGTGGCTGGAGCCGATTAAAAAGTTAGTGGATAAAGCCGTCGCCAAGACCTCACCACCGCCGTTGGTGCTGCGCGAGCGCGAGGTGCCGTTGGTCTTCGTGGACGTAAGTCAGGCGCAGGCCACTCCGGAGCCGCCTAAGCAGGCCAAATATTATTCTGATAAGAACTCCCTGGCCGGCAATCCGGTGCCGGACCAGGACTCGAACGTTCCTAAAGTCACCGGAGTCCAGAAGGATTTTCCAATGACTCATGACGTGCCGCGGCAACAGTACACGCCATTACAGCCAAGCCCGCCACCGCCCAAGCAGCTTGAGATGGTGCAGAAAAAGCAGGACCAGCCCGAGGAGAAAGCCAAACCTACCGAACGCCCGGGCGACTTGGCCATGGCCAAGCCGGATACCAATCCGAAGCCAGATCCCGGTGAAGCGCCCCATGAGAAGCCGCGCACTCTGGCCGAGGCCTTGGCCACACATCCCGAGCGACGCCCGCCCGGCATGCAGATGATGCAGGAAGGTGGCGTCCACCGCCGGTTTGATTTTTCTTTGGATACAATGGCCACACCCTTTGGAGCCTACGACCGCGCGCTGATCGATGCCGTTCGCCAGTGCTGGTACAACCTGCTCGACAATCAGAAGTATGCCTCGGATTTCGGCGGCAAGGTCGTGCTCCAGTTCGATCTACACTCGGATGGACGGATCACGGGGCTTAAGGTGGGCGATAATACCGCGGGCGAGATCCCGGCAATGCTCTGCCAATCTGCCGTGGATAAACCCAGCCCTTACGCGCCTTTCCCACCGGATATGCGCCGGAGTCTGGGCGAGATTCGACACATCCAGTTCACTTTCTTTTACTATTGATTATGGAACCCATTGTTTACCTGTTGCTGATTCTGACCTCGACCATTGGATTGGCCTTCGTGATCGAGCGCGGCTTCGCCTTGCGGCGGCGCCGCGTCGTGCCTGCGGCGGTCGAAGCCGCGGTGGATTCTTGCCAAACCGCTGCCGATGTGCCGATGTTGCGGCGCGTGTGCCAGCAGAACAATTCGCCGATAAGCCGGCTGCTGCTGCTGGCCGCCGACCACCTTGATTGGCCGAAGACCGAAGCTGTGGATGGCTTGCAAACCCGCGCGCGGCACGAGATCGCCAAGCTCGAGCGCGGGTTGGTGGTGCTGGAAATCATTGTCGGCATCGCGCCGCTATTGGGCCTGGTCGGCACCATTCTGGGCATGATGACGGCGTTCGGTAATGTCGGCAAAGCAGGGCAGGTCGACGCCGCCGAACTGGCAAAGGGCATTTCGCTCATTTTGCGAGCGACACTGTTCGGTTTGCTCATAGCGATTCCGGCACTCATCTTTTGGAGTTACTACACCAAAAAGGTGGAGGGCCTCGCGGTCGAGATGGAAACGATTTGCGATGAATTTGTTCAACGGCAGTATCGTGAAGAAATCCAAGCAGGTGTTCTAAAGTCCAAAGTCACAGCGGAAGTTCAAAAGCAAAAGACCAAGGTTGAAACACAGGAAGCGGCGATGAGTTAGTTTTCTGCCAAGTCATGGGCCATACGCATCACGCATCACCTATGAACAAGGTATTCTATGCGTTTCTACGCTAAAAAACGGCGGCAGCCGCCTGCCATCATTATTGTCGCGCTTATCGACATCCTCATAGTGCTGCTGATTTTTCTGATGGTCACGACGACCTTCAAGCAGCAGCCCGCGCTTAAGCTGGCATTGCCTGAATCGTCACAGGCCGTCAAAACGGGCGCCAACGAAAACGCGCCACTGATCGTCAGCATCGAGCCGGACGGTAGCCTGCGGCTAGGCACGGATGCCAAACCGGTCACGATTGAACGCCTCAAGGCGGAACTGCTGCGCCAGGTTGGCGGCCAGCCTGACCTACGGGTGGCGATCATGGCCGACAAAGCTGCGCCGTGGGGCACGATCGTGAAGGTGATGGATGTGATCAAGGAATCCGGCATCAAAGCCGTTAACGCTTTCATGCACGAGTCGGGCAAGCATTGACAGTCCGCAACCTGCGACGAAATCTGGCGCGGACCGCGGACAGTCCTGTGCGAGCAAGCTTTGAACGTTGCTGCGGACAAGACTGTCCGCGCTCCGGTCCGCTCAGCCTTCGGTAAAGTTGATTGACCGTGACCGCCACTGAATGAGATGCTTCGTTTCAATGCAAACCAATGAAAAACTAAAGCGTCTGCCGAAGTCACTGGCCTGGTGGCTAATCTTTTTCTATCTGGCAGCGCCGCTGGTTCTTTCTGCGGCGAGCGATGGGTTCCGGTTTGCATTCCTGAGCGACACACATGTCGGATCGAGCACAGGGGCGGCGGATTTGCGGGCAACGGTGCAGGACATCAACTCGATGACGGACCTCGCATTCGTGGTCATTTCGGGGGATGTCACGGAATACGGTTCACTCGAGCAATTTCGCGAAGCAAAGGAGATCCTCGATGGGCTGAAACTCCCGTGCCACGTGATTCCTGGCAATCACGACACCAAGTGGTCGGAGTCCGGGGCGACAGACTTCCCGCGGCTGTGGGGAGAGGATCGGTTCGTTTTCGAAGCGGGTGGCTATCGCTTTATCGGGATGCATGAAGGGCCGGTGATGAAGATGGGAGACGGATTCTGGGCGCCCCAGGACGTGCGCTGGCTGGCGGACACACTGAGAGCGATGCCGGATACGAATCAGCCGGTGATCTTCGTCACCCATTACCCGATCGATGACGGGATCGCCAATTGGTATGAGGTCCTCGACCTCCTCAAGCAATACAACGCACAGGCGGTGTTGTGCGGCCATGGCCATGCCAACCATCGCCTGATGTTTGAAGGGATCCCGGGCACCATGGGCCGGTCGAACCTGCGCGCGAGCGCGAAAATCGGAGGGTTCAATCTGGTTGAAGTGAATGACGGGCGGATGATTTTTTCCGAGCGGATTACCGGCCAACAAACCAAGGAACCCTGGCACTCGGTCGTGCTCGAAAGACATGATTTCGCTGGTGATACGAATCGCTACCCGCGCCCAGATTTTTCGGTGAACGGGCGATATCCCAAGGTGGAGGCGCAATGGACTTTCAACACAGGTTACCTGATCGCCAGCACCCCGGCCGTTGCGAAACACGTCGTGGTGATCGGCGACGCCTCCGGAACAGTGTATGGGCTGGCGTTAAAAAACGGGAAGGTGCTTTGGAGATTCAAAACAAAAGGCCCGGTCTATTCGACACCCGCCGTTGCGGATGGGTTGGCTGTGTTTGGTTCAACCGACGGGAATATTTACGCGATAACCGCCGACCGCGGTCAGGAAGTCTGGCGTGTTCAGACCGAGCGGCCGGTGGTTGCTTCTCCAGTCGTTTCAAATGGGAGAGTCTTTATCGGATCCAGCGAGAGAGAATTTCGGGCACTGAAGCTCGCAGACGGAAAGCCGGCGTGGGAATTCGGCGGGTTGGGCGGCTTTGTGGAAACCAGACCGCTGGTTTACCAAAACAAGGTGATTTTTGGCGCGTGGGACCAGAATCTGTATGCCATCGATGTCCAAACGGGCGAATTGGCTTGGAGTTGGAAGGGGGACCATCCAGGCGTATTGTATTCGCCGGCCGCGTGCTGGCCCGTTGCGGCCGATGGCAAGATATTCCTTGTAGCGCCGGACCGGCAAATGACTGCGATCAGTGCTGCTACCGGCAAGCAGCTTTGGCGCACCGGCGAATACAAAGTGCGCGAATCAATCGGTCTCGGCCGGAATCCGGAGTATGTTTATGTCCGCGCTATGAACGACTTTTTTTATGCGTTCTCAGCCAGAAACCATCAGAAGGTTTGGGAGCAAAATGCGCACTTCGGCTACGACATTAACTCCGCGATGCTGGTCGAAAAGGGCGGCGTCGTGTTCTATGGAACGAAGAACGGGCTGCTTTTTGCCCTGGACTCACGGACGGGTGCCATTCCCTGGGAACACAAGATTGGTGTTGGGCTGCTGAACACGGTCGTTCCCCTGAGCCGCAATCGCGTGTTGTCGACCGACTTTGGCGGAGACGTGACGCTGATCAGGGAGTTTTAAGCGCCTCGTTTGCGCTGCCGCGACGATAACCTTGCAGGTCCAAAGTGACGTGCGCATACCCGACTTTTTTCAGCGCCTCGGCCACCTTAGTCGAAATTCCATCTTCCAGAAATCGCCGCAGCTCGACTGGACCGACTTCTATTCGCGCCAGATGAGTTAACGTTGGCCGGGTATCCAGGTTGCCGCGCAATTCGTGGTGGCGCACGCGCACGTCATAGAAACCCAGATCGCGCAGAATATTTTCTGCCCCTTCGATCATCTGCAGTTTCTCAGGTGTCACCGCCTCGCCATACGGGATGCGTGAGCTGAGACAGGCCATTTGGGGTTTATCGGCCGTGGGCAGCCCGAGTTCAGCCGAAAGTGAACGGATTTCTGCCTTGGTCAGGCCGGCTTCCTTAAGCGGGGCGCAGACCTGGAACTGCGCGGCAGCCTGCGCGCCGGGACGGAAATCACCCACGTCGCTGGCGTTCTCGCCATACGCGATTACGGCGAAGCCTTCCGCTTTGGCCAGGGGCTCCAATTCGGTGAAAAGCTCGTGTTTGCAGAAAAAACAACGGTTGCTGGGGTTCGCGAGGTAATCGGGGTTTTCGAACTCGCTGGTGCGAACCACCCGCACCGGGAAATGGAACTGTTGCCCAATCGCCAGGGCTTGATCGAACTCCCGCCGAGGCAGGCTCGGAGAATCGGCGATCGCAGCAAGTGATTTGTCACCCAGCACGTCCCGGGCGACATACGCCAGGAACACGGAATCGACACCACCTGAATAGGCCACGAGGCACGAGCCATAGGACCGTATCAGGGCGCGTAATCGTTCGTATTTGTCCGAAACCACAGGCAATCATGGCACCTTTTGGGGCTAATGTCGAGGCGCGGAATCAGGCCCAAATCAACTTGACTTGGCCCCGGTCACACTACGCGAAGGCCGAAGGCGGGGGCTGGGAAACCGAGCGCATAAGGGTTGGAAGGGTGACAACTAGGGCACGGGATCTGTTTAACGGGAGGGGTGATCCATCATTTACGGAATCTCAATACGATTCACGTTCACCGGGCTGCACCCAGGCGGGCTCAGGAAGGTGCCGTTGGAATTGCCGCCGAGGTCTCCTGAGTGCTTCAGGGCGTCTTGCAGGCTGGATCGGCTGAACAGGTGCACGCTGCCATCGTTGAGACCGACGTTACCCTGCTTCTGGTGCATGTTGTCGAGCCAGCCGACGCTCGTATTGTTGGCCGGGAAATTGGTGCCGAGGGAAGCATTGCAGTAGGGACTGGCAGTCGGATAGGGGCCGTCATAGGCCTGTGTGGGCGGGCTACCGCTGCCCAGGTTATGGTCGCCGCTCAGGAACATCTGCGGCATGGTATCGACCGCGTCCACACCGACGAAGTAGCTGATGTTCATATCGTTGGTGAACGGAATCATGGCCGATCCGGCCGGGATTACGCCTGAGAATGTGCTGGAGATCAAGCGGATGCTATCCGGCTCAGCGGGGCACATTACGACTTTGGGTGTGTTCAATTCATTCGACATGCACATGAAGAAGCCGAAGGCCCCTCTGCTGCCGCTCTGGGTGGAGACAACCGTGCGGGCAACACCAACATAATCTGAGTAGCCACCAGCGGCGGTTGAGACGCGCATCGGATAAGCATCGCCGTTATCCAGTGCCCAAGTGCGGAAGGCAACGCCCACTTGCTTCAAATTGTTGGCACAGCTAAGGCTCTGGTCGCGGGCTTTGGCCTTGGCCAGAGCCGGCAGCAACATGGCCGACAGAATTGCGACGATGGCGATTACGACGAGCAACTCAATTAGGGTAAAGGCTTGGGCTTTTTGGTCTGATTTCAACATAGTCTCGAGTCCGGTTTGGTTTGTGGTTCGCGCGCCGACATCATGAGTACGAGCGCATAATCCTTGTCCTTCACGGCCGCGAAGCGACGATGCGATAGAACCTGTGGCTTGCACCAGGGGTCTGGTCGGTGGCCCTTGCCTGGTTCTCGGTATACGTCACCGTGCTATTGAGCGCTCGCCAAATAGGATCCGTGGGGTTGTCCTTGAATTGCACCTGGTAACTGCAGCCGGGCGCGGCTGGCCAGGAGAGTGTGAGCGCGGTTTGCCCCTGCGGCACGTAAATGAGCTGGCCCGCGTAGGCAGGGAGTGGATTGGTCGAAGCGATCTTCAGGACGAATATATCCGGCCCCTGATTGAAATCATTGGTCACGAGATCGGAAGCGGCGCTGTGGAACACAAGAGTTTGGCCGTCGCCGGAAAAGACGGGCCCGACCGAGCCGCCATTGGCGGTGCCGCCGCCCCAGATGCTGGTGCTCAAGAGCACCGTCTCTCCGGTTCGCATGTCGCGGAGGTAAACGTTTTTCAGACCATTAACCGGAGAAGCGATATCTCTGGCCCAGCTTTCATAAGCCACATATCTGCCGTCAGCGCTGACGTCAGGCGCGTCGGATATGCCATTGCCTGCTTGCCCAGTGATCGGGCTTTGGCTCACCAACTGCCGGTTACCGGTCCAACTATCATACAGGTAGACGTCAAAAATACGGTTCGTATCTTGGGGTACGTCCCCGGCGCTGCTAATGTAAGTTAGGAAACGCCCTTCACCGCTAAAACGCAGGCCTGGTCGAGAGCCCCCGCTGCTGCCACCAAGGTCGGTAGAGACAAGCAGATTCGTGTTAGCAACGAGGTCCAGCAGAATCGTTTTTACGTATCGAACGGCAAGCCATTGACCACTCGGACTAAACGCAAAAGGTGCGAACCAGTGCAATGCACTGTTCGTATAAACTATTTTGGCCGCTTGCGAATCCCAGACATAGAGGAAGTCAGATAACCCGCCATTAGTGATGCTGCCACAGTACGCTATGAAGCGACCGTCTAAACTCATGCTGGCCGCCTGGACGTCCACGACTGTCAGTCCCCAGTTTTTGCCGAGGGCGCAGTCGCGCAGAAAAAGATTATCAAAGAAACCATAATAAGGGTACACAGGGTTCACGGCCAAGTTGGTGCTCGCGCTGTAAAAGAGAACATAACGGCCGTCCCGACTAACGCGCGGGCGATGGGAGGCGCAGTTACCCGGACCGGTGCCGGCGACATTCTGGCTGATCAGCGTGGTGGTGCCGCTCTGCAAGTCACGGCGGAACACATCCGGCAGGCCGTTTGTGTCCCCGCTCACCAGGTTATTGGCCGCGCTGGTAAAGACCACGAAACGGCCGTCGGCACTGATCGACGGCTCGGTTGAGACGCCGTTGGCAAATGGCAGTCCGTTGGAATCGACGCTGACCAGCAGGTTGGTGCCGTAAACCAGGTCGCGCACAAAAACTCCACGGTAGCTGTTGGTGCAATTGCCGAGCACTGCACGAGTGGTTGCGGCAAAGGCCAGGAATCGGCCATCAGCGCTAAGCGAGAGTTTGGCACTGTTGTTGGCCGGGGCGCAGGTTTGTGAATCCAGGCCGGTCGCATGAACGGAAACCAACTCGCATTGGCTGGTGGCAAGGTTGCGGACAAAAACATCAATAGCCTGATTGTCATCCTGTGGAACCAGGTCGGCATCAGTGCAATCAAAGGCGACTGACCTCCCATCCGGGGTCATGCAATGCGGACTGCGAAGGTCTCTTGCGGAACCGATGCCGTTGGTGCTCGCATCAATCAGCGTCGTGCTGCCGGCTTGGAGGTCGCGGACATAGAAGTGTGGGCCGCTATCGACCTGGTTAGTTGTCAGGTTCGCTCCGGTGCACTTGAAACTAATGTAGCGACCGGTGGCATCAACCAGCGGGGACTCTGCCACTGAACCGACCGGCACACCGCCATTGATATCAATGTTGACAAGTATGGTCGTGCCGGTTTGCCCGTCCCAGCGGAACACGCATGGAATCGTAGTGCCACCCACGTTGGTGCTGGCAATGAAGGTGATGAACCGGCCGTCGGGCGTCATGTCGAGGGTCTGAGTGGAACGATAATCCTCCTCGGGCGGCGCAGCATTTGAGCTTATCAACTCGTCTGTTCCGGCTCCGATGTTGTGCCGGAAAACATAGGCGTTGGCAGGCGACGTAGCAGCAGAAGCCTGGAAAGCGAGCCACTGGCCGTCGTCACTCAGCCGGGGGCTATAGGTACGAAGCGGACCGGCGATATAAGCGTGGGCGTTGGAACTGACGATCAGTGTGGCACTAGCCCACAAATCGCGCACATAGATTTCTGCCGTACTGGTTACGCCTGGCACCAGATTGGTCGCCGTGCTGAGAAATGCTACATAATGACCGTCAGGCGAAATGCACGGCGCTTCGGAACGGGAAGCTGGGACGCCGATATTATCAAGAATGGCGTTCTTGGCATCAACGCTGATGAGTGTCGTGGTCCCCGCCGAGAGGTCCCGAACGAAAACGCCGGGAATGCCATTGGTGTAGCGAGGCACGAGGTTGTTAGCCGCACTCGTGAACGCTACGTAGCGGCCATCGGGGGTCATGGCAGAATCCCAGAAACTTTTGCCATTGGCGCCAGTCCCGTTCGTGCTGGCACTCACCAGCACCGTAACATTGTTGAGCAAGTCCCGCACAAACACATCGCAAAGGCTGTTGGTATGGCCGGCGACGAGGCTGGTTGCACCGCTCTCGAAGAGCGCAAATTGGGCGTTCGTCGATAGGCCAAGCGGGATGCAATCGTCGTCGCTGCCGCCTGTGCCGCTTAAGTTAACGCTCACTAGTTTGGCGGTGCCGCTGAGCCGGTCGCGAAGATAGACGTTTATTTTCGGCGGGTTGCTGGGACGGTAAGCCGCACCGCTATCAGCCAACGCGAGGTTTGCGGCGGTGCTGCCGAACAAAACATAACGGCCATCGGCACTGAGGATCGGCATGAACGAGTCTCCCCCTCCTCCCGCTGGCCCCGGTTGCGAAGCGTCGCGGGCTGAAACCAGGTGCAGGTCCGGCCGGGCCGAAGCCACGAGTCCGCCGAGCAAAAGAGCGGCAACCGCCGTGCCGCAGGACTTGAAAAAAGGAGTCACCGCAATAGCAAGTTTAGAGTGCATACCTTTGATTGCCGTTTCACGGCATTCCGGTTTTACCGAGAGTGTCAGGTTTTGTTCACACCCTCGAATCCGGCAGGCCATTCTGATCCTGGGCGAGCATAAGCATTACTGGTGCCACTTGACAACTCAATGGAAATGACTGATATCCCCCCGAACATGCCCTGCGACTTGTTTGTGATCCCGATGTGCAGCGTGAATTTCACGCATAATGCGTGAGACTCACGCGCGTGAGACTCACGCGTCTTGACGCAACTGGATGCCCTCTGGAAAGAGTTAAATGGTCCAGTCCGCTCTCGCGGAAACCGCGTGCGATCGTTTTCACGAGTTGAAGCTGTTTGGCGGCTGTCAGACGAGCGGTGTGGCAGCCGAAAATGAGCGGATCTCCGCCTCGGTCAGGCAGGCCGAAATCAACTTGCCTTGGCCCCGGATTGCAGCAGATTATTTATCCAAGTCTCAAACGGCGGGAAGGGTGGCTGAGTGGTTAAAGGCACCTGACTCGAAATCAGGCGTTGGGGTAACCCAACCGTGGGTTCGAATCCCACCCCTTCCGCCA